>DATIJN010000114.1:0-4584 GCA_035478615.1 Saccharimonadales bacterium (SeqCode)
ACAATTGAACAATCGTTATGAATTTTTTTAAAGATTTTTTGAAGCATTGCCACATCTTGGCGAATAAGACTATCAGTTGAATGAGTACCATATCGCCAATAAATCGAGATAGTTGCTAAAAAAAGAAAGCAAAAAATAAGAATTGCAGTGGTTGGCAAAAGCTTACTTGTATCTTTGGAAAATTTGATTTTTCGTTTTTTATGCATTATGTCCCCCATTTAAGGAATAAAACCCCTTATTTTGGATACAGTGTATAAAAAATGGCTTTAAAAAAGGAAGAGTTAGATGATTTTTACATCGCCTAACTCATTAACAATATCACAAAATACTGATTGAATCTTAATAATCCAGCATCAAAGCCTTTTTCACTTCTTGCATAGTCTGAACACTTACTTCCCGAGCTTTTGCAGTTCCAGCAAGCAAGATACGCATCATTTCACCCTGATCTTGTGCAAACTGCGCCCGGCGTGTACGAATAGGAGTCAATAGATTGTTAAGGACTTCAAAAAGATATTTTTTTAGCACCACATCGCCCAAGCCGCCCTTTTGATACTGAGCCTTAAGCTCTGCCACCTTAGCACTATCTGTATCAAATGCATCGAGATACATAAAAACTACATTACCTTCCACTTTGCCAGGATCACTGACATGTACGTGGCCAGGATCGGTATACATGCTCATAACGCGTTTTTTAAGGGTATCTTCATCATCTCCTAAAAAGATTGCATTGTTTAAACTTTTACTCATTTTGGCTTGACCATCAAGTCCTACCAACCTGGCAACTTTAGGAATTAAAGGTTTAGCCTCAGGGAAAACATCTGTTTGATACATGCGATTAAAAGATCGAATGATTTCATTGGTTTGTTCAATAACCGGAAGTTGGTCTTCTCCAACCGGGACAATAGTCCCTTTTACAATAGTAATATCAGCTGCTTGACTGACTGGATACATTAAAAATCCAGCAGGAACAGATTGTCCAAAGCCTTTTTGTTGAATTTCAGTTTTCACTGTTGGGTTGCGAAGTAATCGATTGACCGTTACCAAATTTAAATAAAACATAGTGAGTTCTGCAATTTCAGGAATCATGGACTGAATGAAAATGGTTGTTTTTGCAGGATCGATACCAACAGCCAGATAATCCAAAGCAACTTGCAAAACATTTTCACGAACCTTTGCTGGATTTTGCGCATTGTCTGTAAGCGCTTGAACATCTGCGATCATGACATATTGTTTATAAATATCTTGCAAAGAAACACGATTGAGCAATGATCCAACATAATGCCCAATATGCAATGGACCCGTTGGCCTATCACCGGTGAGTACGATCTCTTGCTTTTTCATATGGTTCCTTTTAGATTCAAAATATCAAAATTTATTATGTTATAAACAATGTAACAGCATAACCTGTTATAACTAATGTGTTACATTGTATATATTACAACCAAAAAAAGGAAAATTGAAATGTTAGCTATGTACCCTTTTCATTATCTGTTTGAATTTTGCGCCCAACAATTAGGCTTGTACACCTATCAAAATTATATTGAGTTATGTTTATTTGTAATTGTAACATACAAATCGTTAACATGGCTAAAAAGCGATCATACAAAACCATTGCTACTCTATACCTATGCGTATTGTGCATTATTTTTTACGAGTTATTATCTTTCATGCAACATTCTTTTTTTCACCATGTTGTTATGTTCACCAGCTTTTATTATTTTTTGCATGATTGCTCACCAAAGACAATTACAAAAAAACTTTGTTACCAGTTCATTAAAATATATAACTCCCAAAACAATACCAAATAAAAATTGGTTTGAAATATTAACACGATCTTGCTTGTTGGCTTCATATCAAAAAAAACAAATTATATGCGTTGTGCAAAGAACCGATCATCTTGAAACACTCCTGCATGCACCTTATGAGTTACATCTGCCCATTCAACAAGAAATTACTCAGCTTTTATTTTCAAGCACTGCTCTTGATAATCCAACGATTGTATGGGCACAAGACTGCGGAATCATACATAGCATTAACGTAACATGGCAAAAAAATGTAACACAAGAATTACTGTTACTTAACGAAAAAAATATACATCATATGGCATCAACTTTGCTTACCAAAAAAACTGATGCTTTTATTTTCCTGATTGATGCAACGACTCACAAACATGCGCTTTGGTATCAAGGAAAATGCTTACAACTTTTAACCATTGATCAATTATTAAAATGCGGCAAAGAAATTATGTTTATAAAACAATCTTATACCGATGAAAAAAAAGGAAATCATTATGGACAAAAATATACTTCACCACAAGACACTGACGAAAAAAACAGCAGCACACCACATGATAGCTCTCATACTCCACCCCCACTTCACTAAATGTTCTGCAGTTTTTATTGGCTATATGTTATGGTTTTTTGCTTCACAATACCAGTGGACAACCCGGCAATATACCGTTCCACTCTGCTTTTACCAAAACCAAGAAAGAACCATTTCAGCACCAGAAACTGTAACTATACAAATTTCTGGACCACGTAAAGCAATGTATCAATTTAATCCAGCTCAAAGCGCAGTTCATGTCGATGCATCACATTTTGCGCAAGGAGATCATGAAATTTTGCTCAACAGAGAAAATCTTTTTTTACCAGATGCTATAAAACTGGTAAACTTAATACCATCCCATATAGCTATTCACATATCAGGTAAAGAATCGGAATAATGAATAAAGTTATGACCAAAAATGCAAATATTTTCACCAATAGTGGAATCAGAAATAAAGTTAATCAAGGTCTGATAAATCCCAAAGATATGCAAAATATCGGTTATGCAATTGGCGCTTTGCTTGCTGCCGAATTTGATGATCCATGTAGCATTTTAATAGCAAGCGATACCAGAACTTCAAGTCCTTGGATACAAGATGCGCTCGTTAAAGGTCTGACCTATTTTGGACATGATGTATTTGATGCAGGTATTGCACCAACCCCTTTTGTAGCAAAAGCAATCAAAGATTATACGCTTAATGATAACGAAGAAGATTATAATGCTGGATCCTCGGGTTACTCCTACGCTAAAGCTACGGCGCACAAGCAAGCCCACGTGTCCGTCGAAGCCTTGGCGAAGTCGGAAGGACGACGGGATTTTGATGATGATTTTGAAGAAGACAACAACGAAAAAATGTTTATTCTCGGAATTGTCGTGACTGCATCTCACAATCCTGCTGAATACAATGGCATAAAAGTTTTAACAGAATTTGGGTATCTCAATACAGAAATGGAAGAAGAAATTTCACATCTGTTTCATGAATTTTGCAAAAATCCAAATCTCTTAAAAGATGAAGAAGCTGATGAAAAAGGAACAATTGTTCCATTTGACATCACTTCTTTTTATGAAACACAAATAGTTGATCAACTCGATAATGCTCCATACAAAAATTTAAAAGTTATTCTTGATTGTGCTCATGGCGCAACAGCAAAAATAGCAGAGCGAATTTTTAAAGCATGTGGCATTACAACGATTGCAATCAACAATACACAAGATGGCAATTTAATTAACAAAGACAGCGGTTGTAGTAAACCAGAACTTTTACTGCAAGCCATTAAACAACATCAAGCTGATTGGGGATGTGCTTTTGATGGTGATGGTGATCGAGTGATTATCGCAAATAATCTTGGCCAAATATTTGATGGTGATGATATTCTAGCAGTCATTGCACAGCATGAAGCTTATAAAGATAATCCTGTTATTGTTGCAACCATTATGAGTAATGACGGACTGCAAACTTATTTTGCATCACAACGTAAAAAATTAATTAGAACTGCTGTTGGGGAACGAAATGTTATTGATGCACTCATTGCACATCAAGCGTATCTTGGAGCAGAAGTGTGTGGTCATATCACCATGATGGATCATGCATTTTGCAGTGATGGTATTTTTGCAGCTCTCATGTTTTTTGACACACTTGCATCAGGCAACAATATAAACCTGCATCCTTATAAAAAATTATTTCAAGAACAGGCAACAGTGCCGCTCTCAGTAAAAATAGATCAAAAAACAATTAACAGCATGATTGCAAAAGTTGCACTTTCGCCAGAAAAAGGGCGCATAGTTATTCGTCCTTCAAATACAGAACCAATCTTGCGTATCATGGTTGAGCATGTTGATGCATCTGCCGCAAAAGAAATTTTAGAAAGTTTAAAAAATGAATGTATAAAGGAACTTCATGCACATTAAAAATTTATATCATAGTCCAGCCGCATATTTGCAGCATTTATTTGGAACAGGTTTAATTTTTTTGATTCCCATAATCATTACGTATGCTTTTTTCAACTTTTTTTTCAATATGATTAAAG
Organism: Saccharimonadales bacterium (SeqCode); assembly: GCA_035478615.1. Classification (GTDB taxonomy): domain Bacteria; phylum Babelota; class Babeliae; order Babelales; family Chromulinivoraceae; genus JACPFN01. Next base: position 4,353 of record DATIJN010000114.1, read on the forward strand.
GATTACTGCTTCCTATCAGAAATTTACATATTCCATTCTTGCAAGCAATTCCTCATTATGAAATTTTTCTTTTAATTATTTTTATTTTTATCATTGGAATTTTAGTAAAAGCATTTATTTTCAAACCAATCATTCATTTGGTTGAAGATTTTTTGGCTCGAGTTCCTTTAGTAAAAACTATTTATCTTGGAACAAAACAACTCACTCATGCATTCACTGCACATGATCAAGT
>DATIJN010000115.1:0-2734 GCA_035478615.1 Saccharimonadales bacterium (SeqCode)
TGGAACAGGAACAGCACTCCCGATGTTTGCAACTATGAATCATGGTCCATGGGGTTCTACGCAAGCACCTAAGGAAATGATACAAAATTCAACTGCACATTTTGGATCGATAGCAACATTTTTAAAAAATGCATCCATTCCCCGAACTAATCACATCGCTCAAGGTTATGTAAATACTCATCTAACCCAAACGCTAGCGCGCCTGGCATCAGTTTGTTCTTATGGTTTAGATCAAAATAATTTAATAGAAATTAATGATAATAATGTCACGGCATATGATAATGGTGTAATTTTTGCAATACAAAATAATACAGGAGACACATTAACCATTAATCAAATATCGCCTGCAACTGGAAGTACTCCATCGCAAATTGGTTTATTGGCAACAGGAACTAATAATTATTTTTTAAATACAGCATCCCTCATGGCACCTGGTACATCTGTAACAGGACCAACTAAAGGTAATGCAATTGAAATTAAAGATTCTTCTGTTGCAAATTCGAGTGTGTTTATACAAATTGCTACGCAATCTCAATTACAGGACATTGTAAAAAGTCTTAATAGTGCATATGCAACTAAATCAAAAAAAGGACAAATTCCCACAGTATCTTATAACGAAATAAATACATATTCACCATCAACTTTAAATCCTCCATTGTATGTATTAATAACCAACTTTAATACTTCTGAATTAGAAAAGTCTGTTAATGCTAATACAGTTTCTCAGACTGACCCAGATTTTCTTTTGTATCGAATTCAAGCAATTAATATATTTGAGTTTAACTATCAGCCATATTTTATGACATTACAAATTAATAAAGAACAAATAGGTTATGGTTTAAGTGGCTCGCAATTAAATCTGGGTTATGATGGAACTGCGATTTTATATCCTTCCATTGTGTCAGTTAAAACATTTACATGGCAAAATATTTTGCATCAACAACATAATGAAGAAGCAAATGCTCTTAATAATTTTACATATATGCCACTTTTACTATTGCCAGAATATATTTTAAATGCTGGAATTCCTGGATTAAATATTTATCAAAGAATTTGGACTTTTTCATTTGCAGCAGCAATGACAGAATTTTTCTTTAATAATCCTAGCAACTGCGAATTTGGTGATTATATGGATTTTTACACCAATAATTTAGGTCTTTTTAACACGAGTTTATATCAACAAACTTTCCCATCAAATATTACAGGAACATTTATGCCGCAACAACCTCCAGCTCGTGTTATAATCGACGCTGCTGGTCAATTATTATCTGGTAATTCCATTGTACTTAATATTCAGCCGGCAAATCGATTACAAGGTTTAGGACAGCTCGATCTTACGCAAGATCAAACTTTACTACAGGCAGAATCATCATATCTTTCTTTAATGGGATGCGATGTTTGGGATGATGGTTCTAATTTTCACCAAGATATTCCAATTTTAAATTTTTATACAGATCCTACAACATCAAATGTTGTACCAAATCATCCACTGAATCCTTATATTAATTTTGGTGTTACTTTTGGAACCCCAAAAAAACTAACTACTCCAACAGTATCTTCAGCATATGGTTTGCCGTATAGTAATATGATGTTCTTCTCTATACCAACTGAAACATTGAAAGCAGGAGTTATTGGCACATTATCACAACTTTCATCAGGAAATTATCAATTAATATTTACTGATCAAGCGAATAATGTTTTAGCTGTTCAAAAAGTGTTTATTGATTCAACACTTTATGATGTTACTTCAATAACTGTTGATTTCCTTCATGGCGATAATGATACAAATTGGACATCTCCGTTTAAGTTGCCTATTTCTACTGAGCAGTTTGGATTACAATGTCAAGCAGTTGGAAATAAGAATGTTTTACAAAAATCATCTGTATCGTTTGATTTGATAACAAATAAAACAGCTTTGCTGCATTCTGTGCGAAATGGTAATTCATATGAATTATTTGATCCATTAAGTTATTCAAATGATATAACTTATGTCGATATACCATCAGATCAAACTATAAGTCAGTTGAAACTAGAATTAGTATTTAGTGATGGTAGTTCTTCTCTTTTAGAAATAGATAAAACATACCCTCAACAGTTTGCATTGATTGCAGAATATCTCGCAAAACATAAATCAGTTGCAATAAGTAATTTTGTTAATATGGAAAATTCAACAGCATCTTTTATGCTTTATGATGCATTAACATTAAATTTATTAACTAATATTTCTTTTAGCAATTTAGTTGCAAGTGATGGTACAACTGCTATTTCTACTAATGTTACATTAACTAATTTGAATGTGATATATCAATCAACTGATAATTTGTTATTAAATACAATTACACCGCCTACGCCTACATCATTACAAATACCAAGTGCATATGATCCAAATCAACCAATTGTATTACAATCAGCTGTACCATCTGGTGCACCAACATTTACTATTGCGCAAGGATCGCAAGTGAATCAAATATCATTAACTCCATTTCCTTCAGATAACAATTCTGAGGTTTCCGTCCCATCTAAACATCTTGAAATAATTAATGCAGTTATTGCCAATGGGCATAATGTTAGTGTTGCTTTTAATGGACAGCGGAGTGTTGATGGGTCTAAAATGGATATGCAATATATTGCATATGATTTGACTAATGGCAAAATACTTTGTCAGAATTTGTTTGGAAGAAATATTTCAGCTATTAAAGAATCTAATTCTTGGGCATCGACTAATATTACAACG
>DATIJN010000116.1:0-1516 GCA_035478615.1 Saccharimonadales bacterium (SeqCode)
TGTTCATTTAATTTCACCAGAAACAAAGCAAAATGGACTGCCACAGCTTGGTCTTTTAAAAGATGACATTTATTTAATGGAACAATGGATCAGAGATTTTCTGATACGTGATCAATTCTTTCTTGAATTTGCAGTACCAATGGTGCCTATTTGGCTTACTCCAGAGTATGATAATTTAACTGATGAAGTTGCTTTAAGCTGGGAACAATGGATTGGTCGTGATGGATCACCTGATCAGTTAGGCTCTTTAAATGTTCGCTTAGGATTGTTAGATCATATGTTACAAATTGAAAATCTAAAATATGTTTACATAAAAAAATCGATTAAGAATGATCCAGAATATGCGCCAATAATTGAAAAGCGTAAGCATGCAATAGAACTGCGTCTTGTTCATGCTGCTCAAAAATATGAACATATTGCGCGTGTTCAAAATAATCAGGTACATCCAGGGGTGGAGTATATTATTTTTCCAGCAGAAGATTTAACAGATCAACCGTTTATAACTACCTTGCAAGTCATTCTAAATACTCATCCTACTTTAAAAGTTCTCATAGTTTTCAATGATTCTCATAGAGCTACTCCTCGCGCTTTTGTTGTTCCTGTAAGTATAAAAGATGTTGTTTTTGCTGGAAGAAATATAGTGCAGATAGGAGATGGATTTTTGCATAAATGTATTAATTTGACACATATAGATTTACGTCCATTATTTAAAATAATACAAATAGGAACTCATTTTCTTGATGAATGCAGTGGTTTGACAAGTTTGGATTTGCCTCCATTGACCTTTGTAAAACAAATAAGAGATTCATTTCTTCAAAATTGTAGTGGCTTGAAAAAATTGTATCTGGATCCATTATCAGGAATAACACACATAGGAGACTTTTTTCTTAGTGGTTGTACAGGTTTAAGAGTATTAAATTTAAGTGCTTTATTACAATTAATACACATAGGTAATGCTTTTCTTGATCGATGTAACCGTTTGATAAGTGTAAATCTGAATTCTTTGTCGCAAATAACAGTTATAGGAGATTTTTTTCTTAGTGAATGTTCTGATCTGAGACGTTTAAATTTATGCCCATTATCACACGTAAAACAAATAGGAGATGGATTTCTTCTAAATTGTACTGGTTTGATTAGCTTGGATTTAACACCATTATCATCTGTAAAACAAGTTGGGAAAGCCTTTCTTAAGGGATGTAAAGGTTTGGAGAATATACGATTAACCAAAAATTTATATAATTTACTTTATTACCATAACGATGAAAAAAATAGATATTCTGTTGACCCTTGGCATGTAGATGTTGAGGTGGTAGAAAAGCTTTCAGAAGAAAGTTTATGTGTCATTGCATGAGTTATAATCATCAACGTAATTGGTACTTTAATAATTATTTGCATAGTTTTGCCATTTTATTTAGTATCCTTCATCGGGAATTATTTTAAAAATAAAAATGGAGTCGTATGAAAATTATTAGACTGCTGTTGATAGTATGTTATTTCTCATCAATGCAACTGATCG
>DATIJN010000117.1:0-10198 GCA_035478615.1 Saccharimonadales bacterium (SeqCode)
ATTAGTCCAAATTGCCATGTCTGGTGCAAAATGCTTTGTGTAGTGTAGTTGATAACTTGAAAGTTCCAGGACAACTATTTCAGGTTGTGGTTGTAGATTGCATACGTTAAGCATTGCATATCCAATATTTCCTGCAGCAACGCAGTTGCAAATACATTGTTGCAATATATGCGTGATACTTGTTTTTCCCACCGTACCCGTAATAGCAATCGTTTTTACAGGTCCATTATTTTGAGCTATCTGTGAACTGAAGATATCAAGTTCGCAAATAAATTTCGCTCCATATTTTTTTTGATAAGCCTGCAGAGGAATCCCTGGACTTGGGATAATGATATCGTTATCATTTAAAAATTTTTTAATGGTTTGCGAAGTTTGCACAATAACATTAATCGTTGCATGTGATTTACTATCCAGAATTTGTATGTGATTGGTGAATTGTTTGATGTATTCAAGCACTGATGAACCAACGATGCCCAGTCCCCAAATGCCGATTTTTTTATTTTTTAGATCAATTGTTTTCATGTATAATATGATACCTGAGAATGATTACTTGAGCAAAATTGATTTGGTGGAAGGAATTTAAATGCATAGATCGAAAATACTTACATTGTTGCACGCATACAATCCTGAAGATAAAGAAGAAATTGAAGCCAAGCAACGTATGCTTTCATTCATAGAACAAAACGTTGATTGTTTTGAAAGATCGTTGAGCATTGGGCACATGACTGCTTCTGTGTGGCTTTTGAGTAAAGATGGATCTCAGGCCTTGGTTATGCATCATGCCAAATTAAATGTTTGGTGTCAGCTGGGTGGTCATTGTGATGGAGATACAGATATTTTAGCGGTGGCATTAAAAGAAGCGCAAGAAGAATCTGGCATAAAAAATATTATTCCGGTGAGTTGCAACATTTTTGATATTGATATTCATTTTATTCCTGAAAATAGTCGTGAAAAAGAGCACTATCATTATGATGTACGCTTTTTAGTGCGCGTTGCAAGTGATGAGCACGTGGTGAAAAATAGCGAGTCTAAAGAATTACGTTGGATTGGAAAAGATAGAAGTCAGTTGCCAACAGATAATCGATCTGTGGTTCGTATGTTTGATAAATGGATTAACGGTAACTAGTCGTAGAAAAAAGCACAGTTTTTTGGTATTCTTTGTTACAAATATTGTGTCTGTATAATTATTTCTGTCATGAGGTATGTTTTCCATGAGTGATGAAACGACAAAAAATGGGTTTTCCGATACGTTAAATCTTCCAAAAACAGATTTTCCAATTCGAGCTCAATTTTCTATTTCTGATGCTGCAATGTTGCAACGTTGGAATGATGAAAACTTAAGCGAAAAAACGTTTATTCATAATCAAGGGAAAACAAAATTTATTCTTCATGATGGTCCACCGTATGCAAATGGCAATATTCATTTGGGCCATGCATACAACAAAATTTTAAAGGACATCGTAACTAAGTCTGAGCGTATGTCTGGTAAACATGTGCCCGTTATTCCAGGTTGGGATTGTCATGGTTTACCCATTGAATTAAAGGTAACGCAAGAACATGCAAATTTATCTCGCCAAGAATTAAAACAAGCGTGTCGCGCCTACGCGCAAAAGTGGATCGAAATTCAACGAGAAGAATTTAAAAAACTTGGCGTTATGATGCATTGGGACAAACCGTATGCAACTATGGATTTTTCATACGAAGCAGCAATTTTGCGAGCTTTTGCGGAATTTGTATTACAAGGGTTCATTCAGAAAAAATTAAAAACAGTTCCATGGTGTTTTTCATGTCAAACTGTTTTGGCGAATGCTGAGATTGAATATGCTGAACGCAAAGATCCATCGATCTATGTTCAATTTCCATTTTCTCAAGAATTATCCTCACAACTTTTTCCAGAGGTTGATGGAAGACAAGTGAGTCTTTTGGTTTGGACAACGACACCGTGGACATTGCCGCTGAATCGAGCTGTTGTACTGCATCCTGGTGCGCAGTATGCGCTTGTGGAAATGAATGGAAAATTAGTCATTGTTGGCAAAGACTTAGTTGCAAAAATTGCAGCAATTACACAATTGCCAGCCAAAGTTTTAAAAACATTTGTTGCTGAACATTTGATAGGTCAAAAGGTTAATCATCCATTTGTTGAAGATTTGCAAGTACCCGTGATTGGTGATGGATTTGTATCGCTTGAAGATGGTACTGCATGTGTTCATAGCGCTCCTGGTTGTGGACCTGAAGATTATGAAATTGGTATAAAAAATAATTTGGAAATTTATTCACCATTGTCACCAGATGGAAAATATACTACTGAAATTAAGCCACGTGCACTTGCTGGTATGTCTGTTGTAGACGGACAAATTTGGGTTATAAAAAAATTAGCAGAACTTGATTTAATACTTTTCAAACAAAGTATTCGTCACTCGTATCCACATTGTTGGCGTTGTCGCAATGGACTTATTTTTCGTGCGACAAGTCAGTGGTTTTGTGATTTATCACAACATAATTTAAAGCAACATGCACTTGATGCAATTGAAACGTTGTGCATGATTCCTGAGACTGGAAAAAATCGTTTTTCAGCTACATTGCAGGGACGACTTGAATGGTGTCTTTCTCGTCAGCGTACGTGGGGAGTGCCAATTCCAGCACTTAATTGTACTACGTGTGGTTATGTATTTACGTCACCTGAACTTATTGAAGTTGTAGCCTCTGGTGTTGAAAAAGAAGGTATTGAATTTTGGGACAATGTTTCAGTGCAAGATCTTGGAAATTATACATGCTCACGTTGTATGTCAACCTCATTTCAAAAAGAATTTGATATTTTAGACGTGTGGTTTGAATCAGGTGTCAGTCACTATGCAGTGTTGTATAACAATGAATTACAAGCATATCCTGCTGATATGTATCTTGAGGGTAAAGATCAACATCGTGCGTGGTTTCAAAGTTCACTTTTAACATCACTCGTTCTTGAAAAAAAACCTTGCATGAAAGAAATTTTAACGCATGGTTTTACTGTAGATGAACATGGTAAAAAAATGTCTAAATCGCTTGGCAATGTGGTTACTCCTGGACAAATTATTGATAAAGTTGGTACTGATGGACTCCGTTTATGGGTAGCAAGTAATGATTATGATAGCGATCCAATTGTTTCAGAATTACTCCTTAAGAATGTTTCTGAAGTGTATCGAAAAATTCGCAACACGAGTCGTTTTTTACTTTCGAATTTATATGATTTTGATATAAAAAAAGATGCAGTTCCATTTGAAAAAATGTTTGCAATTGATCAACAGGCATTAGTTCGTCTTCACACATTTAATCAAACGGTACAAAATGCATATTGTGATAGAAAAATGACTGCAGCATTTCACGAATTGGGTGATTATTGCGCTAAAGATTTAAGTGCTTTTTATTTAGATATAATCAAAGATCGTTTATATGTTGAAAAAGCTGATGGTGCTTTGAGACGAAGTGCTCAGACCGTTTGTTATCATATTTTACATACGCTGACTACTGTTATGGCGCCAATTCTTTCACTGACTGCTGAACAAATATTTGATCAATATAAAAAACCGGGCGATGATTCAATTCATTTGCAAGATTTTACCGATACAAAAATTCTTTTTGATGGCGTCATGCATGCATATCGTTTGAGTGAACAGCCTTACTTGCGACATGCAGGTGATAATGAAATAACTGCTGAATCTGAATTTATGGCAACATGGGATAAATTATTCCTCATTCGCTCGTATATTTTAAAAGCGCTGGAGAATTTGCGTGAGCAGGGTGTTATTAAGCATTCATTGGATGGGGCATTGCGTTTATACGTAAGCCCTGAATTTTCAGGTTTTAAAGATATTCAACATTTTTTACGTGTTTTATCTGGCCAAACTCCGCAAGCTTTTTTTAAGGAATATTGCATTGTTTCACAAGTTGAAATGGCATCTGAAGTTGATAATTCAATGATTGAGGTAACCCCAGGCATTTGGATTGAGGTACGTAAGGCAATTGGGACAAAATGTTTGCGTTGTTGGCAATGGACCACAGATTGCAATGATGATGGGATTTGCGCTCGATGCAGCGGCATTTTGCTTGATCAACCTACAGTATAACACTCACATTTCTTCATAAGAACTTTATATATTATTTGAGGTCTTAAATTCCCCGCCTGCGGCTAGCAGGGCTATGCGGGGAATTTAAGACCTCTTTGTTTTTGTCGGGCTACCCAGCCGACGCCTTTGGCTATGGCGGGCACGGCCCAGGCTTCGCTTTTTTTACTTTATTGTTGTTTGATCCTAGTGTTCCTTCTTTTGCATTTTCTATTGAGTAATATTGAAGCTACGCCGGGCACGTGCGGGGAATTTAAGACCTCATTTGCCTATTTTTTACTATTTTTATGAGGAAATTTTATGTTAAAAAAGGTCTAAACACTTGATTTTGTGGCTTTATAAAAGGTATTCTTAGTTTAGATAAAGACGGCTTGAGCTGTGGTCTTTGGCTTTCCAGACGTTTGTTTTGGCTTAGACTCATGTAAAGCGCCTGAAGGGGATTTAGGGATGAAAAAATTATTTTTAGTAACTGTTTTGGCGAGTATACCTCTATCTGTACCGGCAGCTTGGGATTTATTCACTTTATCAGATGAGTCTTCGTCAAATGCTGCATTAAGTTCAGATCAGCCTTCATCAAATGTTCAATTGAGCTTAGTTCAGCCTTCATCAACTATGCAATTTACTTCACCAAATCGTCCTTCGCCAAATATTCAGTTGAGCTTCTTACAGCAGCCTTCATCAACTGTTCCATTAACCTTAGATCAGTTGCGTCAATCCCCGGGATATCGATCTCCTGCAATGTCAGATCGTTTCTCAACTATGTCGAGTCGATCTAATTCATTGGAAAGTCCGTCCTCAAGAACTCAAGATCGTTTAGAAGGGTTGCTTGATATAGAAATACCTTTTCATTATCCAAGAACCAGAACTTTAACACCAATTCCATCAAGAGCAATACCACCATTAAGAACGAATACTCCACCAATAGCTTCATACAGAGCAGTGCAACCTCAAGAAAGTGAAGAATTTGAAGTTGAAGTTTCCAATCCAATGAAAAAATTTAAAAGAATAGATACTCAGTATAGATGGATGAATATAGAATTTAATGAATTATTAAAAAAAATAAGACGCTTGAATAATGTAGACATTGAAAATCAAAGACAAAAAATAAGAGCATGGGAATCTGAAAAAGGTTTACAGCTTGCTGAATTGGAAAGAAGAATAAAAAACACATCTTTGCAAACAGATGAAGCAGCTCATATACGAGCTGAAATAAATGAATTATTGAAACATAAGCAAACTCTTTATGATGAACTTACTACATTGACAGATTATAAAAGAAGTCTCATGCGTCAACAAGAAGATTTAGGTTTAAAGTTGAATGAATTAGAAAGAGAAAGAGATGAATTAATAGAAGTTTTAGGTATAGAACAAGATTTATAGATATTTAAATTAACTAAAAAAAGGATAAATAATGAAAAAATTTTTTTTAATCATGTTATCAATAAGTTTAGGTAGCGTATGTTTGCAAGCATCTTATGATCAAAATGATGATGACTTTGAGGAAAGACTTGCCCTCTTTACACCGGCTGAACCTTCTTATAGTCAGCCATCACTGGGTAAGACAACAAAGCCATCAACAACTCATGTAACTGCAAGTAAAACACAAATACCTTCATTGTATGAATCAGAACCAGCAATGAGTAGTTCTTCAAAGGTCGTCACTTCAAGCGTGACAGAACCTTCTATGGCGAATGCTTCATATACAAGTCCAAGCTATACGAGTTCAACTACAGTTCCAACGAGCGCAAGCACTGCTCCAATAATAAAATCAACGTTGAAACCAAGTTTGTTCCAAGCTCCTGAACCTAAGGCTGAAGAAACATATTGGGATAAAATTAAGAACTATTTAAATGTGTATCAATGGTATAAAAATTACCGACAACAAGAAACTAAAAATTTACTCAATAAATATGGACTGCAACAAGAACAACTGGATGTAATTTTATTTAATCATCCTGATTTTATGTCGTATTCTGGACACGCACAAGATAGCATCGTGGCATTTGCAAAAAGGGAACAAGATTTAACTGCAAAAAATTTTGAATTAGATAATATGTTGCGATATACTGTTGAACCTATGTTTCAAAGAATTTCAAATGACATTCGCCTTCTTAATGAACAAACAACTTCTGTAGGTGGTGATATAGCAAAATTACAATCATTGCGCGCTCAAATAAAAAATTTAGAAGATCAACAAATAAAAATTCTTGCTATTATGCAAGAATCGCAAGAACAAGTTATTAAAGTAAAATTAGATACTTTAGATAAATTATCTAAGCCACTAGCACTTGGCGTAGGAACACAAACTTTACTGACAGGTGCACCACAACCAAACAGAAATATTTCACCATTTAGACCACAAGCGCAATCACAACAACAATACAGAACACAGCCTCAACAACAATATCAACAAGAATTATATCGAGCAAATACACCAAGTAGAACCAATGCTTCAGCACGTCCAAGTGCTCAAGCTGCACGATCAGCTGATGACGTTTATTGGCAACGCATAGAAGAAATGGGAGCGCAACCATCTCAATATCTGCAACCAAAAAGAGTTGTTCGGTTTGATACATAATAAAAATCCCCGGTGCAATACCGGGGATTTTATTTTACGTTAGTTTTGGAAGTATACTTTCCTTTGCCTTTTTAGCTTCGGCTGCTTTTTTTGCTTCAGCTTCTTTAGCTTTATCTTCTTTTACTTTTAAATTAGCAGAACCTCTACGTGCTTTTCGTTTCAGACGTTCAATTTCTGCTGAGTATTCTTTCAGTTTTCTGCCAACATTATTTCTAAAAAAATTCACAAAATTTTCATGTGCGGTTCTATAATATTCCATTGTAAGAGGGTCAACTTTAAATGCTTCATCATTCATTTTTAATTGTCTTATTTCGGTAAGTCTTGGTTCAATAGGGTCATATGCATCTTTATATACAGCAAGTCTGCGCTGTATATCTGCAAGCCCTGGACTATCTGCTATTTTAGCAAGTTCATCTGAAGTCATATTTGAAACATTTTTGTTCAATGTTGTAATGATATCATCGAATTTAGAAAATTCTGGTGCGAATCTATCATCCCATTTGTTTATGGTATCACTTGTGTAGTTTTTAAAATCATTATCTACCCATGTTTTAACGCTATCAAGGTTTTTAACAAATGTAGGTTTATCAGGTTCAGTTGCATCAGCTTTGAAATGAAGAGCACCTGCATAATTTCTTTTTTCATCGGTGTTAAATGATTCCATGACATCAGGAGTATTATCAGTAGATTCTGGATAATTGATTGGAATTTCATGCATAAAGCTTACAAAACTTTGTTCATGTTGCGAACCGAAAAGACTTGTATGGTCTTCTATATCATTAATAGTTTCATCAAAAGGAGCCATAGTTATTCTTTGTTTTTCTTTGTCTTTCTCATCCTTTGCTGCTGGAGCTTTAATATCAGCAGCTTTTGGAGAAGTTGCGCTACCTTTTGGTGATGAAGGTGAAGATGAAGATGATTCACCACCTAGTGATTCTGATCCAAAGCCACCTCCTGGATGATAATATCCAGCTTGATCATAATAACCAGGATATTGATCATAGGTACCAGGACCATAATTTGGGTATGAGGACGGTGATTGGTCATATCGGGAAGATGGGTATCCATATGATTCTGAAGAACGTGATAATTCTGATGAACCACGTCCGGTTGCTACAGCTGCATCTTTAGCAGCTTTTACTGTTTTTGCGTCAGCTTCTTTGGCCATTTCAAGTGCTTCAGGATCCCATTTGTGTAAAAACTTTTCAAGTGATGGCATGATCTGATCAATATGATCATCAAATGAGGAAAGTATAGATTTTGTTTTTTTAAGATATTTTTTTTCTTGCTGGTAACTGGTAGGAAGTCCAAATTCATCTTCTAAGATAAAATTAGTGTTATGCTGCGTTAGATCGTTAGCAAATTTTTTCAAATTTTTTACTAAATTGTCTTCTTGCCCACTCAGATCTTTTTTTGATAATTTTTCAGCTAAGCGTTTTGTTTTAAGATGAATGATTTGACGCTTCATGTTATTAAAGGTTGTTTTATTTCTCCATTTATTATTCATTTCCTCAGCAGATTCTTTGCTGCCTTCGATTTTTTGCATAATCTCATCAATATTTTGTGAAATTGCACCAATGAATTTTTGAAATGATTCAACGTCAGTGCCTTCAACAGTGATAGGTTTTGCTTTTGGTGTTTCAGAGGGTTTAACTTCTGGTTCAATTTGTTTTATTTCTTCTTTTGGTTGAGCAAGATACGGTTCAACCATTTTTGCAATATCTTGAAGGTCATTTAAATTTTCTGAATCCATATTCTGTAATAATTCCATTAATACATCGTCAAAAGCTTTCAGAGCTTGAATATCTTCTGGATTACCTCTTGCAGCTTTCGCTTGCATATCTTCCAAAAATGCTTGTCCTTTTTGAACTTCTACTGCAATTTCTTCTGGAGTCATATTTGCAAAGACGTCAGCAACTGAAGGCATACCATGTCTGGGTAAACCTTGTACTGGAACACCTGCACCAATTTGCTCAGGATTCATCTGGGGATATTGTACTACGCTAGGTAATAACACTATATGACTACAAAAGATTATTGAAAATATAAACTTTTTCATAATAAATAGACTCTTTTTTAATAATTTTAATGAAAAATTGATATCTTGCATTTTACTATAGCAACTTTATTGATTTGTCGCCAGAGGGTACGTTAATGTTTTACATTTTATTATCTGCAGCTTTATTTTTAATTCCTTTTTTTAACGTTGCATTCTCAATTCCGTGTTCATTTATTTTTTTAATACCATTGATTGTTAAATCTAACCAACAAGAACTTACGTTTCTGAGTGGACTCATGTGGGGGTTGTGCGTATTTGCAATTCATTGTAGCTGGTTTTTATGCATGATTTTTACAAAAGAAATTCAAGTTTCTGCAATCTGTTTGTGGATAGGTACAATAGGGTGGTTGTCAGTTTTCTCTGGTATATGGTTTATGATGACTCGTTATTCATGGACATTTTCAACGTTATGCTTTTTTTTATTTGTTATGTATGGTTGTATGATTCCTCTGGGCCAATGTGATGGATATCCATTTTTGAGTCCACTTATACCATTATGCTACTATCCAAAATTTTTATGGTGTTTGAAATATCTAGGAACGTTTATAGTATTAAGTTGTTTAATTTTGTTTCAGGTTTGTTTAGTTCAAAAAAAAATTATAAGTTCTTTCCTTTTTCTGCTTCCATTTCTTATTGGACCATTTTTCTATCAAGAAAAAATAATATCAACGCCTATGCATTATCTTAAACCCTGGTGGTATGGCGATAAAAATCCTATGTTTGTTGGCTACCGGATGGCTTATGACATTCGTGAAGCTATGATGTCTCGTCCCGATATTGCTTGTATTCTCATGCCAGAATCAACATTTTGTTTTGATGTGGTTGAGTACGAACAATTCATTTCTTTATGGTCTGATCCTGATGATGATACTATCATTATGTTTGGTGGCCATCGTTGTATTGATGGTAAAAATTTTAATAGTTGTATGTGTTTACAAGAGGGAAAGATTGTTTATTATTATGACAAACAACATTTAATACCGTTTTTTGAAACAGTACCAAAAATATGCAATATGCTTGGTTGGGAAAAATTGGGTATTTCTACTAATGACAGGCTGCATACACCGTCATGCTCTAAAAATAATACGGATATATTTGAATTATATGGTCAAAAATATCAAATTTTTATTTGTTCAGAATTATTTTTTCAAGCTAAACCAGTCAAAGGTTTTCCCATTATTTTAATTTGGAATGAGTCATGGTTGTGTTGTGAGTATATGAAAAATCTGGCTGTTTTGTTTATTAAGTATTTTGAAATAAAAAATGATGTACCAGTTTTGTATGCAAGTACAGGGGGTAGGAATAATATACAAAAGCCATAATGTGGAGTAGTCATTTGATTCTGTTTTGGTATAATGCTTTGTATCTTAAATTATATTCAAGTACAAGAAGGTTGCTATGAAAATTTATTTATTAAAAAGCATCGAAAAAGTTGGCATTGCTGGCGAAATAATTAAAGTA
>DATIJN010000118.1:0-4280 GCA_035478615.1 Saccharimonadales bacterium (SeqCode)
GAAACAGCTTTATATTTTGCCAGCAGCACTTCAGCAATTTCAGGTTCAGAATTCTTTTTAGCATCAATTTTTATTCCATCCCTGGAAACTTCCTGAAACTCATCTTCAGGTAAAGGTTCAGCAAAAATATTATTATTAATAAACCTTAAAATGCTTTTCCATTGCTGCAATTCTGAAATCTTCATTCTGTGAACATAAAGTGCATTGTTTCTTCCTTCACTTTCACTCATTCCTAATAAGGATTCCAATTTTCTTTTACTGAAAAATAGTTCAGGCAAATCTTCCCTGATTCCTTCATTTTCAATAATCCGCAATGTTCCAGCCTGTTTAATGGTAATGTACTTTGTGTTGCTTATGTGTTTATATTCAACTTCAAATCCCAATGGACAAACCTTTTTACTACCCTTAAAGCCTATTGGTTTTTTAAAATAGAAGTGTGCACCCCTGGTTGTCCATACTATTTGTGTTTTAATGTTGAACAAACTGATCAGCTTTTCCAGCACATGCTTTTCAACATTATCCACATCCACTACTAAATCATTTTCTTTTAAAACATATCCTGCATCCTGGAAGCTTTCAGGATTATCTGCCATATCTGCACCCTTTTTTGGGAATTTCTTATTATCGTTAAATTCGATATACACAAATCAAATCCACCTTTCCATTCTCTTTATCACTAACTGATAATAATGGTTAACATCAACAATGTTTTCAAAGTTGTTTAGTTCTGTACAGTCATCATTCCATAAAAACATGTTCATAGGTGCATCAGCAAATCTAACTAACCCTTCATCATATCGCTTTTTGAATAAACAGAATCCTTCCTTTTTACTGGCAAATACTCTATTCACTTTGTTGTATTCCGTTCCAGCTTCATTAAAAGTTCCCTGGTATGTTCCACCAGCTTTTAAAATGTATTGAAACAGGTGTGGTTTATCCAGGTTAGAAGTAATGGTTTGCAAAATATCCTGATCATAAACCAATTTATTAACCAGTGCTAAATCCAGGATTCTAGCATTGTTATTTTTAAATAAAGCATCCTTTTCATACCTGTTTACATCCCCACCTTTACAAATCAGTGAACCATCTTTTTTTACCGCTATGTAGTTGTTAACATCCTTTTGCACCAGCAAATCAAAATCCTTTTCTTCCAGTTGCAGCATAAATTCCTGTTCCCATTGTTTATAGGCTGCAATATAACCTGGATCATTAGGAACAAAAGCAATTCCATCAGTGTTTATATTTACAATTTCAACAAAAGGTGTTAACCGCTTACATAATTCATAAAGTGCAACCTGCCCATAAATTACTACACTTAATAAAGCTTTAGGATTATACAAAAGGGAATATTGGCTTCTCAAATTTCCATAAACAGAATTTAAAATTAGTTTTAGTGCTTCAGCTAAAACTGGATCTGTTTTTTTAGCTGCAATTCTTTGTTCCAGGATTCTTCTATATTTTTCTGTTGCTGTTCCTAAACACTTCAGGATCAGAATAATGGAAGGATACATGCTGGTAACATCCAGCAGCTTCACATTCTTAACTTTTTTGATATGTTTGTGTGCACCATGCAATCCACCGAAACCAAACTGGATCACATTATTAAAAGCTTCAATACTAATCGTATTTTTAACTTCATTCCAGTTAAAACTATGTGCTTTTTCCAACCACATTTCCTTTACTTCACCAGGCACTAGTTCCAGCAATTCTTCATCAATCCGAATATTTGACCACTTAGCAGCAGGTTTATCTAGCAACAAATTAGCACTAATAGTTGTGGTGTTCCATCTGATTGATTCCTTTTTGCCTAACATATCGACCAGGTTTAATTTTGGCTGGAAGTATGAATTTAGTCTTTCCTTAAAAATATCAATCGTTGTATCAACATCATATGAACAATAATCCAGCACTTCATTAAATTCTTCAGGTGTTAGCTGCCTGTCCAAATTGAAGGAAACGCTGCTTTCCAGGATCATCCTGCCATAATTTCCTTCAATTTTTTTTAGACTAGGCTTTGAAACATCAATTTGCTGGAAGCAATCCAAGGAATTAAATCTGATTTTTATTTTTACTTCTTCACCAGTTATAATCCTGTCATTCAGTTCCTTTATTTGCTGCACACTTTTCAGTTCCATCATGTAAGTTAAAATCAAATCATCATAATGATAATTGTTGTAGCCTACCAGGGTTTTCCCCTGGATGAATTCAGCCAGCTTTACAAAATTGTTATGAAATACTTTGATCAGTTTTTTATTACTATCCTTAAAAACAACCAGTGCATTATGGGAAAAAACTTCAATATCATAAAAAAGTAAATCCTGGATGTTCATTTTGGTTCAATCCCTGCTGCATTTTATTTTTTCGGTTTTTTAAATGGTTTGATTTCAGAATAAATAAATTTTCCATAAGCTTTTTTTACTTCAACCATCACTGTTTTTCCAACCATTTCAGCAATCTGTCCTATAGGTATCAAAAACTTTTTTTCAAATTTATCATATTGCTTTTTCTTTTTAACAGGATTGATAAACCATTCTTTCCTGGCTTCTATATAATCGGCATACTGCATTTTTGATTCATATAATTCACCTTCATATTCAAACTGTAATGAAATCTTTTTACCATTATCTTCAGCCTTTACAATTTCAGTTTCAAAAATCTGTCCTACCATATCTTCATCAAATTTTGAAATCATTTGTACTTCAAATAATGAATTAAAAGTGTCATAACAATAAATATCTTTTCTTTCACCAATAGCTTCAGCCAGCCTTTCAAAAGGAAGCTGAAAATAAGTTTCACACCATTCATCTACTTTTGCAGCCTTTTCAGCATCAGGTTCAAAACTTTGTGAATCCTGGTTGTAAGTTTGCCTGTTAAAATTAACTTCCCTAATTTCACCACGGTTTTCATCCAGGAACACCAGCACACATTTCTGATTATTTTCTTCATACTGTGCATCTACTAGTTCTAATCCTTCTAAAAGTTCCATTTTAGCCATTTAAAATAACCTCCAAATTAATTAAAATATTTTGTCAACAGTAAATTCAAAACCCTGTTCATTCAATTCATATTCCAGCAGCTTTAGTTCTTTTAAAGTTGTACATTTAACAGTAACCAAATAAGCAATCTTATCTTCAGTTGGCTGCTTTAGTGCCTGTGCATCCACCACTGCCTGCTGCTTTTGCTTGTTTTCAGCAACCAGGGTAATAGCAGCACCCAAATCTTTCAGTTCCTTATAGGCTGTTAAAACCTGTTCTGAATCAACCATTCCTTCAATAGCTTTTAAATCAGAATTTAATCTTTCAAGGAAGTACACCATTTCTTCTTCCACTGCTCGAATAGAAACAGCTTTATTTAAGTGTTTAGGCTTCATAAAATCCTGGAAGCTAAACAAATTTTTAAAAGGATAATGAATAATCCGATTATTAAACAACCCTTCTAGGATTCCATGCTTTTCTTTTCTTTCTGCTTCTTCCAGGTGCTTCACTTGCAGCCTTACCACTTCATCAGCATCTTTAACAATCGTCACAATTTCTTTAACCTGATCTTCAAAATTCTGATAAGGTTCTAGCAGCATTTTTTTCACTGAAATCCTACCATCTTCTAATTCCTTAACTTTTTTATTAATCGCTGCCAGCAGCTTTTTAGATTCCTTCACATTTTCTTCAGTTACTTCCACTGTTTTAATCTTTTCAGCTAACACTTCAGCCTGTTCCTTTATCGCTAAATAGCTGTTAAAAACAATATTTCCAGGCTGCACTGTTATTTCCGATTCAGGAAATACAATTTCATTTTGATCCATCTTTCCACCACCCTAATAAAATCTTTTGCTTTTGTGTAGTTCAATAAATTCAGCTTCCAGGTTTCTTCTGTTCATATAGTAAAAAATTTTAGCCTGTTGTGTGGATAAATGCCTTTTACCACCAGCATAAGCATCATAACCATACTTATTAGCTTCATTCCTGGCTGCTTCCAGCTTTTGTTCATCATGGTTTGATTCAATGAAAAAATAATCATATTGCTTTTCAGGTGCATATTTCATAGTAGAAGTATCTGTTGCATATATAATTTCTTTTCCTTCAAACTGCCAGGTGTAGCCATAAACCAGCACATCATGCACACATGCAAAAGGTGTAAATATGTAATCATCAGTAACAACATCAAAACCACAATTAGCGATATGATTCATTTTGAACACCTGGTGCACCTCATAATTTCCTATTAACTGAATCCTGGGAAACTGTGCAGCAATCAGTGATAAAGTTTTAAAATTCAAATGATCA
>DATIJN010000119.1:0-8180 GCA_035478615.1 Saccharimonadales bacterium (SeqCode)
TTGTAAAACCAATATTTATATTGATCCAAAAATTAATGCATCTGGATCTTCTCACATTCCAGTAACAACAGGTGCGGCTATTAGTATGATCAATGTTGCACCAAAAATCATGGCTGCGCCAAAAGTCATAGCTAATGTTAAAGTTAATATAATTACGCAAGTACGTACACTCGTTGAGCAAGTAGTGACTTTTATGCCTTTCATTAATACTGCTGTCATTCTTTATGCAGTTTTTGTAGCTAATTCACCACCCATAGAATGTGTTGATAAATCTATTGTAACTGTACCTGTGAACAAGGACTTAAAATTTTGTGAAATAACTGTTGCAGAAGATTTGGTTCAAGAATTTTGGGAAACAAGAGGAAAATTTAAATATGCTGATGCGCTCTTACAAAAACAATTAATTCCAAAAGATTCAACAGAGAAATCAACAGACATTATAACATTTTGTGTTGCAACTATTAAAAAACCACTTGTATTAAAGCCTTTACAGCACGATCAATCATCCTTAGTTGTAAAAATGGTGGTAGCGATTCCAGGAGTTATAGTTGGAATAGGTGTTGGTACTGAAGTTATTATAGGGCCAATAGTACCTGTTCTTGTAGGAACTGGATTGGGTATTAAATTGTTGATCGAATTAATTAAGGAAAAAGTAAAAGAAAAAGCAATTAAAAATGGAGGTGGTGGTAATGGAGGAAATAATAATCAAGATCCAGAAAAAGATCCCAAAGATGATAAAGATAAAAAATCTTTAAAAGAATTTCCGAATGGAAAATATGAGGATAATCCAAAGCATCATCAAAACTCTAAAGGTAATATTAGCAAACCACCTCGCAATGGTCAAAAAGCACTCGATGAATCAATAGAAGTGCCTGGTAAAGACTATAGGGTTGGAATTGAAGATGGAAAAATAATCCAATTTAATCAACATAGTCCCAATAAATATCATGGATATATTATAGAAGATTATAATGATTTGCATCCAGCTGCTCAAAAAGCTTTATATAAAGCTGGATTTATTACGAATGCTAAAACAGGAAGAATAGCAAAATGATAGATTTAAAAAAATTTATAATATCTGATACTGAATATTTAAAAGTTATGCCAGAGCCTATTGGGAAAGATGATTGTGAAATTTGTGCAAAATGTGATATTGATTATGTAAATGAAGAAAAAAATATAATTATAAGATTTGGTTATGATCATACATCAAGTTTTTGTTATACAATTGCAGAATCTGGTTTTATTCAAAAAATAATAGAGGGTAAGAATACTTTGAATCCTAATATTGGTGACTTGGGATTTGAATGGAATCAATATTTTCAAGGAATCATAAAAGATACTGATGTAGATAAATATCTTTTTTGTACTAATAGTCATAAGCAAATACGGCCATATTTTAGTAGTTGGATATATAATGATAAGGATGGAAATATAATTTTTGAAATTACACCATTTTATCCTTGGCACGCTGAAACCAAAAAATCTCATGCAGATTTTATAACATATAAGCAGTTTATGAAAAATTATAAGCCAACACTTAAAACGATTATTCAGAAAAAATACATAACAAAATGGATAGATCAAGCTAAAGAATTAAAAAAAACTTTGATTGATAATTTACAGCATCATAATAATGATTAATTTAACAAAATTCATAATGTCTGATACTAAGTATCTAAAAATAAACCTTGAATGTATTCATGATGATGAATGTAAAATATGCGCAAATATTGATATTGATTATGTGGATGAAGAAAACAATTTATGCATAAGATTTGGATATTGTGCACTTTCTGATTTTTGTTATACCATTTCAAAATCTGGAAAAATTCAAGAATTAATAGTTGGTAAAAGAATTTATAATAAAAATAGTATTGATCTAGGTATAGAATGTAATCAGTTTTTTACAGGTAGGCAAAAAAAAAAATGATTTTATGCAATATTTTTTCTTTAGCAATGATCATAAGCAAATACGACCATACTATAATAGTTGGTTATTTAATGACCCCGAGGGAAACATTGTTTTTGAAATTACGCCTTTTTATCCTTATGTATATGAAACAAAAAAATCTCATCCAGATTTTATAACTTATAAACAGTTTATGAAAGATTATAAGCTTGCTGTAAAAACTTTTATACCAAAAGAAAATTTAAAACAATGGATTGAGCAAGCTAAAGAAATAAAAAAAGTATTTATTGACGAGGCGGCAGGATTAAAACAAGAATAAAGGAAATTTTACATGTGGTATTGGTATGAATTATATGCTATTGGAATTATGATATGTGTGATCATGTCTCATATAAAACTTCGAATATTAGGATGGGATAATGACTCAGATCATGCATAGTATAATTTCTTGTGTTCTTATATGCATAACATGGGAAATGTTTTTAAAACAAGATCTATTAAGCAAGCCAGAGCTTGAAATAGATAAAAAAATGATGGGTGAAAATATACTATCTATACATTTTATTAAAGCTCTTAGTGTTAAAATTTTGATCATTATTTTTGGCGCTTACTTATTTAACGGATGTTCGTTTTAATAAATAGAATTTTTAATATAATAGTTAAGACAGGAATTGGTTAAAAAAAATAATTCCTGTCATTTTTTAATGATCGAGGTTTTATGACTTATTTTAATTGTTTAAAGCAACAACTATATCTATTTTTACTGATGGTTATTGTATCAGTATTATCATACAAGATTGCGCTTTACTTTGAATTCAGAGAACCGCATCAATTTACAGTGCAAGAGATTTTGATTTTTTCAATAACTTTTATAATTGTTGGATCTTTTTTTAGATTTTTCATGGAAAAAAAATAAATTTTATCAGAATAATCAGTAAGGAATTTTACATGTGGTATTGGTATGAATTATATGCGATATCGCTATGCGTATACACTGTTTCGTATTATATAAAAGAATATGTTTTAGGATGGAAATGATGAATCAAGGTATGCATACTTGGATTGCCACAGCACTTGGTATGTTAACAGCAAAAGGCATATGGTATTGGCAGAATCCCCGAAAAATAGAAGATAGGGTTGATGTGTTATTTTTAGCCATTGATCTGATCCCATTGTTTATGTCTTTAGCACTTTTGTTTTATTGGATGTGCTGAAAAATCTAAAAAACAGCCAGGAATCGTTAAAAGCGGTTCCTGCTTTTTTTACCAAAAAATGAAAAAATGTATCTTGTTAAAAAAGTAGAAAAAAAGGCTAACTATTGTATTTTTTAGGGCAAAAATGATATCCTTTTTAAGCAGTAATTTATTATTAGGTGATATTAGGGAAATTTATGAAAAATATATTACTTACTCTTTTTTTTATTTATTCAATAATGCTCATTCATCCGATTCAGGCGAGCCAGCAGGGCTCACCAGAAGATGCTTCAACTAGTGTCGATGTTGCTGCAGTGCCAGTATATTATTATCGTCCAGCTGTTGAAGGAGGACAACAAGATTTTAGGCCGTCTACACCTGCTCAGGGTAGTGATGCCGAGTATGCTCAAGCCGCTTTGCAGGAAGCTATAGAGTCTGGGGATGTAGAAATTAATCCAGGAGATGAAGTGACTTTAACGATAGATCGTCAAACTGGAGAGGTTTTTGTTACCGTTGAAACTTATGATGCTCAAGGTAATATAATAGGAGCTATGAGTGATAGAATCGGTTCATAAGAGCATTTTAAATTAAAAATAAACTTAAAATAATAAGGGACAGTTTTTAAACTGTCCCTATTTTTTTATACTGAAGCAATAAATTCTTCCACTCGAGATTTTAAAGCTTCTCTGCTCATGTAACCAGTTTCTTTAGAATGTATTTCACCATTGTTATAAAAAACAAATGTTGGGACTGATGTTACACCAAACATGATTGACAAGTCTCTGACTTCATCAACGTTGAGTGCCGCAAATTTGCAACGTCCTGCAAATTCATCTGCAAGTTCAGTAAAGATTGGTTTCATTTGTTGACATGGACCACACCATGTTGCGTAAACATCAATAACAACTGGTTTATCGTATTGTTTTATTTCTTTTTCAAAATTATCTTTTGTGATGGTCACAGGCATGTGAGTGCTCCTTTTGAATCAATATTTTGATTGAGTTAATGCGTTTTTAATTATTTGGTAAAATTACTGTATCTTAGCTTTTTAACATATTGAGCATTGTCTGTAATTGTTGGCGCAATGATCTTAATAATGAAAGCATAGAACTTTTAAATTTTTCAAAAGCTGATGGATCTTCTTGCTTTAAATTTTTTACTTTTTCTTCTATTTGGTCAAGCGTTTTTTCAGTAGCATATGCAACGTCTGATTTTTTAATAGCTTGCGAGTCATCATCTTGCTGTCGTGTATGTTTTACATCTTTTGCTGATTTATATCCTTTAATAATAATGTTTCTTATATGAATCATATTAAGTTTACGCGCTTCAAGAATGGGATTTTCTTGGATATCGGGTCCTTTATCAATTTTTAAACATGATACTTCTCGTGAACTTTCAATCAAATAATTTTGTTTACTTCCATTGATTAATGTTACAAGAATTTCAACATATTTTCGATTATTAATTTCTATTTCAGATGCTATTGGGTGATCAGCATGAATGAGTTCTATTGAAGCAACATCATGTAGATCTAAAATAGATTTATTTTGTTTAGGATCGATTTCGGATTTGGTACTAGCATCTTTCTCTGTTGGTTTTTTATAATCTTTTAGAGTTTGATATACAGAGATTTGTTCATATCTGCCACCAATTAAAATATCTTCCACATTAAATTTTTCTTTATGATCTTCAATGGTTCCGTAAAAATTGATATCTGGTCGTTTATCTTTACCATTAGAAATTATTGATGATCCATTCCAACATAAAAATGTGACACACGTTGCTAAAAATAATATATTTTTGGGCAATTGTTGGCGCTTCATTTTTTTCCTTTTTTAAGAACTTGAAATAGCAGGATTTATTCTTGCTATTTGTTTTACTACAACAATACTCAAGAGTCTATAGTTTGTCTTTATCTCTTATGAAGAATATAGTAGATTGTTAAAAAATGTGTTTTCTAAAAGGTTATGTATCTTCTTTTTTAATGGAAAGGAACAAAAATGAACTATAATAATCAGGGTCATTATGGTTTAATGGCTCAAGGATTTATGGCTAAAGTATATGGCTGGATGTGTGCAGGTCTTGCAGTTACAGCAGCTGTCTCTTACTATCTTTCACCTGAAGTAAACCCTGAACTAATGCGTTCGCTTATATCAAATTTTGGTGTTATGCTTGGGCTTTTATTTGTCTCTATTGGTATTCTTATATACATGCAATGGAATTTTGCTCGTTTAAGCTACACAACTATGGGTGCTCTGTTCATCGTATTTTGTGCTTTACAAGGAATTGCTCTTGCGCCAATTTCGTACAAGTACACTCAGGCATCAATATTTTATGTTTTTTTAATTGCAGTCATTATGTTTGCAGTTATGGCAATCTATGGTTGGGTGACTAATGCAGATCTTTCTTCAATGGGCAATTTGTTATTCATGGGTTTGATCGGTTTAATTGTTGCAAATTTGATTAGTATTTTTGTGCGAAGTGCTGCTTTTAATATGGTGATTGCAAGTTTTGGAGTTGGTATTTTTGCAATGCTTATTGCATATGACGTTCAAAATCTAAAAAGACTCAGCCAAAATGTTTTAGCTTCACCGCAAGATGCTGGAAAGTTTGCATTGATGGGTGCAATCGGTTTGTATCTTAATTTGCTAAATATCTTTATATATCTTCTTCGATTGTTTGGTAAAGAACGCGATTAATAATTTGCGGTTCCAGACTAATCGAGTGATTAATTCATTTCTTTAGAAATGTACACAAATAAAAAAGCCGGATAAAAACATCCGGCTTTTTTAGGAGAAATTTTTAATTATGCAAGTGAAGCAAGAACTGCAGCCATTGCTAAGAGTTGGAAAAGTTTGCAACCTACTTTAATTACAAATTTTGTTCCTGCAGGAGCACTTGTCCAAGCAGCACATGAAATACCAGCAGACACATAAAAACCAACCCAAATGAAAGCCGCTGTTTTCATTGCTGAAACTAATAAAGTATCTGGATTTTTTTCTGTAAAAAACCATGAAAACCATTTAGTAAATAATTCTTGTGAATATGCAACATTTGTTTTTTGAAAGGTCATGATTGATATATACAAAGCTGTTGCGAGCATAACTGAACCGACAGCTTGTATTGCTAAGCGTAGATAAAAATCTTTTTCTACATTAGTTTTACCATGAACTTTTTTCCATAATGGACCGAAAGCATAGTCTGAATACCAGACCATACCAACAGCCATATCAGCTGCTGCTGCAGCAAGAATAGGGTTTATAGGCATCATAACAAATCTCCTTTTATAAGATTTATGGATTAAGGACAATCTGTGGGGAATATTAATAAACACATACATTTTGTCAAATTTAACAAATTTGTCCTATTTTTTTAGATTTAATTTTCTATGATGATATACAAATTATTGTGTATAGCATGTCATTAATGCTACATTATATGCAACACGCACATTTATAAGGAAGGAAGTAGTATGGGAAAAACATCCTTTTATTCAGATAATGCTGAAAGTTTTTTATTTAAATATGCAATATATCGTTTAGGCTGTCTTTTTTTATTGCTAACAGTCAGTATGCCTACTCAAACATTCATAGATGAAATTGTACCGACATGCTTTTATGGAAATGCCATTGTAAAAGATCCTGTTATTGAATTGAACAATAACTTTCCACCTCCACAAAATAGCCAGACACGTGCAAATAAAGAAAGTTCAAGAGCTCACCAATGTTTATTTAATGAAATAGTGACAGTGCTTGAACAAAGAGATGATTGTGTTAAGGTAATGTGTAAAAATGCAATTTATGGATTTCACAATACTACCAAGGACTATTTAAATAGTTTTTGGATATATAAAAAAGATATAATTGCTTTGCAAGATCTGGATAAACAAGTCCTAGATGCAATCCCAAACCCCGCATATGGGCACGATCCAACAATAGTACTGGTGTATCCATGGAAATTATATTCTATAGGAACTCGTTTTAAACGAGCGCCAAAGCATGACACAGCACAATATTACGCGATACAATTACCTAATTTTAATGAAAATGCCGTATTAATCGATTTTGTTCCACGAATCGATGCTCTTGTAGAAATTAAAAAAAATCAACGATTAGCTCGCAGGCTGTTTGTTAAAATTATTAATGAATTAGTAGATAGAGTATTTCAAAACAGTCAAGATCCTGCATGTATAAAAATTCCTTATGTTTTGGGAGGAAGTAGTTTTGTTATGCCTTACAATGACGAAACTGAAAAAAATGACATATCTTATGGATATGATTGTTCAGAATTTATTTTAAGAATGGCGCAAATTGCTGGCATAGATTTTCCTTGGAAAACTTCTTCTGCTATGGAACGTTTCACAAAAGAACTTACGCCTCAAGATACATTGCAAGATGGAGATATTATTTGGGTGCCAGGACATGTTATAATCGTAAGTAATATTAAAAATAATGAAATTATTGAATCTCGAAAAAGTGTGTATGCATGTGTTTGCAAAAGTACTTTGGATAAACGCTTTGAAGGAATTTCAACGTACGATGATTTAATGACACATTATCACAGTCATAAAACAATTAAATTTAAAGATGTGCCAGCAGATCAAGGTGCTGAAAAGATATATTCTTTTAAATTGTTAAAACTGATAGATTAAAAACTAATACTTTCCATAAGCTATTGCGACATACATTTTTTATACTTTTAGTTGATTAGGTGTTTTTCATGAATCAAATTCTTTTATTACGATTAAGTCAGCAAGAATATATAGATATTTTTTCATCTGTAAGCACTCTTGGAACTATACTTAGTTGTGATAAAGTTTCGCTTGTTTTCCAGATACAAGATCAAAGAATTGTCATAAAAGATGCTGTAGCACTTTGTGAATTTGATACTTTTTGCAAAGGTTTAGAACTTGTTTTATATAAACATGAAGAACAATTTTCTTTTTTAGATAGCATTATTGTTTATGGTGATCAGTTTGAAAATTTTACATGTGAAATACGATATCAAAATAAAATTTTTTTCAAAAATGCAATTTCATCGCAAACGCTAAGATCATGGATAGCACAGCTTGAATT
>DATIJN010000120.1:0-2614 GCA_035478615.1 Saccharimonadales bacterium (SeqCode)
AGTTCATTGATTAAATTTGGATCAATATCAAATTTGTGTTCCATGCTTATTCCTCTTTTTTTATTATTATCGTTTAGTCGATAATGGTAGTTTAGAATAAGCAGTTACACAATTTTATTTACAGCCTCAAATAGCAATCTAAAATATTTTAAAATACCCTGACATTAATAGGGGTATTTTAATTTATTACTGTGATAAGAGTGGTAAATATTGTGTCCATAGAAGAACATGGCCGAAATCCGCCCGTTTAAAAATTTGGGTTCCGGTCATCTCAGTTACCGGTACTCATTTTTAATAAGCTAGTATTTTCTAAAACGGGTTTTTTAGAAAGTTCCACATTTCTCCAAAATTCATCAATGGCATTAGCTTTAGGTATCATCATCATGCATCCGAAAAAACCTAGTAGCGTATCTGATGGAACCTCTTTAAACCCATTGGCTCGTAATTTGTATAATTCTCTTTTATAGATTTCTGGATCGACACCATAATAATCTGCTTCAAATCGATAATATCTTTCAATGACTCTATTACAATAAGATGTACTGAATCCATTAAATGTCAAACACATTAAAGGAGTGCTTCCATCTTTGGCTTTTAATGGTTTTGCGCCATGAGCAATTAATAAATCGGTTACTTTGGTACAGTTACTTTTCGCAACTTCTTTATCTTCATGAGCAGCATCGTTGAAATTAACATGTCCTTCATTTTGCGAAAATACTTCGTGTAAAGCCGTCCATCCTCCCATAGGATTTGCTTGATTAACATCAATACCAGAAACATTATTTAAAATGTATCCCAATGATTGCAAATTATAATCTAGAATAGTGATGTCCTCAAACAATATAATCCAAAAAGCGTAGACGTGCTGAGTATTCAGCATATTGATGAAAATAATACAAATCAAAATTTTTTTAAAAAATAATAAAAATCATTTTTTTTATATCTTTCTAATAAAAAAATTTAATCAATGAGGAGAAAATGAAATGCAACAACGACTATTTGATAATCATTGTGCTTCTGAACACGTAGCAAGTGCTTTTAAAGAACCAATCGAGAACAAAAAAACTTCCATCGTTTCGAAGGGGCGAGTCAGATTATTTGGTAATGATCAATAATGAATGCTTAATATGAACTCGAAATATTTTTCTTGTTTTTTGCAAAACTGATGACAATAAGGCTGCAGATTAAGGCAATAGCTGAAATCATAAAACAAAAAGTATAGTCATAACCAAGATGCAAAATGTATGACATTATATAAGCGCCGATTACTTGGCTAATTGCGAAATATAACGTGATTTTCCCCCAAAATTTGGGATGAGCTTCTGCACCAAAAATTTCTAATATTCTTGCAGATGT
Organism: Saccharimonadales bacterium (SeqCode); assembly: GCA_035478615.1. Classification (GTDB taxonomy): domain Bacteria; phylum Babelota; class Babeliae; order Babelales; family Chromulinivoraceae; genus JACPFN01. The sequence continues at coordinate 1,357 of DATIJN010000120.1, forward strand.
TAAGCCTACAATAGTTGGTAAAATTAGACCCATGATAAATGAGGATGTGATATAGAAAATAGTAATATGATTAAAGAGAATCATAATGATGCCGATACAACTGATAATATATGAACCGACTAAACTTTTGTAAATACCAATTTCATCCGTAATAAATCCTGAAAAAAAAGGTCCAATTATTGCTCCCACACCATACAACACCCAAAATAAACCACTGGTCACTTCATTAAATCCGAGTTGTTGATGCACATAGTCAACTAAAAATAATGTGTGTGGGATAACACCAATAGCAAATAAGCTGTATGCAATAGTGAATAACAAAAATTCTCTGGGATGATCAGACTTTTCTGATGGAATGGCAATACTAACAGATGGTGTCTGTTTTGAAATTGAAGACCAGGAAAAGAACGTTATAAAAACAGCAATCACACATCCTGCTAACCAGGCTGCAGAAATATTAATATTCATTGCAAAATAAGGTAGAAAAAATCCCGAGATGATGATTCCAGTGCCTATCCCTGAAAACATAAGTCCATTAGATCTACTACGAAAATCAAGGGGAATATTTTTTAAAATGGCTGATGGTGTTAGCACCATTAATAGCGCACCAGTTAAACCTAAGATAAAACGCCATATAGTAAACCAGAGATAGCCAAAGTTGATTGCTGATAACGCAAGGGCGACAATTGAAACAATTAAACTGATTTTAACTAATTTTGATATTGGAAAATACAGTGTCGCACGTTGTCCTAAGTAAGCCCCTAAAAAATACCCCAAAAAGTTTATCGCGCCTACATAGCTAGCGCCTGATGTAGTCAACCATCCCTGACTAATGAGCGCTGGAATGAGTGGTGTATATGCAAATCGATTGATTCCTAAGCCTATGAGTAAGCATCCATATCCTGCGAAAGCAAATTTCCAGTAGTGCGATTTCAATTTTGAATGGTTCAATGTGATATCTCCAACTACTTTTCATAATTAGATTGAATTATCTAATATTCTATCACTATAAGCACTGGGATTAGTAATCAACAATATACATTTGACTTAAAAATGTAATTTCAAGCCCTCATGTGATGCAGTAAACCCTAATTTTTTGTAAAACTCGATTGTTTCTAGACGTTGTTTATCCATCGTGAGTTGTACCAAATGGCATCCAAGTTCATGTGCTTTGTTTATAGACCACATTATCATTAATTTACCAATTCCTCTTCCGCGATAAAATTCATCGATGCGAACACCTTCAATTTGTCCGCGC
>DATIJN010000121.1:0-12396 GCA_035478615.1 Saccharimonadales bacterium (SeqCode)
CCTTTTCATTTTGAACCATTACCTTTTGGAAAATATCCTCAATATCAACCCAACAAAGGAACTTTTGCTGAAACATTTGTTTTAAATATTCCCAACGGACGCGTTTCTACATCTGCTGGATATGTAGTTATTGATGAAAAATATATGCTCCGCGAATTTTATGAACAATGCCAATGGTTAATGTATGCTTTAAATTTAATAAATCATTGGTCTGCCACAGGAAATTTTTCCAATGTAAGAAAAGTTTCTGGTAGAGTTGCTGTCATTTCTCGCCGAGGATACGATAGTTATGTTCACGGTTTAGTCGATGTTCTTGGACGTCTTGCAATCATTGAATTAATGGGAATAGATTATGATTATCTTTATATTCCTTATGAAAGTTCACACATAAAAGACATTATAAAAACATGGGGTATTGATCCTTTAAAAATGATACAACCTGGTGGTCAATTTAATTATATTCAAGCTGATGAATTAATTGTTCCATCCTTTACATCACGACTCGCTCCAACACCAGGAGAAACATTTCATAGTCTTACTATCTGCTGTGGTGTTTATTGGCCTACATGGCTCGTAGAATTTTATCGAAAGAAATTTTTACCACTTGTTGCTCATAAACCTAATAAGAATATTTTTAGTAAAAAAGTTTTTATTTCTCGTAAAGATAGATGTCCATCAGTAGGACGAGGCTTAATCAATGAAGATGAAGTTTTTAAACTACTACAAAAACAAGGCTTTGAGCGTTACGTATTAAGCCAATTATCATTTTTACAGCAAGTTGAATTATTTAACAATGCTGACGTTATTGTAGGAACTCATGGTGCAGGATTTACAAATATACTCTTTTGTAAACCTGGTGCCAAAGTTTTTGAAATATTTCAAGCACGATCAGATACTTCATTTTTCTACTTAGCTCAATTACTCGATATACAATACAAAGCGGTGCAAACTATGGAATTTCCAGATCGTGACCCAGGAGGAGGAGCATGTACTGCAATTCCTCTTGAAATCATTCATGACATACTTAACAATTTAAATACATAAAAATAAAAGGCGTAATGATGTATCCAATAAAAAACATATTAATAATGATGCAAAAATTATTAATACTTTGCTGTATTGTATTATCTTCAAATGTAAGACTTTATGCTTATGACGTTCCTACAGTCAAAGATTATAGTCTTGTCTCTGTTGAAACTCTTTTAAAAAAGTGTCCTGATGTAGATTATGCTGAATTTAAAGGACCGACCAAATTTAATTATGAACCATTACCCTTCTCAAAATTTCCACAATATCAACCTCATATAGGAACCCTTGATAAAACATGGGTGCTGACAATTCCACATGGACGCGTCTGTTCATATGATGGATATGTTCTTGTTAACGAAAAATATATGCTGCGTGACACTATTCCACAATGCGAATGGTTTGGGTCAAATCTTCATTTGATAAACGGGAAAGGAATACAATACAACAAGGTCAGAAAAATTACAGGACGTGTTGTTGTCCTGGCAAGACGATTTGTGAGTTGCTATGGACACTGGATTATGGATATTTTAGGACGACTTGCAATGATTGAGGCTATGGGTATCGATTATGACTACATCTACGTGCCAGATGATAGAAAATTTCAAAAAGAGTCGCTTCAAGCTTGGGGTATTGAACCACATAAAATTATTCAACCATGGGGAGAATTTTATTACATAGAAGCTGATGAATTAATTGTTCCATCATCTGCAGTGCGAGTAATACCTACGCCTGGACAAACATTTTCTGGTCTTATAAGACTATCAGGTGTCTATTGGCCTACCTGGGCTATAGAGTATTTAAGAAATAAATTTTTACCTTTAGTCAATAAAAACCTTCACGAACAAAAATTTAGCAAAAAAGTTTTTATTTCTCGAAAGGATACTAATTTACGACAAATGAATAATGAAGATGAAGCATTTAAATTACTCGAAGCTGAGGGCTTTGAGCGATATGAATTAGGCAATCTTTCATTTTTAGAACAGGTAGAATTATTTAGTAATGCAGATATTGTAATTGGAGCAAATGGTTCAGGACTTGTTAACATAATGTTTTGCAAACCAACTACCAAAGTCATAGAAATATTTCAGGCCCGATCTGATTCTACATTTTATTACTTAGGACAAACATTAGGACTCAATTATACCTGCATAAAAACAATGGAATTTTCAAGTATAGAAGCATTTGAAAATACAGAAATTCCAATTGAAATTTTTCACGATGTGATCAAAATTTTACATGATCAAAAATAGTTATTTTTTTAAAAAAAGGTTTACCATGCACACAAATAAAATGATTTTATTAATATTAAATTGTCTATTCATAACATCGATAACCAATAGTTATAATATCGGCTACCATGGAAATGATGCTTATGTTTCGTATGAAACAAGCTGGGGAAAAGAAAGATTTGTCAAAGAAGATTACATAAAATATTTTCCATATTATAAAGAATATGTTGAAGATATAAATCTCGTAGATATATCAACAATAAACATATCAAAACTTCCTTACCCTTACAGCACGTTAAAGACAATTTTACCATTTTATAATCGTGGTATGTATTTTAATTCACAATTTATGACGAAATTATTTAAACATAATAACATTGTAGACGCTATAGAAATTGGATCTTATTATGGACTTTCTACAAGGCACATTGCTTCTTTACTTCCAGAGCATGGAACATTATATGCCATAGATACATGGCAAGAATATCACGAAAATATGGATGAACAATTTTTAAGCAATGTTATTCATAGTGGACTTACATCTAAAATTTTGCCCCTTAAAGGCCGCTCGGATGAGTTAGTCAAATTAGTTCAATCATACAAAAATAACTATGATTTAATCTATATCGATGGTGATCATGAAACTGCTGGTGTACTCAGCGATTTAGAATTATATTTTCCACTTGCTGGCAGCAGAGGTATTGTATGTGGCGATGACTGGTTACTTAAAACAGTACGTGCAGCGGTACTTTTATTTGCTCAACAAAAACAATTAACGGTATATTCTGATTGTAATTTTTGGTTTTTGAAAAATGAAGGAGAATATAAAGTTCGTTCATTGCTTGAAGCGCCAGATGAAGCTTGGATTTTTTAAAACTTATATATTTAATGAATAAAAAAAATCCCCTACAAATAAGATCTTTTTATATAATTTAAAAAAGTTCAGAGAAATGTATGTCAATATTTAAAAATTTCTGCATTTTAGTTTATGTCATCTTCAGTTTTTCATCTATTTTTGCTGCATACGATGTTCCTATTTTGCGAGATGAATTACAAATGATCTCTATAGAATCACTTTTAAAAAAATACGGAAATTCAATCAGCTATGCAACATTTAAAGGACCTACAAGATTTAATTATAAACCGTTGCCATTTTCCAAATGGCCTGAAAATCAACCCTATACAGGTACTTTTGCAGAAACTTTTGTTTTAACAATTCCAGATGGCCGCGTTTGTTCATATCCTGGATATGTTATTATTGATGAAAAATATATGTTGCGTGAGTTTTTTGAACAATGCCAATGGTTAATGTTTGCTCTGAATTTGATTAATGAATTTTCACCATCATTTACAAAAGTAAGAAAAGTTTCAGGACGAGTAGCTGTCATTACACGACGAGGAACTGAATTTTATTCTCATTTTTTAGGCGATGTGCTCGGACGACTTGCAATACTTGAGTCAATGGGTATTGATTACGATTATATTTATCTTCCGTATGATAAACCATTTATTAAAGATATTTTAAAAGCATGGGGTATTGATCCTTTAAAAATAATACAACCAGAAGGTGATTTCAGTTGCATTCAAGCTGATGAGCTTATAGTTCCTTCCTATTCTGCGCGTCTTGCACCAACACCAGGTGAAACTTTTCAAGGACTTACTATTTTATGTGGTACTTATTGGCCAGCATGGCTAATAAAATATCATAGAAATAAATTTTTACCTCTTGTTGCGCATAGACCTAATAAACATAAATTTAGTACAAAAATTTTCATTTCACGAAAAGATGGATCTTCGCGTGTTGGTCGGCAAATATTAAATGAAGATCAAGTATTTGCATTACTGAAAGCTCATGGTTTTGAACGTTATGAATTAAGTAAGCTTTCATTTTTAGAGCAAGTTGAATTATTTCATAATGCAGAAGTAGTCATTGGCGCACACGGAACAGGTTTGACCAATATCTTATTTTGTAAACCAAATACCAAAGTTATAGAAATATTTCAGGCTCGTTGTGATACATCATTTTATTATTTAGGACAAGGTGTAGGTGTTGATTATACCTGCATTCAAACAATGGAATTTTCTGAGCATGATAAAGGAGGAGGTGCAAGTACTGAAATTCCTCTACATATAATTCAAGATATTATCGATAATTTAAAAAATAATTAATCTATAAAAGAAGAGTCCCATTTTGAAATGGGACCATCTTCGTATTATTATGTTAAACCCAATATTTTTTTATTCTTCCTCTCTATATTTTTTCAACCACCCCTTTAATGTTTCAAGATCTGGGGTTGAACAAAGTGAAGGTAAAATTTCTCTGATTTGCTCTATTCCCAAATCCCACCACCGCAATTTTTGCAATATACTTCTAGTTTCTTCATCAAAACGATATTTTTTATGTTGCGCAGGATTTCCAGCAACTATAGAATAAGGTTCAACGTTTTTTACAACTACAGAACAAGCACCAATTACTGCTCCATTACCTATTGTAACACCCGACAAAATAGTAACACTATAACCAATCCATACATCATTGCCAATAGTCACTCCTCCTTTGCTGCAAGTAGCATTTCCTTTAATCTCTTGACCACCTAAATAGGCATGATACACATGGCCAAAAGGATAAGTAGAAATCCACTCAGTATGATGATCCCCTCCTAAAAAGATCGTAATATTTTCCGCAAGTGACACAAATTTTCCTATGCATAAGGGTGCACCTTCTCCCCATTCTTTAATACGCAAGTTACCATATCCATATGTAAATTTATCAATAGTAACCATACTATTACCTTCCATACCGGATAGAATCTGCAAAGGACTACCCAACATCCATCTATTATTCATAATAAGAAATAATAGGAACCATCCTAATTTATAATAGTTTTTCATTTTTATAATTTCTTTTTTTATGTATATTTCTCTTTTTTATATAATCATCAATGATAAATCCATTTAAGTAATTGCAAATCTACTACATAAATTACTTAAATGGATTTAATTTTAATTACTAAGCCAATAAAAATTATTTTGTTCGTTTCCAAAACACACCTTGACAATCTGCTGTTGTGCAAAGTTCATCAGTAATACCTAGTGTATTTCTGAAATCACTAACTGCCTGAGCACAACATGGAATTTGGTAATCATCAATTATTACATATCCACCTATTGAAAGTTTTGGATACAAATTAACAAGTGCATCCATTGTTGAACTGTAATAATCACCATCCAATCTCATTACAGCTAATTTTTCGATAGGAGCAATCGGCAGCGTATCACAGAACCATCCCTTTAAAAAAACAACTTGATCATCAAGTAATCCATAACGAAAAAAATTAAGTTTAACTTGAGGCAATGAAACCGCTAATACTGAATTGCAATTAGTTATATGTGCTATACTTTGATCAGCAGGATATTGATCTACCTTAGCAACAGGCATACCTTCAAATGAATCTGCTACAAACACTCTTCTTTCTTTATTGTCATATGCCTTTAAAATTGCGCGCATGAATATAGTCGCACCACCACGCCATACTCCTGTTTCTATTAAATCTCCAGGAATGTTATTTTGTAACACATCTTCAACACAAAATTGCAAATTATTGAGTCTATGCTGACCTATCATAGTATGCGCCACCCTGGGCCAATCAAGACCATATTCTCGTATTCCTGACCGATAAGTAACACCAGAAACATCAGTGTCTTGATGTATAGAATTTATTAAACATTTTTTCATAAGTTCTAAATACAAAGTCTTATTATCCTCTGCATGAATGATAAAATTTAATAATGAAAAAATGGTTATTAAAAATATCATGACAATCTTAATAATATTTTAAAAAAAATTATTATTTGGTTCGTTTCCAAAAAGCACCAACTCCATCACTAATTAAATAAATTTCATCAGTAATATTAAATTTATTTCTAAAATCATGAACCGCTTGAGCACAAGGCGGTAGTACCTGATAATCATCAATGATTACATAACCACCAACTGAAAGTTTTGGATATAAATTAATAAGTGAATCCATTGTTGATCCATAATAATCACCATCAAGTCTCATAAGAGCTAATTTTTCTACTGGTGCTTTTGGTAGTGTGTCACAAAACCAACCTTTTAAGAAAACAACTTGATCATCAAGTAATCCATAACGACTAAAATTTGTTTGAACTTGCTCTAATGAAACCGCTAACTGTGGTATATGAGACAAATATCTTATACTTGCATCCGCAGGATATAATTCTAAATTTGGTACCGGCAAACCTTCAAAAGAATCCGCAACAAAAACTTTTTTTTCTGTGTTTTTATATGCCTTTAATATTGCTCTCATAAATATACTAGCACCGCCTCGCCACACTCCTGTTTCTATCAAGTCTCCAGGAATATTATTTGCTAGGACCTCTTCTACACAAAATTGTAAATTGTTCAGTCTATGTAATCCTATCATAGTATGCGCAACATTTGGCCAATCAAGACCTTTTTCACGAATTTCCGATCTATATACATTTAAGTCTGAATTTAAAGCATTCCAACTATTAGAATCTTGATATATAGAGTTCATTAAACATTTTTTCATAAGATCTAAATAATTATCTCTATTATTATCTGCTTGAACTGTAAAATGAAATAATGAAAAAATTGCAAGTAAAAAGAACATAGACTCTCCTTTGTGGTCATTAATAAGATTCATATAAAAATAGACAAATTTTCTTTTTTTAAGCTTTAAAATGTCCAAACACTAGCATCAGCCTCAAGGAAGGATTTTTGTTGGTACGATCCTTCATTTTTTAAGAACCAAAAATTGCATGCTCCATAAATAGTTAAATTATGTTTTTGAGCAAATTGAATGATTCCCACTCTCGTTGTTTTTACCAACCAATCATCTCCACACATAACTCCATGAGAACTCAATAGTGGATAGTAAAGTTCTAAATCTCGTAAAACACCTGCTGTTTGATGATCTCCATCAACATAAATTAAATCAAAATTTAATCGTAATAATTTAAATGTTTCTACAGCCACTTGCGATAATTCTTTAATTGGAAAAATTTTATGAGTAAGACCTGTTTGTACAACATTGCTCAAAAAAGGAATATATCTTTGATTATTATAGTAACTTTCATTGGTAAAATCCCAAACATCTACAGCATAGAGTTTACCATTTTCAGGAAGCAGCGATGCTATGTGACGTGTAGAAAGTCCACGATCAGAACCTATTTCAAGAGCGTTAACAATAGAATTAGAGGCAAATAATTTTGCAATATATTCAAAGTTAGCATAACAACCAGCGTGATCAAATGGTACTAATTGCGATAAAGTGTTATATGGGTACGGTAATTTTGAAAGATCAATATCTGAAATATCAATCAACGATATATTTTCAACATAATGTTTATAATGAGAATAATATTTTACATAATCCTCTTTATTAAAAACTTCTCCCATTCCCCAGTCAGCCCACAATTGTAATGATGCATAGGGATCATTTCCATAATAATATGGATTATATCCTTTTATTTCAAACATACCTGCAGTCAAAATACACAACATAGGAAGGTATAAACTTCTTTTTTTCATTCTCAAAATCCTTTTAATTTTTTTGTTAAAATAACTGCGCAAATCCTAGCATATTCTGCGTAGACTGTATAGCGCAGAATGATGATCTATAGGGGAAATCCTATAAATCTGGATGCTGACTTAAAAAAAAATTTATTTTATCTAAAGGAAACGGATCTTCTTGACTATGTTGATGACCATATAAAAGATCAGGAATTGTAGAATTGTTAATAAAACTATATTGTAATTTAAAAATATCTGACACGTAAAAAAATGTCGCATCAACCATTTTTTGTACTATTTCTATATAATGTGTTCCAGGTTTGCAAAATATAATATTAGTACTTCCTGATCCTACAAATGATACAATTGTTTTTGCATTATTAAATAGTTCAATTTGCTGCGCAAGTGACAATAATGTTAACTCATAACGCTTAAAACCTAGTGGCTCAAATAATGCAAAAATTTCATCTTCATTTGATACAACTCTTCGACCCCGAATTGCATCTTTTCTGGAAATAAATACTTTTTCTGAAAAAGTATGTGTATTTTTTGAACACATTGCTCCTGCCAGTAATTTTTGACTGACATGCTTTAAAAGAAAATCAACATTATAATTAGCGTTTTTTCCAACTCTTATCTCAGTTTGCGTAACAGATGTTGGCATGATGATAGTATCAGCTTGTATGCACAACTTTTGAGAAAGAGGAATAATTTTATTGCGATCAATACCCCATAAATCCAATGCTTCTTTCATATACTTGGTATGATATGGCACGCATAGATAATCATACTCAATATTATGTTTTTCAAGTAACGCTAATTGACCAAGCACATCAAATATCCAATGGCCATAACATTCAGGAAAAATATGAGAAATTACAGCTACACGTCCTGGTATAGTCACAATATTTGAAATATCAGCTATATCAAATTCTGGACCGGCAAAATAATTCATATCTTTAATCTGCGTTTCTTTTATAAAACAATTATTTAAAAAAACATCACCGCTTCCATCATGTAAATATGCTGTACCTTGCGGAACTTGCATAATAAACATATCAGTAAAAAATCCTTTACTCGGGAAAAAGTTTTGATCAACTTGCGGATATAAAGGATATGGTGTCATATTAAAAGAATATTTATGAGTACATTGCAAGCATGTTGCTTGCGGAAATTCTTTTATAAAATCAAAAACTGATACCTGTTTTATACGGGTAGTATATATTTGAGAAACAATTATAAAACAAAGAACCCAAATTTTTGTCAGATGATTTTGCACGAACTAATCTCCTTTTTGCTGTTGTATGAATGCTGCAAAAGTATCAAATCGGCACAATCATGTCAAAAGAAGCAAATCCTTACCCAGATAATTTAATATGATGTTAAAAATTCTATTTTTTGTGGTATGATCTTGCCATCAAAAAATGATATTTTCTCAACACACTTAAAAAAGGAAGTATACGCAATGTCAGTCTGCACAAAAATGAATGTCATCATCACTTTAATTCTTACACCACTTTGCATACAAACAAACTTGTGGTTTGATGTGGTACCACTGCAAGAATTACTTAAACAAGATCCAAGTATTACCTATCAAAAATGTTTTGATGCATTTTCATTTGATTTCAAACCATTCCCATTATCCATTAATCCAGATACTCATCCTAACCAAGGAACTTTTGCAGAAACATTTATTGTAACTATTCCCAATGGAAGAGTTCAAAGTGAATATGGTTTCGTTCTGAGCAATAATCACTTCATTAAAGAATTAATGTGGAAAGGCATAGAGGTTCATTTAAATCTTGTGCAAAAAATACCTGACAATCAGATCATAAAAGTCTCTGGTCGCGTAGCAGTTATCACGCAACTTGCATATTTTACTTATTGGCATTGGATCTCTGAAGTTTTATGTCGTTTAGCGCTGCTTGAACTTGCAGGCATAGAATATGATTATTTGTATGTACCGCAAAGTTCACATTTCATGAAAGAAACATTGCAAATGTGGGGTATTCCATCTGAAAAAATTATTTCACCTACTCATGGAGCTTTTTGCATTCAAGCAGAGCAGCTGATTGTTCCATCATTTGTTTCTAATGTAAACTTTGGTTGTGTTCTATTCTCTTGTTACGCGCAACCACACCTTTTGCAATACGTAAAAGAAAAACTTTCAACTGCAGCGCACCATATTACTCCAACGATACCACTACATAAACGAGTTTGTATTTCTCGAAAAGACACTGCTCATCGCCGGATTATCAATGAAGAAAGAGTCTTTGAATTATTTAAAGAACAAGATTTTCATAGCTATGAACTTGATAAAATGTCAGTAGCAGAGCAAATTCTTTTATTTGAAAATGCAGATATCATTGTATCACCACAAGGATCATGTCTTACTAATTCTATTTTTTGCACACAAAAAACAAAGCTCATAGAATTATTTCAAGGTCTTAATGATGCTACCTTCTGGTATCTGTCCCAAGCACTCGGTCTTACGTACACGCCTATAAAAACAACAAGCTTTGTCCCTGATTATGTGGCAGCTTTGAAAAATAATACCTATATGCCTTTATATATTATCAAAAAAGTCATAGAAAATTTACAAAAAGAAGATTTTACCCAATGAAAAAAATATGCGCATTCCTATACCTTATTTTAGCTTCTGACATCCAAGCAACAACTATTCAACAACTTTCTATAAAAGATTTTGTTGCCCAATATCCTAGCTCACAGCAGATAAAATGTACAAATAAGATGTCTTTTGCTTTCAATCCATTTCCGTTGTATCAAGATATTGCTGAAAAATACTTTCCTTGTCAGGGATTTTTTTTAGAAACATCTATTCTGGAAATACCTAAAGGCAAAATGTATTTAGATGACAGTGGATATGTTTTTGTAAATGATTGTTTTATCAAAGAAACACAAATCAAAGGTTTAAATTATTTTAGTGGCCCCCAATTTAACATTCCAGATACTTCAACAAGTATGAGACTGTCTGGACGCGTAGCTGTAATTTCTCATCTGTACCCTTACTGTTATGGACATTGGATATTTGATGTACTTGGTCAATTAGCACTTCTTGAACTTTTCAATGTGCAATACGATTATCTATGTGTTCCCTATTATAATAAATTTATGCTAGAAACATTAGAGCTTTGGGGAGTTGAACGCAGCAAGATTATTCCGCTTACACCAAAGTTATGTTTAAAAGCAGGTACTCTTATTATGCCAACTTCTGTTACACAAATTGATGCACTTGTCTATGGCGCAAATTACAATATAGATTTAATTTTACAACACGTACGTAAAAAATTACTTGCCGGAGCTATGTGTACTCAGGCTTCACCTAAAGATGAAATCCAGGCTTCGCACGAGGCTATCCAGGCTCTGCCTTTGGCTACGCCGGACAGGCTGCCGGACACAGTGCCTGGCACTGTGAAAGTATTTATTTCACGAAAAGATGCAGGTGGTAAAAGAGCTGTCCCTAATGAAGATGAAATTTTTGCATTGTTTGAAACTCTTGGTTTTAAACGTTATGAATTAACATCTTTATCGCTTGCTGAGCAAATTCTATTATTTCACAACGCAAAAACAATTGTGTCATTCCTTGGATCAGGCAGCACAAATATTATGTTTTGCAATCCAGGAACTCATTATATTGAAATTATTCAATCACTTATTGATGCAACATTTTTTTATGTTGCCGATCTATTTCATTTACAATATAGCTGCATTAATAATTCTACTGTTAACGATCTTGGTTGTAATCCATGGGCTAGCCCAAGTCAAATGCCTCTTGATTTTATCCAAGATTTTTTAAAAAAACATCCAAACCTATAAAAAAGGAAAGAGTATTATGACTCTGCTGAAAAATGTACAGCTTTTTTTTGTATGTATGAGCATTGCAACAAATATGCATTGTGCACATTTATTTCCAAATAATAATTCAAAAGATTTTGTTACTATTGCCATTTTAGCAAAGGATAAAGCCCATACACTTCCCCTGTTTCTACAATGCATAGAGAATCAAACTTGGCCTAAAAATAAAACAAAAATTTATATTCGTACGAATAACAATAATGATAATACTGCAGAAATACTTGAACAATGGCTCGATAAAGTTTCTGATGTATATGCTGAAGTTTTTTTTGATGCAACTGATGTTGCACAAAATATTCAGCAATATGGTCAACATGAATGGAATGGTGAACGTTTTGAAATTTTAGGAAAAATTCGAGAATTATCTATTCAATGGGCGTATAATCATAACTCACATTATTTTGTTGTAGATTGTGATAATTTCATTAAACCTCATACACTTGAACGCTTAATGAATACACAACTGCCTATTGTTGCTCCCTTTTTAGTAACAGGTCATAGCTATTATTCAAACTATCATGCAGCTATTGATGCACATGGTTATTTAGCACAAACTCCTTTTTACGAAATGATTTTTAACAGACAAATTATTGGTTTAATTCAAGTTCCAGTTGTGCATTGTACCTATCTTGTCCGCCGCGAATGTTTACCATATGTTTGGTATCGTGATCATTCTGGTCGTTATGAATACGTTATTTTTAG
>DATIJN010000122.1:0-20331 GCA_035478615.1 Saccharimonadales bacterium (SeqCode)
TTTACAACATGTGTATATACATTGGCCGTTTTGTCCGTACAAATGTCATTTTTGCGATTTTGTTGCTATGGCTTCGCATGAACAATTTATGAAAGATTATCATAATGCGCTCAAACGAGAAATTGAACTCTTTGGCATGCAGGAAAAGCCAACGCAGCGTTTGCAGACTATCTATTTTGGTGGTGGAACGCCAAGTACGTATCCAGCTGATTTGCTACTTGACACGTTTGCTATACTAAACACTCATTTCATATTTGATAAAAATACTGAGGTAACTATAGAAGTGAATCCTGGTACTGTAACACAAGAATTGCTGCATGCATGGCATCAAGCTGGAATTAATCGATTGAGTATTGGTGTACAAAGTTTAAAAGATATTGTTTTAAAATCATTGAATCGGCATCAAACAAAACTTGATGTGTATGATGTTTTGCGTGATGCTTCTCATTATTTTCAAAATTTATCAGTTGATTTCATTTTGGGTCTGCCTGGCGTGAGTGATGATGAATGGAAAGTTATGATTCAGGAAGCCATGAACTGGCCGATAAAACATATTTCTGTTTATTTTTTAATGGTGCAAGAAGATACGCCATTGTATTTTAAAGTAAAAACAAAAAAAATGTCACTGCCACCTGATGATGCAGTTGTTGATTTATATAATTGGACCGTGGATATATTGAAATCTCATGGGTTTGATCGTTATGAATTATCAAATTTTGCGCAATCTGGATTTGAGTCACGTCATAATAGTGCATACTGGGATAGAAAAGCGTATCGAGGTTTTGGTTTAGGAGCTTGTTCTTTTAATGGAACAGTTCGATTTCAAAATGGAAAAAATTTAGGTACATATCTAACTAAAATGAATCAAGATCAATGTCCCATTGAAGAAGTTGAGCATTTGACTCAACAACAAATTTCTTTGGAAAAAATTATGTTGGGTTTGCGCCAGCGAAAAGGATTACAAATAGCTGATTTTATTTATGAAGCAACTGAGAGACAAAAAAATCATTTTTTCAAAGGAGTTGCTCAATTACAAGAAGGTGGGTTTCTACAAGAGGATAAAGGAGTTATTCGTTTAACTCCAAAAGGATATGCTCTTGAAAATGAAGTAACGCTTCGGTTGTTTTCAGAATCATAGAAAAATTATTAATTATTAGTTCGGAAAGGTTTTTGTTATGGCAAAACATGTAGGGGTAAAACTTCCTGAAGAATTGTATGAATTATTAAAAAAAGGAAAATGTGTTGGTGTTTTAGCAACATTTTCAGATAAAGGAGTGCCACATACAACTCCTATTCAAGTGATTTATCCAAAAGGATATGAAAGTATTTTGATTTCTATTAATAAAAGTCATCAAGGTTATTTGAATATGGTTTGGCAGAAAAAGGTAATGATTTGTTTTATGGAAGAAGGAAATATTGCTTACAGCATTTTAGGTCGTGCAGGTGTTGTTCGTGCGCCATCTATGGTTCATCCTTTAATGAATGTAGTACATATTGATATTATTGATATCAAATCTGATTGTTCAGTTTTAACCAAGGTTGATTCTGGAGTTCGTTGGAGCTATACTTCTTGGGAAGCTGAAGAATTATCGGTTGCATTGTTTAATGAATTAAAAGAAGTTGCAAAAACTTTATAAGTAAAAATTAAAAAGGAGTTTTCATGGGGTTGCTGCGTAATATTTTATTTTCATGTGGTTTTCTTGTACTAATCTGTAACCATAAGGCTTATCCATCTTTGGATGCTCTTCTTTCAAGTGTTAATGCAAAAGAAGGTGATAAACCTGCTGAGCCAGCTGCTGCACCAGAACCGGCTGAGCCAACGCCTGTTGAGCCAACGACTGTTGAGCCAACGACTGTTGAGCCAACGCCTGTTGAGTCTGAACCAACAACAGATGAACCAAAGGCTCTTGAACCAGCAGCGCCAGTTATGGATGAACCCAAAGCACCACAACCAACTCCCATTCCAGCTGAGCCGACACCTGAACCTAAAGTAGGGTTACCTGAACCAAAAGTACCAACATTACCTCAACCAGTTGAACCAAAAATGGCAACTCCAGATGAACCTAAAGGTTTACCTGCTCCAAAAATGGAAGCTCCAATGCCAGATGCACCAAAAGCTATGGCAAAAAATATAGTTTCAGGTTTACCAAAAGCTATGCCGATTGCACCAGTGGAAATGCCAAAAGTTGCTCCAATGCCACATGTTTCACAAGCAATTAGTTCAGCACCTACGATTGTGCAACCCGCAACTGATGATGGGCAGGCAAAATTAGATATTGTTGATGTGCATGCAGCATCAGCAGCAGGACTTGATACTTTAAATATTGATTCTGCTGGAAATTGGCTTGAAAAAAGAATTTGGTATAAAAAGGCTGAACAATTATTTGAAGTCATTCGTGCTGATGTACAAAAAGCTTCTGATGTGCGTATGCATTTTATTAATGAAGTGAATAGCGTTGGCAAAAAAATTGATGAGTTTTATGAAACAATGAGTTTTCAAAGAGGTCATATTGATGAATTGTTAAAAGCTATTTTGCAAGATTTAGATGAACAAGCTGCCCAACGTGGTGGTGATTTATCTTCAGATGAACGTGAATTAAAGGCTAAAATACAAGCAGAACAAAAACAAATTGAAGCTGTTGGTAAAGATATGGAATTAATCAGTGCGCTTGATGAGCAAATTGATAAAACAATGATGAAGGCGTTTAAAGAAATTGATACGTGTCGGGGACTTGAAACACGCTCATGGAATAATTTTAAAGATATTGGAAATGAGTTAGATGATAAAAAAGCTCGTGTCTTGTATTATGAAATGGAAAACTTTCATAAAAATATTGAACAAAAAATGACGTATTTGCAAACAAATTTATTACCTTATTTACAATCGCAACTTGTGGGTAAAGTTGATAGTACCATTTCACAAATTCAAACTTCAGTTGCAAGTCTTAATCAAAAAGGTATTAATCTTCAACAATTACTTGAAAAAGATGAGCATGGTGATTTGCTTGTTTTAAAACGACGAGAACTAGAGCAAGAAAAATTAGCAGAAGGTGCTTGGCAGTCGCAGCAAGAAGCGAAAGCTAAAGAAGAACAAGATTTAAAAGATCTGAAGAAAAAACAACGAGAAAAAGCAGCTGAAAATACCTGGTATAATCGTTTATTTGCGACTTTATCAGATTATTCATTTGGAGCATGGGACAAAATAAAAGAATGGACAGTCATTGTAGGATGTTGTCTTAAATGTCTTGTTTGTAAAATCAAAGATATGATTTGCAAGTTAATAGGATATTAAAACTATTCTTTTCCATTGAAAATATTAGTGCGTTTGATAAAATATTTGTCGATTACGCCGAAGTGGTGAAACTGGTAGACACGCAGCCTTGAGGTGGCTGTGAGAGAAATCTTATGGGGGTTCGAGTCCCTCCTTCGGCACCAGTCTTCGTTACTTTGTAACTTCGTCTGGCTGCGCCGCTAGTTAGGTATGAAAACTAAAAGAAGTATTGATAGTAAAAAAGAAGACTGCCCGAAGAAACTTTAGCGAAGACGGGCTTAATTAAAAAATTCAAACGTAAGGCAGCGTCATACATAATTGAAAAAGAATATTTTTAAATCACTGTTTCTGGAGAGAACACTATGAATCATTCACTTCAAAAAGCCCTAACTTCTGGGTTTTCATTATGGATCCTTTTTGCAATAGCAACTATTGGTTATTTGTATCGATACGGCAAACAAGATATCCGTTTTGGGATTGATTTGGTTGGTGGAACATACATAACTCTTGAAGTACAAGAAGATGATATTATCAAAAATTATCTCAATGATAAAATTCGTGGTTTTGAATTTTTGCTAAAAAATTCTCATGTAGAGTTAGATGGTAAACCTGTAATCAATGATGATGTATTGGTTTTTCGATTTAATTCACCAAATGCAGCGCGCGAAGCAGAAAGTGCATTTCGAGCAGAAGAAAAATATTTAAAATATGCAGTTGAAGGTTCAAACTTAAAAGTTTCAATTGCTTCATCGGTACTTGATCGATTGATTGCAGAAGCAGTTGAATCAAACATTGAAATCTTACGAAGCCGTTTTGCAAGTTTGAGCGAAATTCGTATTAGTAAACAAGGTACAAAACAGATTGTGGTAGAATTGCCTGATGTTAGTGATCCGCATCAAGCAAAAATGATGATAGGAAAATCTGCTGTTTTAGAATTTAAATTAGTTGAAGATAGTGCAGGAAGTCGAGAAGCACTTTTAAATAAATATGATGGCGAATTGCCAGAAGGAACTATGATTCTTCCTGGACAACGTCGTGGTGGTTTAAGTGAAGAAAAAACATATTATTTATTGCCAACATATTCACCAGTTTCAGGAAAATATTTCAAAACAGCTAAAACTGATTTTGGTGGACAATTTGGAACTGATTTAGTGGTAAGTTTTGAATTTGATGAAGAAGGTGGTAAACGCTTCCATGAATTAACCAGTGAAAATATTGGCAAAACTTTAGCAATTGTTCTTGATGATGAAGTTATACAGGCTGCAACTATTCAATCTGCTATTGGTTCAAAAGGTCAAATTACTGGAAATCACAAAGCTGAAGAAGCTAGTGCTCTTGCAAAATTACTTAAATCTGGAGCATTTAAAGCTAAAGTTAATTTTATTGAAGAGCGTCAAATTGGACCAACTTTAGGACAACAAGCAATTAAACAAGGTTTGATGTCTTGCCTTATAGGTTTAGTTTTATTGTTATTATTTGGAATTTTTTATTATCGCATGTCCGGTATTTTTTCATTCTTTACGTTGGTGTATAACTTGATTCTTTTATTAATGTTTATGTCACTGATGAGAGCAACTTTAACACTTCCTGGTATTGCTGGAATGATTTTAACGGTTGGTATGGCAATTGACTGTTCAATTTTAATTTATGAACGGATTAAAGAAGCTTTAAGAGAAGGTCTTACAATTTCTTCAGCGGTTGAAGATGGATTTTCTGAAGCGTTGTGGGTTATTTTAGATTCCAATATTACTACGTTTATTGTAGCAACGGTATTGTTCTATTTCGGAACTGGACCAATCCAAGGTTTTGCAGTTACGATGATGATTGGTATTATTACCACACTTATAACTGGTTTATTCTTCTTAAAATCATTATTTAAATTTTATTTACGTGTTTTTGATGTACAAAAACTAAGTATTTAGTATAATAATTCTATCAAAATAGTCTTTTATGATCCTGGCTCTCTGCCAGGATCATTCTTGAAATCTCTAGGTTGGCGACGTAGCTCAGTTGGTTAGAGCGGCAGAATCATAATCTGTAGGTCCGGGGTTCGAATCCCTGCGTCGCTACCATTTTTTTAAATTTTTTCTAAATTTTATTCTATGTCTTCGCAGCTTGTTCAGCATATCTGAAAGCGACGCCTGAGAAGTTTTTAATCAAGCCAGATTCATTTCATTGATTTCCTTTTTCTTTTTTAGTAAGAACAGTTCATATACTATTTTCATACATAAAAAAAAGGAATATTCTTATGATGAATAGATCAAAAATATATATAGTTTTTTTAACAACCTTTACCGGTTCGTTGATTATACCATCAGAAGCATTATGGGATTTAATAGATGTTGTTGAATTTGCTCAAGAAAAAAAAGCAACTCAAGGTCAGGAAACTGCACCAACAAAAACACCGGCAGTAAAAACGATCAAAATTCCAGTATCCACATTTGTTAATCAGCCCCTATCGTATGTGCAATCAAAAATTACATTGAATACGTCAACACCTGCAACAAGTAATTTTACAGAATTATCAACATCAGGAAATTATCCAACATCTATGAATATTAATTTTGGAAAATCTCTTGCTTTTCCATTCTTTAGTAATCCATGGCAAGGTGTTACGTATGGTAGTGGAGTTATTGTTAATGGTCAGCATATTTCTGCATATTTATCTCCATATGTAGAAAAGGTTGATTGGTCAAAAGGTGTTACATTTTTAATGCTTGCAGTTGATCAATCAATTGGTAAAAATGGTAATGTTATAACCGATTTGACTAAAGCTGAACCAGAATCTTTTTATATGTTCGTTTATGATGAAAATAAAGAATATCTTGGCAGTGCACCAATTTCTGTCTTGGCAGCAGCGGATGCAGTAGGTTTTGATGCAAACAATCCAATTACTAATAATATACAATTAGAAGTAAATACAAAATTAGCGGCCTCAGCTACATATCCAGCAGCATTTACCATTACAGGACCAGCTCCAATACAGGCAGCACCAAAAGTATCATTGACTTATGGAAACTTTCCAAGTCTTTCCTTGTCTCAATTAAAACAACAAATTAATTTAAATGTCACATCTGGATCAATAGTTTTACCTGTTGGTAGCACTACTCCAAATTCTTTAAGTATTAATTTTGGATCAGCTGCAGGGTTTGTGTTTTATGATACGCAGCAAAATGATGGAACACTCGGGCAGCCTGATTCTCATGCGACTGCTGCTCAACTTCCAAACATAACAGCAACTCAATGGGCAAAAGGTGTTACTTTTGTATTGCTTGCGTTTGGTGGATATGGATCTCTTTGGCCACAAATCAAGGGAGAACCAGCAACATTTATTTTATGTATTTATGACAGCACTGGTAAGCTTATTGGCACGCCAATACAAATGCCTTTAGCACAAGCATCTGGATCTAGCCAGTTCAGCGGTAGCTGGGATGCTGGTGCGAATGCAATGACAATTACAGGAACTACTTCAGCATTAACTGCACAATATCCTGCAGCATTTACTATTAAAGGATTTGCGGCAGCACCAACTCAGACGTTATTGGCTAACAAATCTTATTCTGCAGTAACAAATACATTGAGTGCAGCAGGTATTAATGTGAATTCATCCACTCCGGTCAAAGCTGAATTTATGGATTTTGCGGAATCAAAAAATTATCCAGAATCTATGAATATTAATTTTGGAATGAATACAGGATATTCATTCTTTAGTGATGTGTGGCAAGATGGTACCTATACTCATTCACCTATAGCTGCAGATTTATCTTCGCTTGTAGCTGATGTTGATTGGTCAGTTGGGGTTAAAGTTTTGATGTTAGCTTTTGATGCAAGTGGAAAAGTTATTTCTAAAATTACGAAAGCAACACCGCCATCATCATTTTATGTGTTTATGTTTAATAATGACACATTAGGCGCAAGTTTAGGAACTCCTGTTCTAGTTCCTTTAGAGGGAGCATCTGCAACATTTCCAAATTATAATGTATGGTCATCACAGTCTCCTGTAAGTTCTAATAATTTGCAATTAGGAATAAATAGAAAACTTAAAGCATCAGCTACTTATCCAGCAGTATTTCAGATTACAGGACCAGGGTCTTCACAACCAAGCGCTTCTCAACCAGTAACTGCACAGCCAGTAAGTCACGCACTAAATCCTTCTGCATATCATGGTTTTTAAAAGTAATGGATTTTATAATGAATAGATCAAAAATAATTGCTTTTCTTTTAATAACCTGTACAGGTTCGTTGATTATGTCATCAGAAGCATTGTGGGATCTTATAGATGTTGTTCAATATGCTCAAGAAGAAATGGCAGCACAAACTGCAGCAGTAAAAACAGCGCAAGCAAAAGCAGCGCAAGCTGCAGCACAGGCTGCAGCACAAGCACAAGCTGAAGCGCAAACAAAAGCAGCGCAAGCTGCAGCACAAGCACAAGCTGAAGCTCAAGCAAAAGCAGCGCAAGCGGCGGCAGAAGCACAAGCTGCAGCGCAAGCACAGGCTGCAGCACAAGCACAAGCTGTAAAAGAAGCACAAGCTGCAACACAAGCAAAGGCTGCGGCACAACAAGCAGGAACACCGTTTGCAATACAAGAAGCGGATGCTGCAGAACAAGCAAAAACTGCTGCACAAACAGCAGCTGCTGCAAAACAAGCAGCTGCAATAGCAGCGGCTACCCAAATATCAATATCCTCATTAATCAAACAGCCTCTATCGTATGTACAATCACAAATTACTTTGAATACAACGACGCCTGCAACAAGTAATTTTACGCAATTTGCAACAGAGGGAAATTATCCTACATCTCTGGCTATTGGTTTTGGAGCAAATATTGGCTTTTCATTCTTTAGTGATTATTGGGCAGCAGGCATAGTAAGTGGTCAAAAAACAAACGGTCAAGAAATTGCTGCAGACATATCTTCATATGTAAATAATATTGATTGGTCAAAAGGTGTTACGTTCTTAATGCTTGCAGTTAAAAATGGTAAAGTGATTACAGATTTAACACTTGTTTCTCCATCATCATATTATTTGTTTATTTATGACGGAAATAAAAACTATCTTGGCAATATTGCAATTGCTGCTAATATGGCATCACAATCTTCTGGATTTAATCCTGGTGCGCAATTTACTAATCAAATAGAAGTTGGAGGTGCTGTTTCATCGGTTACAGCAACATATCCAGCAGCATTTACGATTGTAGGGCCGGCGCCATTAGTTTTAAACTTGTCATCATTATCTAATCAATCTCTTGTTGCTTTAACAGCCGCGTTAAACCAATCAGGTATTACGTTGAATTCATCTACTCCCGCAACAGCTAAATTTACTGCATTATCACCATCAGGAAATTATCCAAATTCCCTCAATATTAATTTTGGAAACAATGCAGGTTTTTCATTTTTTGGTGATGCATGGAGACAAGGTACACAAGCTAGTAATATACCTGGCGCGGTGGCAGCAGATATATCTTCATTTGTACAAAAGGTATATTGGCCAAAAGGAGCTAAAGTTTTAATGTTAGCATTTGATGGAAATCAAAATGTTATTTCTAAAATAACAAAAGCAACACAACCATACCGTTTCTATATGTTTATGTTTAATAATGATGCAACTGGTACAAGTTTAGGTGCTCCTATAGCAA
The DNA here is from genome assembly GCA_035478615.1 of Saccharimonadales bacterium (SeqCode). GTDB lineage: Bacteria > Babelota > Babeliae > Babelales > Chromulinivoraceae > JACPFN01. The sequence goes on from DATIJN010000122.1 coordinate 8,907, forward strand.
TTCCTTTAAATGGATCATCTGCTGTATTTACCAGTACAGCTGCAGCATGGTCTTCAGCTTCTAATACGTTAGAATTAGGATTAAATGCTGCACCTGCATCATCTGCTACCTACCCCGCAGTATTTACCATTACTGGTCCAGCACCAGTAGCAATAGTTCCTGGAACACCAGCAGCACCTAAGTATATGATATCAGGACAAGGAGTGTCGTATGCTACTTATACTTCATTAAAATCTGTATTTACTCAAGCTGGAGTAATTCTTAATGAAGCAACAGGCAGTTTTGATGCAAGCGAAATGAAAATACATCATGGAGTTTCTGTTCCAGAGAGTTTAAATATTAATTTTGGAAATACAGCCGGATATTCATTTTTTAGTGATGTATGGCGTAAAAATACTCAAGGGGGCGGAGTAAGCCAGATGGCTGCAGATTTACTTGCTCCTACTCCTGCTAATCCTAATCCGCTCGCAAATGCTAATTGGCAAACTGGTGTTATTTTTGTAATGCTCGGGTTAAATATGATGGGCAACATTATTACTGATTTAACTCAGATAATTCCTGCTAAATTTATTATGCTTATCTATGATAAAGCATCTGGAAATCAACTGGCTGAATCATACGTTCAAGTCAATGGTGCAAGTAATAATTTTCCACAGGTTCCACTTCCTCCTCGGTTTAAGAAATGGCCAATGGGTTCTAATGCTTTACAATTGGGAATAAATGCAGAGCTTGCGGCATCTACTAAATATCCAGCTGCATTTACGGTTATAGCATCAACTTAGTAACAGTAACTCCAGCACGAGTGCAACCTACAACATCTTGAATTGCTTAATAATAATATCAAAAGGGAGCTGGATTTAATTTATAAATATATAAATTTAATTTATAAATATATAATTAATAAAATAACTTTTATATATCAAGCCTGGAATTTATTCTGGGCTTGATTTTTTTATGCATTTTTGTGTTGATAAGTATAAAGAACAATACTGTATGAAATATGGAATTATGAAATATGAAATTTATAAAAGTTGCACAGGCATTTCAAAAGTTAGAAGAAGAACCATCGCGCATTGGTATGACCAAAATTCTTGCCAGTTTGTTTAAACAATGTTCATCATCAGAAATTCAAATTATTGCATATTTATCACAAGGAAGTTTATTTCCACCCTATAAAGATGTGCAATTTCAAATAGCGCAAAAAGGAATGATCAGTATTATTGCAGATCTTGTCGATACATCTGTAACATCTGTGCAAAAAGATTTTAAGGAATTGGGAGATATTGGTCTTGTTGTACAAAAAGAATGGTTAAAACAAAATAGTGATGTTACCGTTCAACAGGTTTATGATGAATTGATAGACATAGCCAATATTTCAGGAACTGGTTCAACTGAAAAAAAAGGTACGCATCTGCGCAAATTGCTTGAACAAGTAGATAGTTTGAGTGCAAAATTTATTGTTCGCATTGTTGCAAAGGCATTGCGTCTTGGTTTTTCAGATATGACCGTTTTAGATGCACTTTCATGGATGGAAACTGGTGATAAGTCATTGAGTAAGGATTTAGAAGCCGCGTACAACGTATGTGCTGATTTAGGATTAGTTGCTCACACCATGAAAAGTGAAGGAATTAAAGGCATACGATCAATGCATATAAAAGTTGGAATTCCCATTCGTCCTGCAGCTGCAGAGCGATTAACAAGTGCTCAAGAAGTTATCGATCGGTTTGGACATTGTGTTGCGCAACCAAAACTGGATGGTTTTCGAGTACAAGTACATGTAAAAAAAACAGAGTCAAAAACAGATGTACATTTTTTCTCACGCAATATGCTTGATATGTCTGACATGTTTCCTGATTTAAAAAAAATGGTATCACTTTTGCCTGTTCATAGTTTGATTTGTGAAGGTGAAGCTATTGTGTACGATGAAGAAACTGAATCTTTTTTGCCATTTCAAGAAACAGTTAAGCGAAAAAGAAAACATGATGTTGAACAAATGAGTATTGATATGCCATTGCATTTATATTTGTTTGATATTTTGTATCTTAATGGGAAATCTTTGCTTGACGATACTCATGAGCAGCGTCGTAATATTTTACTTGATCTTTTAAAGAAGCGACATGATGAATCATTACAAGCGGTAGAAGAAAGATCGTTTTCACAAGCAAAAGATTTGCAGGATTATTTTTTACTTAATATTCAAGCAGGTCTTGAAGGCTTGGTAGTAAAACGGCAAGATGCAACTTATCAACCGGGAAAAAGAAATTTTAATTGGATTAAATTAAAACGCGAGGCTCATGGATCACTCATTGATACCGTTGATTGTGTTATTTTAGGTTATTACTCAGGCCGCGGAAAACGAGCAAAGTTTGGCATAGGAGCATTTTTAGTTGGTATCTATAATCAAGAAAAAGAACAATTTCAAACAGTTGCAAAAGTAGGGACTGGTTTGAGTGATGATGAATGGAAAGATTTAAAAAAGCGATGTGATACAATCAAGGTATCACTTCAACCGAAAAATGTTTCGTGTGTTAAAGATTTATATCCTGATGTATGGGTAAATCCTGAATTAGTTTGTGTTATAAAATCTGATGAAATTACGTTGTCGCCTGCTCACACTGCAGGAAAAACACAGGAGCATCCAGGATATGCATTGCGTTTTCCACGTTTTGTTTCATATCGGCCTGATAAATCAGCACAGGATGCAACATCAATAAAAGAATTAAGACATTTATATGCTCAGCAAAAGATTTAATTTTAATGGTTAAATTTTGAAATGATGGTATCTTGATTTCTCGATTTTAATATGCTTAAGTAAAAAAAAGATGGAAAAACGGTAGGTGTGTTTTGAAGATTTTGAGCAAACTTGTGATATATAGTAGCTGCTTAATGATGTTTATCCGTCAATGTAACGGACAACCTGATAATAATATATCCAATTTGCTTTCTGGTTTAGATGCAACTTTACAGCAACAACCTGTTCAACCTGCTACTCCTAAAAGAACTAATAATATATCAAATTTGCTTTCTGGCTTACAAAATGAGCCAGTACAACAATCTATTCAGCAGCCGGAGAGTCCTGTTGCCAAATCAAATCAAAACAATACGATTCTACAAAATCTAGATACTATCTCCCAAAATATTCCTGTGCAAAAGCCTCAACATTCTACAGGAAATATAGCGCAATATCTTGCCAATTTAGAAAATGCACCTGCGGTACCTTCTGCTAAAAAAACAAATCAAAATAAGATTTTATTACAAAATTTTTTACAAAAAACTCAAAGCCCTTTGTATAAAAGTGCAATGTCTATTTTAAGTAATAAAGAATTACAAAATGAATATCGGCAAAATATGGTAAAAATACAATTAAAGTTTATGGATTACACGATACAGCAGTTACAATCATTTCATGTACATGCATCTGCTGCCCCTCCTAATTTGACTTCAATGCTTAATGATTTGTCTGGGGTAACACCGCAAGCTGCTCAGGCCCCTAAAAATTCTGCAAGAAATAATGTAACCGATATGTTGTCATCGATTTCTACGCAAAATCAAACGATATCTCAACCAAAAGACGCGAAATCTCAGAACAATTCACCATTGCTCGCATCATTTGAGTCGCAAGGATAGAGTTTTATGAGAAAAATAATACAAAGTATGTTTATTTCTTGCTCATTATTATATTGTCAACAGATTCAATCGTCGCAGCATGAAATACTTGGTCAATATGAAACTGCGCTTATTGATTTAGTCAAAGATCATGAAAGTAGAAATGCTCCTATCGTGCTGAATGGATCAAATCTTATTTTCTCTACGTATCAAAAAATTATAGCGCCGTATATTGCAAATGTTGCAGGATATGCCCTCATTGTACGGCAAGAATTTGTAAAACAAATTCCGTATCATGCAGATTTGCAGACAATGTCAGATTATTTTTTTACGTATGAAAAAGAAGTAAAACGTATAGCGCAGATATTTCCTCAAGCACATCAAAAACAAGCTGTTGATTATTTTTATGAGCAATTACATGATACTATGGTTCAGGTTTGTTTTCAGATTATTCAGCAAAGCTCCAATAATCTCACGTATGATCCAAAAGATCTTGATTCAGTATTTGTTGCATATAAAATTGTTTGGGCAGCACAAACTAAAAATATGAATATTGTAGGAATTCCGCAAGGTTCTGATGTGGCTTCCTTAGTAACGCAATTAATGACAACTTTATACAAAGCTGCTATTGCAAATGGAACTAATAATTTAGCTCTAAGTGCACAAACCAACAGGCAAAAAAATACTATTTTTAAAGAAATTGCAAAATATCATTTGATTTTGTATCAAGTATACTTGAATAATGGACAAAATGATCAAGCTTCGCGAGAACAATTAGCCTTGCAAGGACTGAAAAAACAACAAAGTCAGGCTGAAATTGCGCCAAATTTATTTCAAAAGGCTCAAACAGCTCTTAAAAATGTACGTGTACCTATTGTCATTGATGTAACTCAGCCCAAACAAATACAAACAAAATTGCTTAAAAAACTTCATGAATTAAAGCAGGTTGCAAGTGATTATGCCTTAGCGGCTAGCGCATATGAAGCAGCACAAGATTCCGTTGGCTATAATCGAAGTCTGCAAATGCAAAATAGTATTATTTATATTGATGAACAGCTCTGTATGATGCAATTGGCATGGCAATTATTTTTACTTGGTTCATCGACAACGAAAACAGCGAAAGAGCAGCCAACATTTTCAACCATTCAAGAGTTTTTGCAACCAAAACCATCAGAAAATATTACTACTCAAGATGCTGTGCAGGCATTGCAAAATCTTGTGGATTTATGCCAATCTACATCAAATGCGTTAAGTCCCAATGTAGACATCCTACTTATACTTGATGGAGTTATAAATGCTGTTTCAAGTAACAATGCACCAGACATACAAGTAACTATGGGATTTCTTGCTGATATCAAAGAAGCAATACAAACATTAGTCCAGGTTTTGCAGTTTATGATTCAAGCAACTACATCAAAAGATAAAAAGGATATAGCAAATGCTATGACCTATGCAAGTCACTTAGATAGTTTGTTTGAAAAAAATAAAGATATTGCGCAATATGTTGCTTTTTTGCCTGATATTTTAAATCAAGGAAATAACCCAGGCTTCGCCGGGCAGGCAACATGGACTCAGTTTACAGCGCAATTTTTAGTGAGCAGCAATGTAGTTTCAACTGTAGCCAATGCTATTGCTCAAATTGGCAAATATAAACAACCTTCAACGGCAGAATTATCTTCACCAGAGATTAAAACATTGCAATCTCAGGCTCAATCTGATTTTAATCAAGCAGCAGCAGCCCAGAAAAATAATGATTTTTCAACTGCTGTGCAAAACTACGAAAACATGAAAAATATTTATTTAAAATTATTAAATTTACCATCACTGCCTTCTTCCCAAACTCAGACTTTTAAAGCCCAATATTTTTTAGCTAATAGTTTATGGACAGCAAGCTCCTTGGCTTCAACCATATCGACTGTTGGATCTCAATCTTTAGGATCATTACATAATGTGCCAATTTCCTATGTAGCACGTGCATATCAAACGCCAGCTATCGATGTAACTTTACTAGGACTTACCACGTTGCCTGCAACATTGTCCTCGGCTGCGCAAGGTCAATTTATAACTACCTTAAATGCAGCACAACAAAAAGATGTGCAACAGCTATATAAAGCTTATTTAGTGAGCAAGGTAATTGCAGATCAAAGTGCGCAGTTTTCTGATTGTTTTGTTGATTATCAATTAAAAACTGTTGCACATATTTCATCAGTGAATCAATCTATTGCTACTCAGGCTGTGCAACAAGTGGAGGAGTATTTGAAAAATATTTCTTCTTCTCATTTGGCTATACAAATTATGAGTCCTACATCATTGGTAATCATACTTTATAATGCGCCGATTAATGCAGTGACTCCCTTGTATACTTCTGCACCAATTGCAGCAGATTATTTTTTAGGAGCGCAATTATTGTTTCAACCAGGTACAAGTCTTGTTGCTTTATCTGGAAATATGTACGTTCCGGGAAATGATGCATTGGCTGCAACAATGATGCTTGAAAAGGTTGCTTATGCTTATGCAAGTGCTGCAATGCAAGAAATTGCTCAAGCACAAGGCATTATGAATGAACTTTTAAAAGAAATTGGTGGAGATGTTTCTTCAAAAACAGTGCCTTCAAAAGGGGTAACAGTAAAAGCAAAGACAAAAAAGCCTGCTTTGCCAAAAGATTTTACCACAGTTTATTCGCAGGTAAAAAAAGGTATTGCGCGATCTCAATCGCTTTTAGTTGCATCGCAACAAAGTGCTCAGGCATATTTTTATCAAGCAGGCAATACTCAGTATGATAAAGATGTTCAAGCGGCATACCTAAACTTATATCAAACTTTAATTACATTTATGAAACAATGTTTGGTTGGCGATCCCTTTTCAGCAGAATATAACAATATACTTTCTGACCTTAATACGACTTATCTGCAATGGGGTGTTGAACTTGATCCTGTCAAAGATGCTGCACAAATAACTAAACTCAATCAAGATATTGTTAACTTATTTGTTACCGCGGGAAATCAATGTTTAGTTACCTATTATATTCAATCGCTTTATCCGAATTTTAAACAAATTCATTATCTAGCTGCAACAAAAGATTTTATAGCTGCACAAAAAAAATATACAGCAATGGGTGATAAAAAAAATGCAGATGCAATGCAAGATAAAATTAATAAAGCTTATTTTTTAGCCTGTGATCAAAATATTGAGCTTTATTTTTATGTGAAAAATAATGGAATTACGTATACCTCTCAAACTAATGGTCAAGTAATGAACGTGCCATTTCAACAATTACTTGCTGATTATAATAATTTTGAGCAAAATGGTGCGGCTATTGATCCCTCTGAACAGGAGGGTTATAATTCCGTTCAAAGTTTACTCTTAGATGCGGCAATGGTTTATCAAAATCTAGCTCAATATTTTGCAAAACAAACTCCAGTCGATGCATCGACAACTCAAAAAACAAATCCTGTAGATGTGGCGACAACTAAAAAAACAAATCCATCAGGAGATCAAAAAGTTATAAAATATTTACAATCTCTTAATCTTATTCCTCAGTCAGTCATTACTATTGAGGCTATTCCATTTTATCAAGTAGGGCTTAAAGAAAAAATTCTATTAAACGCTTTACATATCTATGATCATTTCTTAACTGATCCGCAAGCTATGTCATCTTTCATAAATTTCTTAATTACTATTGTTCAAAATATTTATATGGAAGACTATTTGGGCGCAACGGCAACTCAAACATCAACTGAGCTTGAAAATCAAACTAAAGAATTTTTCGATGCAGAACAAAAAGAAGCATCAAGCTTGCAAAATCCATCATCAGCTTATGTTGGTTAACTAACCTTGCTTTTTTCTAAAGTTTAGGTTGTTGAATCATAGAAACAGTTAAATCCTCTTGTTGGAAATTAGATTCTGTTTGTGCAAAGTATTGTTTTATAGCAAGGGTATAAAATGAGTTATAAACGAAACAAAATTCTTTTTTAATATAAACAGGTGGCAAAGTTAAATTCGGGCTGTAATCAGTAAATGTTGCACCAGTTGGAATGAAGATTTCTTCTGGATTGCCAATGATGATAATGGTGTTTAAAGGTATATTGTTGTCTTTGGGTAGTGCGACTTGTGATGTTTCAAAATAGTATAATTTTGTTTGGTCATCTTGTTTTAACTGGACTAAATACATTTGTGAGTCATGCTTTGGATCGATCATCCAGTTGTGGACTGTAGCAGGAGCAATCATATAAGCAGGTTGAATTCCTGTAGTTATTAAAAAATAAGTTTTTGGTACGCTTTGAGGAAGGCGTGGAAAAATAATTTGTCCATTAGAATCGCTTAATGCAACGCGGCCACCGTACAAACACATAACGCCTGGAACACCTGAATTCGTTCTATGAGATTTAATTATTTGATTTGAAAGATAACCTGGTTGTTGAACTTTTTTTGAATATCTCTTTAAGAATTCAGGGTCATGTGACGTAGATTTTACGTAAGGGTATTTCTGTAGAAAAAAAGTTATTACCTGATCAAGAGCCATTTGTGAAAGTGGGATACAGGTTACTATGATTAAAAGTAAGAATTTTCTTAAACATTTCATCTTTATCTCCTTTTTTTGATATGGTACCATGTGTATAATGCAAAAAACTATAGTTTTGTGATTATTATTGCAGGTTTATAGCAATAAGGATTAAAAAATAGATGATGACGTCATACTTTACCAATCCTGGTGAGCAGCTTATTTTTAGTAGCTTTATTGAAAAATTTTCTATCAATGATAAGCAAGCGCAGCAATTTAAGCAGTATTTGGATTTGATTATTCAAGAAAATCAAAAATATAATATCACGGCAATTACAGGCGTGCGTGAGATTATATTGGATCATTTTTACGATTCACTCGCGCTTTTGACATTTTATGATATGCAAAAAATTAAATCTTTGGCAGATGTTGGATCTGGTGGAGGCTTTCCTGGAATTCCTTTAGCTATTATGTGTCCAGATATTGCAGTGAATTTGATAGAGGTTAACAATAAAAAAGTTTATTTTTTGGGATTAGTTGCTGAGCAACTTGGACTAACCAATATTACGATTCGCACTGATGATTGGCGAACTTTCTTAAGAAAGACAGCATTATCCATAGATCTTTTTCTGGCACGTGCATCGCTCCAACTTGATGAATTATTACGAATTTTTAAGCCTTCCAGCACATTTCAAGAAAGCACTTTAGTTTATTGGGCTTCAAAAAAATGGATAGCAACAGAACAAGAAAGAGAGTATCTTGATAAGTGCGTGTCTTATGGGGTAGGTGATAAAGAACGAAATTTATGCTTCTTTGTTAAAAAATAAATAATTATAAGATTTTTAATCTAGATAGGGATATATGAAATTAGGAATTACATCGCGAATTTCAGCTTTTTTTCATGATGACAATGGACTGTCATATACCAGAATTTTGCGTTATTTCTATCCTGAATGTATCACCGCACTCATTATTTATTTTCTTCCCTACTGTATTGATTGTTATTTTATTTGTAATTTAAAATCGACAAATTTGTATGCAGTCTCTGGCATAGTTGATAATTTTTTAACTATGTTTTTAAAAGCAGCTGAAGGTCTTTCTATTGGAACAGTAATTGTTGCAGGCTATCATAACGGACTTAAACAGTATCGCAAAGCTGGGGAAGCATTTGTAGATGCATTCTGGACCGTCATTGGAGTTGGAGCTTTAGTTTCAATTACTTTATTCTGCACGGTTGCAGCGATATGTCATTTTAATAATTTTTCTCCTGATATGATTAAGCAGGGTATCCCCTACCTTCAAATAAAATCTGCATCTATATTTTTCATGTTTATATATTTTGCGTTAGTTGGTTTTTTGCGAGCTATTAAAAATACGTTTGTGCCAATGGTTGTATTTGCTTTTGGAAGTGTAGTCTTTGTATGTGTTGATTATGTATTAATTTTTGGAGCATATGGTTTTCCACAAATGTGTTTGCTTGGCTCTGCTGTTGCTTCACTTTCACAATATTTTTTCATGTCAGTTGCAATGTTTATCTATGTAGCTTACAGTAAAAGTCATGAAAAATATGGCCTATCATTTTTAACGACTCATATTTCGTTTTGCCGCATTAGACAACTATTGCTGTTTTCTATACCAGTGCTTATTGATAAAGTTTCAATAGCATTTGCGTATGCATGGTTAGGGTCATGTATGTCGCATTTGGGTCCAACGGCAGGAGCAGCATTTTCAAGCGTAAAACTTATGGAACGATTTGCATTTTTACCAGCAATTGCATTTGCGCAAGTTATTACGTTTTTAGTCAGTAATGATGTTGGAGGCGGTCGATGGAAAGATATTCATGCAAATATTAAAAAAGTAGTTCTTATGGCAACGATATTTGTGGGAGCTATTGCGATTTTTGGTTCTTTATGGCCATACGTTTTTATAAATTTATTCGATAGAAATCGCGAGTTTGGTCATTTAGTAGCAACTCTTTTTCCATCACTGAGTATATTGATTTTAATTGATTTATTGCAGCTTATTTTATCTGCAGCATTGCGTGGTGCGGGGGATGTAAAAACGGTGATGAAAACGCGAATTGCTATAATTGCTGGCTTTTTTATACCATCAACCTACATTATTGCTATGATTCCAATTAAAACATTAGTTAACAAAATGATGATAACATATGCATCATTTTTAATAGGAAATGGTTTGATGAGCATCGTGTATATTGTAAGATTGAGACAAAAACATTGGAAAAAAATAAATCAAAAGGCTTGCAATGAGTAAAGTGACCAGAGAAGAAGTAAAAAAATTAGCCGAACTGACGAAAGTTTCTTTTCAGGAACATGAATTAGATGGTATTATTCAACAATTAAATGATGTTTTAGATTACGCGCAACGAGTGGTTCAAATTGCACAAGAGCAAGTTGATATACCTTCTTGCAAAAATATTAATTGTAATCGAGCAGATATTATTAAGCCAACTGATGTTGCTCCAATTTTGGCACAAGCTCCACAACAAGAAGACAATTATTTTGTAGTGCCTAAATTTTTAGATAATTAAATTTACACATATTGCAGGAGGAGCTTTTCCGTGAAAGATTTATCATTTGCAACGATTCAAGAACTCAAACAAGGTTTAGAAAATAAAAGTTTTTCATCAAAAGAATTGTTGGAATTTTTTATACAAAAATTTAAACAGCATGATGATTCAATACAATCAGCACTTGAAATTTTTGATACCCAGTCAATTATAGATAAACAACAGCAAGGTGGTTTACTCAGTGGAATTCCTGGCATTATTAAAGATAATATTTGTCAGCAAGATCGCATTACTTCATGTGCTTCAAAAATGCTTGAAAATTATGTAGCAACGTATGATGCAACTGTTATTGAGCGTCTAAAAAATGAAGGTGCGTTTCTTATAGGTCGCGCAAATCTTGATGAATTTGCTATGGGAAGTTCAACCGAAACATCAGCATTTTGTAAAACAAAAAATCCTTGGAATGTAAAATATGTTCCTGGAGGATCAAGTGGTGGTTCAATTGCAGCTGTCGCAGCTGGAATGGTTCCCTGGGCATTGGGAAGTGAAACAGGTGGCTCAGTTCGTCATCCTGCAGCATTTTGTGGTATTGTTGGATTGAAACCAACATACGGTTCAGTTTCTCGTTATGGTCTTATTGCATATGCATCATCTCTTGACCAAGTTGGCATTGCAACACGCACTGTGTATGATAATGCACTAGTATATTCAGCTATTGCAGGTCATGATCCCAAAGATGCTTCATCTTTACAACAACTTACAAAAAAAGATTATACCAGAGAGCTTGA
>DATIJN010000123.1:0-15040 GCA_035478615.1 Saccharimonadales bacterium (SeqCode)
ATTCTGTGGATTAATGCACGGTGATAACATCGTTTCTAGTTATAAGGAGCAAATTACTCAAGATAATATGCAACTTTTAATAGCAGCCGCAATTACGACCATTCAAAATTCACCTAGCGATTGTTCAACTGGCAAAACACCAGATAAACCAACACCATCTCCTAAAGCTAAAGAATCTTGTTCCTATGATGATTTACTGAGCAAATCTTTTATAACTCGAGAATTTTCAATGTATGATTTATTACCATGTGTTGAGAATTCTGTTACTGCTTCACCAAGTAGTGTTCAATCTTCACCTACATCAACAAATGAAAAATCATCACAAAGTGTCACACCGGCTTTTAGTGAATCACCTTCAACTTCATCATTGCCTGAGTTAAATCTTCCATTGGGAGATTGTACAACAGGAAAAACACCAGATAAACCAACTCCTTCTCCTAAAAGATGAACATGTCATGTAATTAAAAAATAAAAAGGGTCGTATAAAAACGACCCTTTTTTATTGCAATTTCTTGCAAAATTAACCTAAAAATTTCTTGAAAATTGAACTAATGAATCCGTCTTGTCGATCATGTACATCGGTACCAAGTTTTTGGGCAAAAATATCAAGAGATTCTTTTTGATCTGCCGTTAATTTTTTTGGAATATGACATTGCATTATAATAACTAAATTACCTGTGCCATATCCTTTAAGTTTTGTAAATCCTTTGCCAGCAACAATTATTTTTTCTCCAACAGGGCATCCTTTTGGAACTTTAATTGCTATTTTTGTTCCATCAATATTTTCAATTTCAATTTGACAACCAAGAACTAATTGTGGATATGTTAACATCAAATTACTTACTAAATCATTATCTTCTCGATGGAATTTCTTATCAGGCATGACTTTAATTCTTAAGTATAAATCGCCACTTGGTCCACCAAAAATACCCGCATCACCTTTTTGAGCAATACGAAGCTCAGCCCCATTAAAAATTCCTTGTGGAATATTAACCGTAAATCTTTCAAGTTCTTGTTTGCGAGATTGACCTTTGCAGCTTGGGCATGGATTTTTAATGATATATCCTTGGCCATGACAGACACTACATGGCTGCGAAACAGCAAAAAAACCTTGTTGATAACGAACTTGCCCAGTACCTTTACATTGTGAGCAGGTGACAACATCTGATTTATTTTTAAAACCTTGATGGTTACACTGCGTGCATGCAAAAGCATGATAATAAGAAATTTCTTTTTTTGTACCAAGATATGCTTCTTTAAGTGTAATGGAAACTTCCTGGGCTAGATCATGACCTCTTTGAGGCGTAGGACCACTTTTTTTACGTCGAGCAGCAGCTCCTTGACCAAAAATATCTCCAAAATCAGCACCGCCAAATATGTCCCCAAAGTTTTTAAAAATATCTTCCATATTTTGGTAATGAGCGCCACCGCCACCACCACTTTGCATATTTTTATAGCCATCATGACCAAATTGGTCATATTGTGCGCGTTTTTTTTCATCTGAGAGAACTTCGTAAGCTGCGGCAGCTTCCTTAAACATTTCTTCAGCTTCCTTATTTCCAGGATTTCGATCTGGATGATATTTCATTGCGAGTTTACGATAAGCTTTTTTAATTTCAGCAAGATCTGCTGTTTTGCTCACACCTAAAATATCATAAAAATTTTTTTTACTCATAGTGATTTTTTTTGGAGTATTGAAGTGTAAAGTAACCTTTATTGTATATTTTTTAGTATACCAAAAAATTATCTCAGACAAAATATCTCTATAAAAAACAAGACACCCGCAGAATGAATCTGCGGGCAATTTTACCCGTAAGAAAATAATCTTACGGGTGATTTTCGCCCATAGGGGACAAAACCTATGGGCAATTTTTTATCTTATTTAACAGGGGTATTACAAGCTGGCTTAGCTTTTACACTGCCTAACCTGTTAATACCGCCTTCCTTTTTTTTGAATGAATAGTGTGCAAACAGGTAATATTTTACTATTTCAAGTTTGGCTCACTTTTTCATCCATACAAGCAGAATACCTTATTGCAAAAGCAAAAAACAAGGGTTTTATCATTTTTTTTATTAATATAAAATAGTCCATTGTTGCACGTATGGGTCATCTGAAATAAAGGAAGGAACTGCCGGATAAAGCCCTGCATTTCGTAAAGATTCAAGAGTAACAGTATCAATAAGCGGATCGCCACTTTCTTTGGTAATTCTTAGGTCAAGAAGGTTTCCTTTACGATCGATTGTGATAATAAAGCTAATTTGCTTATTTCTTCCATAGGATATAACTCTAGCTTTAGGATGCATATGAATCGAACCAAGCATTGTTTTTGCAAATTGATTATTGTACGTGATATGTTTTAAGCTTTGTCCATCAGGTACTGCTTTTGTGTTGCCTTGTTGAATTAAACACTCCGTATTACCTACATTTGAAAGAAATTGATTGAATCCAAGCTGTAAATCCTTAAGTGACATAGTTTGTTTTGGTACATATTCATATGGGTCATGAGAGGATGTTTCATGAGTCGTATTTGATATTTCTTGCACTGGTTTTGACTCATGTAAAGCCTGTTCATTTTGTTCAGGAATGTCTTGTTGCGTTTGTTCAATTTGTGGTAACTGAGATGAATCATACATATTTGAGGCAATTTTTCTTAATTTTTTTATAAGTTCTTTTTTTTCAACAACGGGTTTTACAACAGGTACAGGTTTTGGAGCAGATGCTTGTTTTGCTTCTTGTGCAGAACTTATTTTTTTTTCTTGAGTTGGTTTTGTAGAAGTGATTTTTTGTGGTTGTTGACCTTGGGCTTTGGATAGTTCATCAGTAATATTTTGCAGATCTAAACCTTTTCGGCCAGGAATGAGAGTATGAATTAATGGTGGTTCATCAGGCTTGACTTGTTTTTCAATAGGTTTTTCAGTTTTTTTTTCAAGAGCTTTTTTTGCAGTTGTAGGTTTGATTTGATCAAGCATCATTGTTGCACTTTTTTTTTCTTGTGGCGAAACAAAAAAGCGATCATTTTTTTTGAAAGTATTTTCTTTGTGATGATCATTAATGTGAAGTACCATGCTTATTAAAGCAAGTATGATATGAAGTAAAATTGAGGCAATTATCCAGACAATAATGGGGCGGCTGGAATTTTTTTTATATTCTTCTTTGTGCTCTTGCATATTCATCCTTACTCTTCAATATATTTTTTATAGTCTACTGCAAAATAAATGAATAAATCTACAAAGGCTTAAAAGAAAAACAATTCTTTTGTTTTATGATGGTGCATTTTGGATGTATTTGATGTTGTTGATGTTTATTTGATCGTAAAAAACGAATAATTTCTTGAAACAATGCTGTGCTTGGGTTGCAGGGAATTTTATGTTCAATGAGTAAAGTAATTAAGATTCGTTGTTGCAAAACTTCAGGAAGTTTTAAAAATACATGTTGATTAATACCATGATCAGTTTTTAATTGTTGTACAGTTTCTTGCGTGAGTTGCTCTAAAAAGTCATCTGTTTTTTGCATACGATCAATACAAGAAATAATATTGTTTTGCAAACGCGGATCAATAGAATGAAGTATTGGAGTAAGATTTTTTCGGATACGATTTCGTAAAAAACAAAGATCATCATTGGTAGAATCTATTAAAAAGGAAATAGCATTTTCTGCTAAATAATCTAAAATTTCTTGTTTTTTGATTGATAGAAGTGGGCGTATATATAAACCATCATGAGTACGCATACAGCCTAATCCTGCAACAGAACTTCCACGTGTTAGTCTGATAAAAAATGTTTCAATTTGATCATCTTGATGATGAGCAAGAGCAATATGAGATGCTTGAAATTGCTGAGCGCATTGTTCAAAAAAATGACGACGTGCCTTGCGAGCCATTTCTTCTTTTGAACCATTTGATTTGGCAACAAAATCGAGCTCTGAAAGTTTTTTTGAAACAAAGGTAATATTGAGTTTTTTGCAAAATTGCATGCACCATAAAGCATCCTGAGATGATTCAGGGCGCCATTCATGGTCAAGATGAGCAGCAATTAAAGTAAGGTTATGACTTGTTTTTAAATTGTTTAAAAAAATCAGGAGGCAGACTGAATCTGGACCTCCTGAGAAACCTACAATAATTGTTGCATTATGAGGAATAAGATTGCTGATTAATTGATGTGTAATCATGAAAGGGCCATAACTCCTAAATTAATCAATTCTTTGCATACAGCTGGTGTATCTTGGCACACAATTGATGCAATACCAAAACGCTGCGCAGCTTGAGTGTTGTTTGATTCATCATCAATAAACGTACACTCTCGACAATCTAAATTATACTTTTCAAGTAATCGTTTATATATTTCTGGATTTGGTTTACCCAATTTTTCTTCACCAGAAATCATAATTCCATCAAATAAATTAAAGATCTCTGTATTTTGTTTTTTGAGTAATCTAAATGATTCTTCATCCCAGTTTGAAAGTACGTAGAGTTTATATCCATTTTTTTTCAATTTCTTTGCCAAGTCAACCATTGGTTTAATTGGCTTTTGAGAATTGGCAAAAGTTTTAGGATTAAACATTAAACGTGTAATACTTCTAAAAAGGTTTTTCACAGAATCGCTGTGATTACTTCTTCTAATTTCTCGTAATACTTGCAGTCTGATTTCGCTGCTTGGTCGTCCTGTCATCCAGTCAACCATAATTTGAGGCAATTTTTTGCCTTCGTTATACATAGGTTCAGTGGTTTTAGCAGGAACCTTATCAAGTATTTTGAATAATTCTTGCTTAACGTTAAGTCCCATCATAGCAAAAAACAATGATGGATTAGCAAACATAGTTGGTACAACAGCATTAAATTTAGCGCCTGATGAAGTAGTAAAAAGTACCCCACCAAGGTCAAAAATCACTGATTTGCATTGGCTATATGTTGCCGGTACAATCTTTAAAGATGTTGGTTTTTTTGCAGCATCTAAGCCAAAAGTGCTTAAAAGTGCTATAAACCAAAAGCCTAAAGTACGTTTTTTGGTAGTAAATAAAGTATTTAAATTCATCGTAAATACCCCTCATTTTCGTTGATTTTCAAGTTATTAAAAAGAATGCTTTTCTAAGCTATTTTAAGGGTATCAAAAGGGGTAATTAACGCAATTGGTTAGGGGGTTTTTACACCCCCTCGATTAATGGCTATTGATGGGTCTATTGAACTAATGATTTGGAAGCATCCTAAAAAAGGCCTTTTAAAGGTATTAAAAACAGTCTTTTTTTGGTTCTAAAGGGGGCTACATGAGAGGGGGTTTATACTAGGCGTTTTTGGGGTAAAAATAGGCCTGGGGCATTTGTGAGGGCTATTAAAGCTTGATATTCTTAGATATAGAAAAGGCTTTAAAAATGAAGCTTTCTAAAGAAGCTCAAATGGGGGTCATTATGTCAGAATTATACAATCAATTAATCTTTATCCTTGTGATGGCAGCTGGCAGTGTAGTGACAACTATGAAAGTCTCATATTTTCAAAATACTCAAGAATTAAAGAATTTATAGGGGATTTATTATGAAAAAATTAATATTAATGATGGTAGCTTTACTAGGTAGTGCAGCGATAGACGCTTCTTTGTCCTTTGATCGTCCTTATAGAGTTATACAATATGAGAATGGTCAAATTGAAAGCCATTATCCTCGTCATATAACACTTACAACGCCTGGAATAGGGATGCGTACATATCAAAAGGAAAATAATGCTTGGCCTCTATTTGGTCTTGTGCCAAGTCATGTTAAAATAATTGGGGATTTTACACCAGTTTGTATACAACCAAGAAGTGTTCAAACAGTTTCTGAATATCAACAAAGAGATTTTTCACCTGAGTTATCATCTAGAGATTTTTCACCTGATTTATTATCTAGAGATTTTTCACCTGAATATCAACGAAGAGATATTTCATCTGAATCTAATAATAGATTTTCAATGCAACAAGTTCCTTCTAGGACCTGTGAGCAATTAATATTAGATGGTTACTCAGCTGATTGTGCATTTACTATCGGATGTGATAGAGATGTTTTAAATAATAGATATCGCAGTTACTTAGAAAATATGGCTCGAGAAATATGGATCTATCATAATGGTAGATAAAATTTCTAAATAGGGCGCCTTTTAAAGGCGCCCTATTTTTTTAGTTCTAAGAATTAGATATCGAGATTTTTTACAAATCGACCATTTTTCTCAATGAATTTACGACGTCCAGTTACATCATCACCCATGAGTGTGGAGAACCATGAGTCTGCTTCAAGTGCATCTTCAACTGAAACTTGCAATAGTGCGCGACTCTTAGGATCCATTGCAGTTTCCCAAAGTTGTTCAGGATTCATTTCACCAAGACCTTTATAGCGTTGAATGCTCATGTGAGGTTTTGATAATTGAAGTAACGCTACGATCAGTGACATAATTCCTTTACCAGTAATCGATTTTTCTTTTTCAGTTACGTTCCAAGAATCTTGTTCAAGCAGTAAAATTGGTTTGAGCAACTTTACTAATTCTTGTACTTCTTCTGAAGTGAAGAAATCTAATGACACATTCCAAGAGAAGTTTGAACGAGTAAAAGTAAGTTCAATTTTTTGTTGTTCACTTGTTGATAATGTTTTCTTTTTAGACGGTTTAATAATTGGAGTTTCATCAACATCAATTTCTTCAGGATCAATTTCGATATCATTTTTTTCTACTTCAACATCTTGTAGATCTTTAATGACCTCTTCTTCATCACTGTCTAAATCATCTTGTTGCGTGCTGACTGAAATGACATATTCAGGGAAGTATGGTTGTAATGTTTTAATGAGGAAGTCAAAATCAGAAATGTCTTTTATAGTCTGTTCAGCTAAACTTAAAGTAAGACTGTGACAATGACGATATTCAAGATTGAACCGTGAGCTGATCACATGATTTTTGTTTTCATATGCAAGTAGGTTATCAAGAAGTTGTTTCCATTCTGCTTGAGAAAATGTTTTATCTTTGCTGGTAAAATTAACAGCGGTTACAGCCCAATCAAAAATGAAAGCTCGAAGACTTGAATCATCTTTAAGATATTGGGATAGTTTGCCAATTTTTGCTTTATACAGTGGTGGTTGTGCTATATACAAATAACCTTTTTCAATAATTTGTTTCATGTATCTAAAAAAGAAGGTTAAAAGTAATGTTCGAATGTGAGATCCATCAACGTCAGCATCTGTCATTAAAATAATTTTATGATAACGTACTTGATCGCAATCAAATTCCTGTTCACCCGGATGACAACCAACTGCAGCAATCAAATTTTTAATTTCTTCGTTTGCAAGCATTTTATCAAGACGTGCTTTTTCAACGTTTAAAATTTTACCTTTAAGCGGCAAGATTGCTTGAGCAAAACGGTCACGTGCTTGTTTTGCAGATCCACCCGCAGAGTCACCCTCAACAATGAATAATTCAGAGTCTTTAGGTTCTTCATTTGAACAATCAGCAAGTTTTCCAGGAAGTATTGATCCTTCTAAAACTGATTTTCTTCGCGTAATATCACGAGCTCGTTTTGCAGCTTCGCGTGCACGCTTTGAAAGTTCAGCCTTCATAAGAATTTTTTTAGCTACAGCTGGATTTTCTTCAAAGTATTCATCAAGCTTTGCAAACGTCCAAGAATCAACTAAACCTTTGATTTCATTATTGCCCAGTTTTGTTTTGGTTTGACCTTCAAATTGTGGTTCTGGAACTTTAATGCTAATAACGCATACGAGTCCTTCGCGAACATCTTCACTGGAATAAGATTCATTACCTTTAAGTGTTTTTAAAGTAACACCACGTTTATTACAAGCTTTAGTAAGTGCAGATTTAAAACCACTAACGTGTGTACCGCCTTCAACAGTATTAATATTATTTACAAAGGAGAAAATTTGTTCTGTATATCCATCATTGTATTGCATTGCAAGATCAAGAATATATTTTTCATCTTCATGATGAACAGAAATGATGTCACTGAATAAAGGTGTTTTTTTAGAATTGATTGATTCAACAAAGGATACAATTCCACCTTCATATAAAAATACATGTTCTTTATTTGTTGTTTGATCTGTAATACTGATGCGTAAATTTTTATTTAAAAATGCAAGTTCGCGCAATCGAGCTGAAAGTACATCAAAACTAAATTCTGTTGTTTCTTGAAAAATTTCTTCATCAGGTATGAAAGTAACTTTCGTACC
The DNA here is from genome assembly GCA_035478615.1 of Saccharimonadales bacterium (SeqCode). Lineage (GTDB taxonomy): Bacteria > Babelota > Babeliae > Babelales > Chromulinivoraceae > JACPFN01. The sequence continues at coordinate 8,189 of DATIJN010000123.1, forward strand.
ATGTTTCGTGGTAGTTCCTGCTTCTTTGAGTGGAGCTACAGGATGACCTTTTTTATATGATTGTGTATATATTTTTCCGTTTTTATAAATTTCAAGTTCTAAGTTTTTAGATAGTGCATTTACAACAGAAATACCAACACCATGCAGTCCACCAGAATATTTATAGGAATCTTTATCAAATTTACCACCAGCATGAAGTTTGGTAAGTACAACTTGCGCTGCAGAAACCTTTTCAGTTGGATGAATATCAACAGGAATACCACGTCCGTTATCTTCTACAGAACACGCACCATTGGTATGTAAAATAACTTCAATATTATTACAATATCCAGCTAATGCTTCGTCAACTGAGTTATCTACTACTTCATAGACAAGATGATGAAGCCCTTGAGGTCCCGTGCTGCCAATATACATCGCAGGTCGTTTTCTAACGGCCTCCAGACCTTCCATAACTTTAATGGATTGGGCGCTATATTGATTTTCTTTTTTGTTTGACGGATTGTCAGATTTATCTGCCACAAGGATTCCCTGAATATTTTTTTTAAGAACGTTTACTTTTCGTCGAAAAAAGATTTATTTCATATACTATAGAGTAAATATTTTTATGCTTTTTTAAGTGTAGTAAAGAAATGAAAAAAATTCCAATCTTTTCATAGGGACGTGCGTAAACATTATTCTTGAAAGGTTTTTGCAGTGGATGATTTATATTTTATGAATCTTGCTTATAAGCAAGCGCGCAAGGCACTGGCAATTAATGAAGTTCCTATTGGGGCTGTTTTAGTAGATAAACATGGTATAGTACTGGCCCGTGCTTATAATCAAGTTGAAAAAAAACAAACACAATTAGTGCATGCCGAATTAGTAGTCATTGCAAAATCCTGCAAGAAAAAAAAGAATTGGCGATTGTCTGGAGCAACTTTATATGTTACGCTGCAACCCTGCCTTATGTGTCTTGGAGCCATTTATTTGTCAAGAATCTCTCGTATTGTCTATGGTATGCCCTCTGGCAAATTTGGTATACCGCTTGATCAAGGTGTTCAACTAGGTATTTATAAAAATCTTGAAACTAAAATGGAATGTATGAATTATGAAAAAGCAAAAGACGTTTTACGATTATTTTTTCAAAAAAAAAGGAAGTTGAAGCATGGTGAGCAAATTAGAATTGGAAAAAATTAAACAAGATCTTTTAAAGCGTAAGCTTGAAATTGAGCAAGAATTACAAAATTTATCAAACGAAAAAATGGTTGATGGTTTATCACAAGATGATGGCGATCAAGTTGTGACATTAACTATGGAATCACTTCGCCAGTCGTTGCAAGATACTGAATATACTGAATACACTAATATTATTGCGGCGCTGGCTGCAATTGAAGCAGGCACCTATGGCATATGCCAGGAATGTCATCAACGTATTTCTGAAAATCGATTAAAATATAATCCTAATGCTCGTCGCTGTTTGGATTGCCAAGAAAAATCAGAAAAAGGTCAGTTTTAAGCTCAATATAAAAAAGGAGAAGCTGATGAAAAAAATATGTATATTGCTCGCATTTTTGATTAGTATGTCTTTGGGCCTTGTAGCTTATGAGTTTCAAGTACAGCCGATTACAAGTGCTGATTTAAGTCAAGAACGTGATCTTTTTATGAAATTTCACGGAATAGTGAGTGAAAACTCTGAATTTTTATCGCAGGAATTTGATCAAGAAGAGCACATCTATAAAAATCCAAACTCACAAAGTTTATTTTATCATGCGATATATCAAGGTTTTGTCGTTGGTTATATTTCATTTGAGGTAGGTCCTAATTATACGGTATTTATACGGCAATTGGCTATTGATCTAGAAATGGGTGAACCAATAGTACTCATTAGAGAACTTTTATATACCATTTTTCAAGCTGTTCCTCAGGTTAGTTTGATTGCATTGGTGGCTAATTTAGAACGTGAAGATATTGTCAATGCTCTTGAAGAACTTGGTTTTGAGCATGAAGAGAATATCCAGGAACGAACTTTTGGCACCTATGGTTTATTTGTCACTACTAAATGCAAAATTTGTGATGTTTTATATGGACCTAACTTTTGGTACGGCAATGGAACTGAGGACGATTGGGGTTCCCCTGTCAGCCTTCAAAATGATGATATATCAGATAGTGCAGACTAATTACAGGTCTTGATTAACTACCTTTAAAAGCAGGCATACATCCTCTACTATCTTTGACTTTTTGCAAGACTTTAGTATCATAAAAAATATATTGCATATTAATATTAAATTTAAAGATAATTCTAATTCGGAAGAAAGGCCTACTTTTTATGGCACAAGCTCCAGCTTCTACAAAGAAAACAGCAAAAGCGCCAGCTTTAAAAGCAACATCTACAACACCAAAACGAGTAAAGGCAATTGCAAATAAACCTTTTTCTCAAGGCACTGGCAGAAGAAAATCAGCTGTTGCTCGAGTATTGCTACGAAAAGGAAATGGTCAAATTTTGGTTAATGGTCGATCATTTGAAGAATATTTCACAGTTCCAGCATCAAAAGATGCTTGCCAAGCGTCATTTTTAGTAGTTCCTGCAACTTCAGGCATGACAGCAGATGTTAAAATCACTGGCGGTGGATATACTTCTCAAGCTATTGCGGCACAATTGGGCATCGCTCGTGCACTTTTAGCTTTCGATGAAACATTGAAACCAGAGCTTAAAAAACATGGCTTTTTAACTGTTGATTCACGTGTTAAAGAACGTAAAAAATATGGTCAAAAAGGAGCTCGTGCAAAGTTTCAATTTACAAAAAGATAAAGAATTTTTTGGTAGTTATTGTAAAAAAGAGCACTCTTTCGAGTGCTCTTTTTTTTGGTTTTTTAAAACTTGAATATTTTTTTTGCTTTTTGTAGCTTTGCTTTCAAATTGATCAGTTTATATAATGAGCAGGAAAAAAAATGAAATTTAAAATTGTAGTATGTTTGTTTATAGCGTTGCCACTTTATTCCAGTGAGCAAGAAACATTTGCAAGTCAGATGTTTACAATGCCCAATACGCTTACCATAGTTTCTATCTTGTCAATGAATGAAGGTATTGAAAATTGTTTTTGCAATGATAAACGCAACGCACAAATAGCTCAAGCACTTGCAGGAACATCTTTAACTCGAGAAGATATTATCTTAAAATTACATACCATGACCCAAACTAATGAACCACTACAATATGATCCTGCATGTTATATTAAAGCATCAGCTTTAATAGCATTTGCAGAAAATAAAATATAAGGAAAAAAGTATGAAGCTGCTGATAATTATGTATTCATTAATAAGTCTTTCAATTGTTGCAAGTGAACAATCAAAATATACAGTACATTCTAAGGATTTAGAAATTAAAAAAGTAATTGTTATGGTAGGTAAAGTGAAACTTGAAAGACCGGTAACTCCTGTAAGAACAATGAATGATGAACCATTGACACAAACCTGCCAAGTGCAAACTAAACAAGGACCAATAAGAAAAAGTTCTTATACTCTGGATCGTGTTCAAGATGCTATACAAACAGATGAATTTAGATTGTTACTTGAAAAAATGAGAAGAGATCTGTTTGAAATTGAACGACAAAAATATTTACAAGCATTGCAGCAAGCTATGCAAGCTAATATTATTGCATCAACCGGAGCTGCATCTGCTGGAATGCCATCAGAAAATACATCAGGTCGGAATTTCTCACGATGTATGTTTGGATTTGTATGAAATTGCATAAATAAAAATAGTATTTGTTATTCTTGCGATCTTTTTACTTAAAAAAAGAAATATATAAAAAGTTCAAAAGATATATGGATTTAAATAAACGTAATCATTAAAAAATGCATTAAATATTTCAAAAATTTATAGATTTATTCATTAATATTTATAAATTTGTTGTTCATGCAACAATAGAGGGAAATGTTTATGAAGAAAATTCTAAATTTTTATTTTTTAATAGGTATAACTCATTTGTTTTATTGCGCACAAGTAGATTCATTAGCGCTTTTACAACAAGAAAATGCACTTTTTAAAAAAGTGAGAAATGTAACATGTAGCTTTCATGAAGTTGATATCCCCTTTGATACTACACGAATAGATCGTGAAGCTTTATTACAAAATGAATATGAATGCACCAAAAATGCTATCATAACCAATGATATACCGTTATTTGATCAGTGTATGCACAGCATACCTTCAGAAAGGTTGAAACGTTTTAAAGATAATTTACAGGGTTCAACATTATTGCACATAGCAGCAGAAGTAGGAAATGCTTATGCAATAGAAGAATTACTAAAAAAAGGGTTATCAGTACACGAAAAAACATTTTTGGATGTAACAGATACAAGTCTTACTGCTCCAGCAAATCAACAATTTGTTTCTCACAGAACTCCACTTCATGCAGCATATCTTTTCAGTCCTATGACTTCTCAATATTTTGACCCTCAGGTGGTAGAATTGTTGGTTAATGCGTATAGAGGTGTTATAAATGAGCCTGATGCTTTTGGAAAAACTCCTGTCCATTATGCTACTTGCCTTAATAAACTTGCCTTGCTTAAAAAATTATTAGCTTTACAAGCTGATCCTACAATAAAAGATAAAAATGGTTATACTGCCTTAGATCACGCTATTTCATCTAGAAATATTCATGCAGCTGAAATTTTATTAGATCATATTGGGTGTAAATATTGGAATTTAAAAAAAGACATTCTTTTAAAATTAATGGAAGGGCCTCAATACACTGTAGACTTAGACCAACGTTTACAACTAGAAAGTCAATTTACTCATGACGAATTACAGACTTTATTATGTGATGTTATAAATATGAGTAAAAATCCAGTTCTTGTTGCATTACTTCTCGAGAATGGTTTAAATCCAAATTTTCATGATATGACTATGAATTCTCCTATGTTTACTCCGTTGCATCTTGCTGCTTTGTATGGTCAACTGGAAATTGTAAAGCTTTTGCTTAAGCATGGTGCAAATAAAGATGCTGTGAACTTGCATAACGACACTCCCTTGCATAGTGTTATTGTTGGAGTATATCCTCACTGTAATATTTCAACTTTTGATCGAATTAAAATTGTTAGATTATTACTTGAACTTGGCGCAAATAAAGAAATTACTAATGAACATGGTTTAACACCACTAGGTAAAGCTGTTAATTGTAATAATGTAGAAATAGTTAAAATTTTACTTGCTGCTCAAGCGAATCCTAATATCACTGATGATAATGGTTTGACTCTTTTACATGCCGCTGTTAGCTATCGTTCAATGGAGATTATTAAAGCATTATGTGCTGCGGGTGCCAATATGAATATGCAAGATGATGAAGGGGGCACTCCTTTATATAATGCTGCTCGAGATAATCAAGGTAACATAGTTAAAATATTACTTCTTACAGGTGCGGATCCTAATATTCAAGGTGACCGTAGCAGAACTCCTTTGCAGAAAGCGGCGCAACATCAATGTATTGATATGGTTAAAGCATTATGTCATGCTGGGGCAAATCCAAATATTGCAGATAATGATGGTCAGACTCCTTTGCATGAAGCTGCAATACACCAGAAAATAGAAATAATTCAAACCTTACTTGCGCATGGGGCACGTATTAACATTCAAGATACGATTGGTAAAACTCCTTTGCATGAAGCTGTTTTATATGATCGTGTTGAGATAATTAAAGCTTTACTTGCAGCAGGTGCAGATCCAACAATTAAAGATGTGGTCGGTCAAACTGCACTAGATGAAGCAATGAAACCACATAGAAATCCAATAGTAAAAGAATTATTGAGAGGTTCTGTTAAAAAAATAAAGTAAATTATGTAAGGATAAAGTATGACATTTTTAATGCGTCGATTAATTATTTTATTTTTAGTTTTTGAATTAATTGTTTTCTTTATGCTATATTGTTTTGGACCGAAAGGTTTGACCAAAATCATTGATTTACGCAAGCAGCAAGAACAAACACAACTCGATATAACACATATACAAAAAGAAATTACCGCATTGCAGCATGATATTGAAATAAATCATACTGATTTTGCCAAAGAGAAAATAGCACGAGAAAAATTACTCATGAAAAAAGATCAAGAACAAGTTTATTTTAAAACTAAGGTTAAATAATGTTTACTCTTCCAAAACTTCCCTATTCGTATGATGCACTGCAGCCTTATATTGATGCTCAAACCATGGAAATTCATCTTACCAAGCACCATCAAGCATATATCGATAATTTAAACAAAGCCTTGTCATCATATCCTGAGTTGCAAAAATTAAGTTTGGAAGATCTTTTAGTTGGCATTGAAACATTGCCTGAAGCTATAAGAACAGCGGTTAGAAATAATGCAGGCGGACATTTCAATCACAGCCTATTTTGGGAAATGATGAAACCTCATGCTGATATGAAACAAGGTTTACTTACTGCCGAAATTCAAAAAAAATTTGGAACGTTTCAAGCTTTTAAAGATCAGTTTGAAAATGCTGCAAAAACACGTTTTGGAAGCGGATGGGCATGGTTAGTATTAAACAAAGTTGGTGATTTGGAAGTTTTTTCTACAGCAAATCAAGACGCACCTTTAATGCAAAACAATATTCCATTGCTTGGTCTGGATGTCTGGGAGCATGCATATTATTTACATTATCAAAATCGTCGACCTGATTACATTACTGCTTGGTGGAATGTGGTTAATTGGGAATTTGTCGAAGAACGTTATCGTACCATCATTGGAAAATAATTTACATGAAATTTATTGCAGATTTTCATATTCACTCAAAATATTCTCACGCCACATCAAAATTTATGGACCTTATAACGCTGAGTACTTGGAGTTACCTAAAAGGTATTGGGGTTATGGGTA
>DATIJN010000124.1:0-1664 GCA_035478615.1 Saccharimonadales bacterium (SeqCode)
TGCATCCCCTGCTAAATTATGTTGCCACCAATAAAGATCGACTCTGAATGCATCATGACCTTCAGCCGGACTCAACATAAATGGCGATTGCTTAGCACTATATAATTCTACGATAAAGTTACCTGCAGCAAGAGGATTTTCTGCAAACAATTCTTTTAGTCTACGCATGACTTCATTTAATTGATCGCGGGGAAACCACATCTCACAAAATGCGGTATTGATCAAACCATCCACCGGTGCTTGATCATCAATAGGTAATGCTTTATACCAAATATCTTGGAATGCTTGGTGATCTTTAGGGTTTACAAAAGGTTTAAGAAAAGTGGGTAATAATTGCGTTCTATCCACTTTAAAAATTCAGTGATATGTAACACTTTTTTTTCGAGTCATCAAGTATTCGATACTTTGCTAGCAAGAAAATACATTTATTGATAAAATTAAATCACTACGGGGAGCTAGTACATGACAACATCTCGACACAAGGAAACCATTGAAGAATCAAAATCTACGGATCAAACATTATCTTGTTCCTTATCTACAAAAGATTATCGATGTTTGCCAGAAAAATTTAGCTTGGAAGATATCAAACCCATCTTAACCAAAGCAAAACTTGCCTCTTTACATAAAATCTATGATCTGTGGCGTGATGATATTGATCTTGAAATTTATGGTAGCTTTGTAGTTCAATGCGGCAGAATACTGGTTGGCAAACATCCTACAAATGCAACAGATATTGATGCTGCAAGCTCTATTACACCTTTAGAAGATTGTGCTAAATTACTTAAAAAATTGAGCACGCATGGATTTACAGAAAAGAAGCTAGCAACAAAACCAAACCCATTTTTTTCACCAGCTTTTTATAGTTATGAATTTAATGACGGAACTGTCAATGTAGATTTCACTGTCAGACTACCCTCTTATGACAATAACACTCCTAACGTATTATTATTATCTGACATAACTATGAAGTTTGTTGATAGAGAAGCTTCTAATATACATCTAAAGTTTGATAATAGACAATTTATATTGGAAAACTATTGCAATCAATCCATGTACCCATTAGTTACTCCTCATATTGATGAAAGAGGCGTGATACGCAGAATTTTAAAACAAATAAAAAATAACAAACATTTATATGATCATGATGAATTACACATGTGCTATAAACGTCAAACAATACAACAATTCACTAAAGATGATCCAGCATGGAAACGCATTACGGATTTACTAAAACATGATTTTAAAAAACATGTCGGTACTAAAAAATTTATGTCTTATTTTAATGAAATGAGCAGAATGATAAAAGAACATACTTTTTGTATGCCGGAAGCAACTGTATTTATCGAAAATTTTTGTGAAACCATCCTTGAAAATCATTACAAAAAACAAAAATATACTAATAACAATATACAAACCGAAGCTAGTAATATGACTGCTATACTTCAGCAATATTTTAAAAATCATGAACAATATGCAGATAAGTTTTTTAATATCATCAACTATCTTTTATATCATTCAAATAAATTACAATACAACGATGAAAAAATGCACGCTGAATTATTATTAGCATTAGATAAAGCACAACCCGATTTTAATGATAGAAATAATAGAAATCGATTATTTGCACAACCGAGCCGCGACCCCCGCAACAAGTGCGGGGCAAG
>DATIJN010000125.1:0-54201 GCA_035478615.1 Saccharimonadales bacterium (SeqCode)
AGTGACAACAGCAGTTAAAGCACCAGGACCAACAGGGTATTGTCTAGCCGTATTGGCAATGCGGATGGTGGCGTCAGGATTGGTAATAATCGGTGTATCAACTTCGACAATGAATGTTTTAACACCGTTAAAACTTTGAGCCACGGTACTGACAACGCCATTGTGAGTCGTATCGGCGAATTCTAACATGATTTCACGAGATGTATTATTGATGACTAAACCGACATTATCGATGGGTTGGATAGGTCCGGTAGCATTGTAAAGAGCCAGAGCACCCGTTGGACCTGTACCAAGTGGACCTGTTGGTCCTGTCGATCCAGTATTTCCTGTTTGTCCGGTTGGTCCAGTTGGACCAGTATACCCTGTAAATCCAGTTGGTCCAGTTTGTCCTGTACTTCCAGTTGGTCCTGTACCAAGAGGTCCAGTTGATCCCGTACTACCTGTATTTCCAGTTGTTCCAGTTGGTCCCGTACTACCTGTATTTCCTGTGTTGCCAGTTGGTCCAGTAGGTCCTGTACTTCCTGTCATGCCTGTTGGTCCAGTCGTACCGGTTGCGCCAGTAGTTGTTGCTGAGCCTGGAATGCCAGTTGGACCTGTATATCCAGTAGGTCCAGTTTCTCCAGTTCCGCCAGTATTTGCAGCAATGCCAGGAGGTCCAGTTGGTCCTGTATAGCCTGTATATCCAGTCGGTCCGGTTGCGCCAGTACTTGTTGCTGATCCTTGAATGCCAGTTGGACCTGTTATTCCTGTTGGTCCAGTTATTCCGGTAGGACCTGTACCAAGTGGTCCAGTTGGACCTGTGTATCCAGTTGTTCCTGTTGGACCTGTACCAATGGCTCCAGTAGGTCCAGTATTCCCTGTTATTCCGGTTGGTCCTGTACCCAATGGTCCTGTTGGTCCAGTATCTCCAGTTATTCCTGTTGGTCCTGTACCAATAGCACCAGTAGGACCAGTATTTCCTGTTATTCCGGTTGGTCCTGTACCCAATGGTCCCGTTGGTCCAGTGTTTCCTGTTATACCTGTTGGTCCTGTACCCAATGGTCCTGTAGGTCCAGTATCTCCAGTTATTCCTGTTGGTCCTGTACCAATAGCACCAGTTGGTCCAGTATTTCCTGTTGGTCCTGTACCCAATGGTCCTGTTGGTCCAGTGTTTCCTGTTGGACCTGTACCAAGTGGTCCTGTTTGTCCTGTACTGCCAGTTGGACCTGTACCAAGTGGTCCTGTTTGTCCTGTACTGCCAGTCGGACCTGTACCAAGTGGTCCTGTTGCACCAGTATTACCGGTATTGCCAGTTGGTCCTGTACCAATAGCTCCAGTTGGTCCTGTTTGTCCTGTACTTCCAGTTGGTCCTGTACCTATTGGTCCAGTTTGTCCCGTATATCCTGTCGGTCCAGTACTTCCCGTATTTGCTGCTGATCCCACTGGTCCTGTTACCCCAGTTGGTCCAATAATTCCAGTCGGGCCTGTATTTCCAGTCGTACCTGTTGGTCCAGTTGGACCTATACCGAGTGGTCCTGTTGCTCCAGTGGGACCTGTTGCACCAGTTGTACCTAAAACACCATGCCCTGTAGGTCCAATAGGTCCAGGAATGGGTATTATTTTGAAGCGCCTTTTTGGGCTACTACTTGTACTGCTCATTTTTTATATAATTAATATATAATAAAAAAAATGCTTTATATGACAAGTATCGTTTGTATTAATTGTATTAAACCCGTTTTATTCGCTTGTGCAAAAACATTAAATTTGATTTATTGTTTTTATCAGATATCAAGTGTAAAATTATCAAAACACATAAAATTACTATCATCAATGAATACGAATCATCCATGTTTGATGATGAGACAATTAAATTTAGATAAACGATTAGATGAATCAATTAAATATAATAGTTGCTTAAAGCATCTAAAATTTCACTATCTGGCATTTCGTATAATAATAATGTTAGTAATGATATCATATTGTTATATGATAAGACATTACTGCTTATGGTATATCCAGTATTATCAGCATCGTCAATATAAAAAAACTGTAAACGATAATGATTATATTTTATATATAAAATATCGATAGAAAAATTAACAAATTGTGGGTTATTTAAGATATTGATCATATCAATATATTCTTGTGTATCAAAAAATGGCTGTAATAATGATATAAATATATTAATATCTTTTTCTTTAATCGTTAACATAATTAAATTTTTAGGTTGATGACGTTTTGCTTCGCGCTGAATGGATAAAATAAGATGTGCTTTATCATAGGCACGCGCTGCGCGTTTATATTCTTTAATCCACTCAGATATCGATTGTGGTAATGTATCGACTAAAAGTGGTACATGATCATACTCAAACTTTTGTTGCCAAAAATAATTATTATGACATATGGATAATGATGATTTATCAACTAAACATGCATGATGTAAATCGTCTATATCTAAACGTAATAAAGTTTCAAACTTGATATCTTCCATTTATTTAAATGATTAAAATTATATTTTAATCATTTAATCATTTATGACATAAACAAATAAATTAATAAATAAATGGAATTCACTCATCCTGACCGGAATTTTCATTTATTTATCGTTAATCAATTATTTGATAATATAACTATTAAACAATCAGTTAAATCATCGCTAGTGAAAACAAATCAAATTCAATTTCCACTACTCATCAATCCACAACGTTATTATATTTTATTTTTAATCAAACAACTTGATATCAGTGATAATGTCAAATATAAAATATATGACATTGTATGCCTGTTATTTAACATCCTAGCGGATGTTCATCGTCATACGCGTGATCAATATATCCAATTTTACGAAGAAGGACATAAATACGACTTACTACATCCAACAACGAAACAATTATTAAATCCAATCAGTGTAACGACATTGATTCATCGCTATTTTCCCGATTTTGATGCCGATGGTGTTATTGATAAAATGATGTTATCCAGAAACTGGACATCATCAAAGTATTTCGGTCTCACTAAAGACCGAATTAAAGAAAAATGGGAAAGAGATAAAAATAACGCTGCGGGATTAGGTACCATGATGCATGCCATGATTGAATATTATTTAAATGGTATTGATGTGATTAAATTAAATCACATTTGTACGACAATAGAATATCGCTACTTTTTAAAATTTTGGTCCGATTTTAAATCACAATATCCAACATTTTATCCATACCGAACAGAGTTTTTAATTTTTGATGAACAATTTAAACCAAATGGATTAGCTGGCAGTATTGATTGCTTGTTAAAAGATGATGATGGTCATTTTATCATTTTGGATTGGAAGCGGTCAAAAGAAATCAAGACTTCAAATTATTTTGAAAAAGGCTATAAACCATTACACTTTTTAGATCATTGCAACTATAATCATTATAGTTTACAACTTAATATTTACCGCCATATTTTGGAAACTAAATATCACATGAATGTGATTTATATGATGCTTGTTATATTACATCCAAATAATGATGGGTATAAATGTATTCCTATAAATCATATTAATTTAACTTATTTATGGCAGAAATTATAATTTTAAAATTATAATTTATTGTATTTTTAATACATTCATATAGGCAACAACGGCATTAGCAAGGCTTGATTGTGTCAAATCAACTAAAATTTGAAATGTGATGGGTTGTGCAAACGCGATTCTAAATGAATTTCGTAATTCTAATACACCACCAGCACCAACGCCAACAAGTATACCCGCTGTACTCGACCCTGATGTGACTAAATGATTTGTAGGAGATTCTCTAAAATAATCTGTCGATAGAGTAAATGTTTCGTTAATTGGTACACCATTTAAATAGACAGAAAAACATGCAGGTTTTCTAATTGATAAAGCTAAACTTTCAGCTGTACCATTCGTTCCAAAATAAATCAAATAAGTACCCGCTTCATTACAAGTTAATTGTCCTGTTCCAAAATTATATGAAAAATTACCACGTATAGTAGCAATATTAAATGGTACATGTTCTTCAGGATTAACTTGTATATTAGTATCTGAATTTGTTACTAATGCTAAATAAACAGTTTGTAAATTTGGTGATGATGATGCATCACCCGTTGGTCCTATTGGACCATCTGTACCTGTTGGGCCAGTAGGCCCGGTACCTCCAGTTACTGTATTTCCTGTTGGTCCTATTGGTCCCATTGGGCCTACACCACCGGTGACTCCTGTTGGGCCAATTGGCCCTGTTGTACCAGTCCCACCAGTTGGTCCAGTATGTCCTGTAGGACCAGTTGTTCCTGTATCACCGGTTGGACCAAGTGTACCCGTCATACCAATAGGTCCAGTCATTCCTTGATTTCCAGGTATTGGTATATAAATGTTGCATGGATTACATGAATCACTATCACTATCAGATGACATTTATTATATCTAAAATTATAATATTTTAATTATTGTCATATACGCAGCTACAGCACCAGCCGTTGTTGATATACTTATATTATTAACAGTATTACGAAACGTAACTTGTGCTTGAGTTAATGCATTGACTAATTGTAAAGTTGATAAAGGTATTGTAATATTAATCAGTCCTGCAGTTTGTGTACCCTGTGTTGTAATTTTATTAACAAATGCAGCAGATTCATAATCTGATTGTATAGCAAAAGATGAACTAATAGGTATACCATTAAGATAAACCGCTAAACATACAGGTTGAACACCACCTACACCACCAACGGCATTAAAACCATATAATATTTGATATAACCCAGTAACTGGTATGATTAATGCATTCATAAGTGGATTAAAAGTAATTGAACCACCGAGAGTGATATTAGTAAACGGGACTGTGAATACAGGACCAACGACTACGGGTGCTCCAGTATCACTTAATGTTAATGCAACATGTGCAAATTGTGTTGAAATGGGATTATTATTTATTGGGCCTGTATCTCCTATATCTCCAGGGCCTCCTGGTTGACCTGTATTTCCATCAGGCCCTGTTGGACCTAAAGGACCTGTTGGTCCAGGTGCTCCAGTATTTCCAATAGGCCCAGGATTACCAGTCATACCTGTATATCCAATAAATCCTGTAGGACCAGTATTTCCAGTAAATCCAGTTGTTCCAATGCTGCCAGTTTGTCCAGTATTTCCAGTAAATCCAGTTGGTCCAGTATTTCCTAGTAATCCTGTGGGACCTTGAAGACTTATAAAATAAAATATATTTTTTTCTATACATGAATCAGATGAAGACATTTTAATAATAATAAATTAAGTAATTTATTATTTATTGAAGTCGTATAATTGTCATATAGGCACACAAAGCGCTACCTACTGTTGAATTGCCGATATTATTCACTGTATTTTCAAATGTGGTCGACGCAACGGTAAATGCGTTATAGACTTGAAAAACATCATTCATATTTGCATCAACAATAGTCACCAGTTGATTACCTGATGTTGCTAATCGTTGCGGATTAGCAATTTCGGTATAACTTGTTGATGTAGAATATTCTGGACCCACAGGATTACCATTTTTGTAAAGAGCAAATAATGCTACTCTGGTATTATGAATAGCCGTTGCATTAAATCCAAATGCCACTTGATATACACCATTCGATAAAACAGTTAACGATCCATTTAATGGATTAAAAATCATACCACTATTCGTTGTTGCAGCACTAAATAAAATAGGATTTAATGGATTAACTGTAATTGTAGGTTCATTTAACGCAATAGTTAATGTAATATGTGCATATTCTGATTCAGCAACTTGAATTGGATTACCCGTGTCACCAGTCGCTCCAGTATTTCCCGTTGGCCCAGTAGCGCCAGTTGGTCCCGTTGGTCCTATTGGTCCCATTGGACCAATGACGCCATTAGGTCCAGTTTGTCCTGTAGGACCATCTGGTCCAACTGGTCCAGTAGCGCCAGTTGCGCCTGTTTGACCAACAGGTCCAGTAGTGCCAGTTGCGCCTGTTTGACCAATAGGTCCAGTAGCGCCAGTTGCGCCTGTTTGACCGGTAAAGCCAGTGGGTCCTATTGGCCCCGGAATAGGTATATAAACGATATTAGTAGATGAACTTGTTTCACTATAGGATGACATTTATAAATATAATTATAAATATATAATTATATATGTTGTAACAATTTTTGACACACCATAGTCATGATATCATCATGTTCTTCGATCCACTTTTCCGTCGTTTTAATATAATACTCGATTGTTTTATCACTTGTATCATCGGGTGAATAAGCTTGATCTAATGGTATATCTAAAATACAGTAATTTTCTTTGGGTAATGCTAAAGAAAGTTGATACATTTCATTTTCTTCTGCGCCGGTGATTAATGTATTGACAATATAAGGAATCCACCCCAGAAGCCCATTACGGCTATGAATCGTATTTGGATAAATACCTGTACCAAGACTTAATAAAAAGATATTTTTTTTATCAACATACATCGTCGATAATGATTTTAATAAAACAAGTTGACTTGCATCATTGGTGACCATGGCTGAATCTAAAAAATCATGCAACTGATCATCAATGTTGACTTTATGTGATTCAAAGTAGGTTGGGATTGATGTTGTAGCCATAATACAATCGGAAATTTTAACATTGGCGTGAAGCTCTTTATCAAAATAAAAAGGTTTATTTCGGATTCTATCATAAGCAGGAAATATAACTGGTTTTAATAATTTATTCATGGTATGATCTTGACATGATTCATTCACAATATTGAATAATCCACACGAGGTGTATTTTGGCCCAATAAGTCCAAACATCGATGTAATATAACTATAATACGTCCATGAAAAGGATGTTTTTGCATGTTTTAAAAATAAATCATAACTTTGATGTGCCGTGTATTTTGCGTTGTTTTTGATAATATCATCACTGATTAATAACGACGATATAATCAGTGAACCAACAGAACATCCTCCAAAATAGTGAAATAATTCATGAATTGATTTTTGCGTTCTTTTTTCAAATTCTTTTAAAAAAATGAGAGGAATAAGGCCTCTACAACCACCCCCTTTAATGCTTAATATATTCATTTATTATACAAAATAGATAATTTTATATAAATGTATAAATGATATTAATATCATTTATACATTAAATTATTATTATTCTACCACCATAGGTATTTGATTTTTAATAGCAAACAATAAAACAGCATTCAATTGTTCATAACCAATCTTCCCGTTACCAATAAATGCATGTCTATCCTTTTTACAACCAATGTCGAATTTGCAATCATTGTAATGGATTAATGCTATTGGTACATTGTTATCAATCAATGTATTGATAAATAACATGGGATGGTAGCCGGCGGAATGTGTATGCGCAGAATCTAAACAAATCTTAACCACATCCCTAACAAACCCAGGTAAGGAATTATAAAACACGCACAATTCTTCAGGATCAGCTAATACTTCACCAGTTTGTCCGGCACACGTTTCAATAAGAATAGGACATTCGGGTGTTGCGTATAAACTACAAGCAATGACGGCATCACGCATCGTTGTTAATGATTCCTTGTAATCTCGCTTACATGTTTTACCACAGTGTATTACAACACCTTTTACACCAACTTTTTGTCCGAAAAGAAGTAGGTTTTTAAGACAATAAAAAGTCCACCCGCCCCATTCATGATCATATGTCATCAACGATTGTTCAATCTTTGCATCTTCTTCACGTTCTTCTTTCTTTTTTCCGGGTTGACATAAATTTAAGGCATAGGGTGCGTGGATAAATGTTGGTGTTTTACACGATGAAATTGCCTTTTTTAAATCGTTTAAAAATGATTTAGTATAATTAATAGATGATGTTTGATTACCATTCAAGAAAAATTGAACAGCTGGATAATGTTGTATATGATTCAATAAACTATCTTTTTTGATATGAAACCCAACATATTGTTTAAACAATATATCAAACGCAACGCGTTGCGATAAAGTTAATTGCCATAATGATTTTTGATCTAGTTTATTAGTAATACTGTTTACCAATGCTTGATAAAATCCTTGCCATTGCCAATGTTGTAAATCAACTTTAACAATTTGCAATTGTAACGGCAACACTAATCCAACGTATCGAATATCCATATGATTGAGTTTGGCTAAACAATAATAACTTAACAATTGTAAAATGGTTTCAGTACGCATTCTGCCAAATTGTCCAGTCGTTTTTATATCATAGATTGTGTCAACGGTCATCAAATCAGGATGCCCTTCAATATTTTTGTATTTTATTTCTACTTGTGGTTGCAATACTATATTATGATCAATAAATGTTGTTGTTATTAAGTCGTTTAAATCTTTGAATGATTCTACCTTAAAATGTTTTTGTAAATCTTCAGGTAATGTATGTTTTACTGTATCTAATGATATATGTGATATTATACATTCAATCACTTCCTCCATCATTAAACCATAATCACTAGGTCCTAATTTTTTAGATAAAGTGGGACAAATAGTTTTGCCACCCAAAGAAGGTACGGTTTTGTTGGTGAATAACTTTTGTTTTGGTAATAGCTGTTGTTTGATCAAATCACCATAATTCAAATGAATAATAAGACTGCGAACACGATGACTCATTTTTATGATTAATTTCCGGGAAATTAATCATTATTTAAAAAATCTTCATACGTTTAAACTAGTTTGGATTTGGGTTTGGGTTTGGAATCCAAACTCAAAATTTATCTCGTTTGGGAATTTCATTTTTTTAAATTTCATTTTCACATACATTATAATTTAAAACGATGAAATTAGATTCGACGTGGCACATTATCATCAAGCAACAGAAGAAGAAAAAGATGAATTATGGATGAAGGATATACATAGACATTATAAAGATGTCGGTTTTAAGGAACGTGTTCGCATGGAATTTATTAGTATATGTGTTGATTATTATCTTAAATCTCCAGATAACGAAAAGGAAATATTATACAATTTCTTTCCACCAAATGCTAAAATTTACTGCAACAAAAAAAAATGGAAAACAGAACAACAAAATCGAATAGAAGTCATAAATGCATTGCAATGTCGGTATCCTGGGTGTTATGAAATGTTATTAGGTCATAAAATTATATGATTAATTTCCGTGAAATTAATCATTATTGAGGGTAGATGGATTACAATTGTTTTTCGATATTTTTATAATCTATTAATCGATATTTGGAATTTTCTTTAAACCCGTGTTTATTTAAATCTTGTTTCAAATATTGTATTCTATAGGAAATGGAAGACGATCTCATATCAATATCTGGTATGTAATAAAAGAATTTCATTAATAATGTATAAAATTCACCCCATGATAATAATTTTATTTGATTATTATAATTGATATACACTCCACCACTACCAATAAACGCATTAAATTTAATATCACTTTCAACTAAATCTGGTAGTATTTTATTAATCGGTTGATCTTTTTTATAGTTCACAAATGCGTTAAACCTACGCATTTGTGCATACTTAACAATGATTCTCACTTCATGATCAATCTTTTTCATTTTTAAATATTCATCAATCGTATAGATATTTTCAAATGACGGTAATTGATCCATCTTAAATTTTTCTTGCCAGCGATTTTGTTGACATAAATGGACTGCTGTTTGATTGATGCTACACAAACTCTTAATATCCTTTATATTTGCGTATAAAATGATGTTATACAATATATCTGGGTTGATTTCAGTTTGATTCACATTCAATTGAACAATGGATGTAGGATCTCCAAAATGTTTCACTAATTCGTTGTATTTTCCTTTTCCCTTTTGGATCGTTCTTCCCGTATAAGGATTGATGGTTGAATTATGATAAAATTCAGTTTTATATTCTTCAAAACTTTTCATTTTAATATAATAATAATTTAAGATTGATGAAAAATAATACCAATATCAACAGCCGAGTAATGATAAAACAAATACATAAAAATAAATTTAGCAGCCGATACATCCAGCGTGTATAAAACATTTCGATGACTATAAACATCATGATATATAACATTGACATTATTTTTTAATACGTGATAACTAAATATCACGAGTTGATTTCCCGTATTGAAAGGATTGTAACCTTGTATATTTAACACTGGTCTTATTTTATAATAATTCACAGTAAAATCAATCACTTTGTCTTCTTTTTGTGCTAACTGAAACAATCGATCCGTGCGGTTTTTTGCATTTGATAAAATTCTAAATGTTTTTTTATATTCGTTCAACGATGGATGTGGTGATATATGAATAAACGATTCTAGATTAAAGTGATTCATCTTATGCTCCCAAAAAGTCTTATTGTTACACAACTGCTGTGCATACGTATTGGTTAAACACAACTGCTTCATCTCATCGTGATCTGCGTTGAGGATAATGTTGTATAACACATCTGACGTCATGTTCTCTACATACTGACCACTGTCCATTTTACTATATAACAAATATAAAATTGATTACATTTCAAAAAAATAAGGAGTAAAATTGTTACTCATGGATACCATACTATCCTTTCCACGGAAAAATCCAAAGTACTGTAACATGAGTGAGTTGAAAAAAATGTGTATCTACTTTAGTATTAATGTTAGTACATGTACAAAAAAATCAGAATTTATAACCCTGTTAACACCTTATTACAAAAAATTTGATTTTGATGTATTCCCTCAAACTGTTCAAATTCAAGTACAAAACAAATATTATTATGTACCTGTATCACATTTTTTGTATAAACAATTAGATAAAACCTATGATGATGTTTACCGTGAGGTTTATAAGTTAACCGGTTATAATGGTAGATTTTCTCGAATTGTGAAGTATAGTAAAAAATCAAAACAATGGAACTGTTACACCAATTACAAAGTACAGGAGGATAGGGAAGTAAACATGAACCTCTTTGACATTACTAGATTAAGGAATGTGATAGTGTATTTAGAATTTTACCATATATACATGATGTGTTTATATTTATTACATCACAATCACATGATAATGGATGTGTTTAACTACTTGGTACTGTGTTATAAACAGTACACAGATTTACCACCCATTGTGTATAGTATAATATAATATAATATAATATAAATACATTATATTAATGTATTTATATTACAATAATTTAAACTTTAATTTGATTAGTAACAATGCAATAACGTATTTGAACCGAGATGTATGAATCCATAAATAATTCTTCAGTAACCTTAATAACTGATCCGGCAGGAAAGTGATAGTATTTAACGATGGGATCATTTTTCAACAAAACTGGTAATTGATTCGCATGAGCGATAGTTGGTATGATAAGGTCTTTGTCGATGCGTTCGTAAATAGGACTAAAAACATGTTGTGTGATATTAAAATACAATTCATCATAATTAAAAAGTTGAACCGATTTTAATTTTAATTGGTCAAAGTATTCTTGATATGTTTTTTTATGTAATGTGTTTAAATCATCATCACTACCAATAATAATACCAACGGTATGTGTTTTCATTTGTTTAACAAATGTTTTCATGATATCGATTGGCGTCATGTTTAAACAATATTGAACATACAAAGTTTGTTCATCATCACCCATTTTTTGGTAAGATTGATTATAAGTAATGTTTTTAACTTTACGATCATTGAGTATCAAAAGTTCATCGTCGTTAATGATGTAATTTCTATCACGAACCATTTCAATCTGTGTTTTTTTAACCATTAGTAAATCATTCATTTTATAATTATAAAATTTTATAATTATAAAAGATGGATGTTGTTGTTACAGATGATAAAAACAATAATACAATTATCATAATCTTTGTTTTTTTATTTATATTATTGATACTCGCTTTAGCGATATGGTTAATTATTATGGTCGTGCCGAGAAACAATGTTTCATTGTTTGGCCAATGTACCCATCAAAATGAATGTGCATCGGGATTAGTGTGTGGTAAATGGCAAATTACGACATCACCAACAGGCACCGTATGTTTACAAGGATTGGAAGGTTCATGTGATATTGATTCAGATTGTTCTGCTGGATTAACATGTCAAGATCATGTTTGTAAAACCTTTATAATACCATCAACCATGACACCACCATCAACCATTACAACACCAATGACATTTTTACCACATGATCAAGTTTTACAGTTTGATCAAGGTATTATACAACAACCATTGAGAACCATTACATCATTAAATCAGTTATTATGTAGTCATAATAAATATCTTGTTTTTAATCATCAATAAAATAAATTAGTATTTGGTAATAAATACCTTAATTCATTTATATATTCTCTTGATAAATAATTATGTGACAGATCCAAGTATTGTAAATCACCCAATTGACCCATTTCCGGCGGCAATGCACTCAGTTGGTTGTTAATCAAATACAAGTATTTTAAATGAATCAGATGACACATTTCCGGAGGCAATGCACCCAGTTGGTTGTTATCCAAAACCAACCTTTGTAAATGACTCAATTGATCCATTTCCGGCGGCAATGCACTCAGTTGGTTGTTTGATAAACACAAGTATTGTAAATGACACAGTTGACCTATTTCCATCGGCAATGCACTCAGTTGGTTGTATGACAAATTCAATTGTTGTAAAGCCCCCAATTGACCTATTTCCGGCGGCAATGCACTCAGTTGGTTGTGATTTAAATACAAGTATTGTAAAGCACGCAGCTGACCGATTTCCGGCGGCAATGCACTCAGTTGGTTGTTTGACAAATTCAAGTATCGTAAATGACTTAGCTGACCCATTTCCGGTGGCAATGCACTCAGTTGGTTGTGATTCAAATACAAGTATTGTAAAGCACGCAGCTGACCGATTTCCGGCGGCAATGCACTCAGTTGGTTGTGAAACAAATACAAGTATTGTAAAGCACTCAATTGACCCATTTCTGGAGGCAATGCACTCAGTTTGTCGTTTGACAAATCCAAGTATTGTAAAGCACCCAATTGACCCATTTCCGGCGGCAATACTTTGATTTTTTGATTATATAAATCCAATCGTTGTAAATTATATAATTCTTTTATTGAATATTCATTCAATATAGGTAATGTCACACGTAATTGTTCCAACAGATAACATTGTTTAATCAACTGATACCAAGTCATCGTATTATTTTTAAATACAACCATACTGGTATGGTTATATAAACGTTGATAAATGTGTTGAAACAAATCATCATGTTGATGACATAAAGTCTTATTGACTTGACAAAATCGGAATACTGATAGAATATCAGCATGAATTATAATTTCACGTAGGACATCGTCATTCATATTTGTTAGTTTAAAAAATTAAATTATAATCAATTTTAATCATTTAATAAATAAATGATATTACAACCAATTACATCATTAAATAATTTACTAACACATCAAAATTCATGTTTTTATAATATTAAAAATGGTGATGATTCAAATAGTACAGATTCTGAACAAAATAGTCATGGTTCATGTTCAAGTGATATAGGATTTGATATTGTGTCCCGTTCCACTGAATCATCTGATGTTGAACAAAACTTGTGTGATTTTAATAAAAATCATATTATCGATTCAATCCAAGATGTATGTGATTATTCATGTGATCAAATCTATTTACTAACGGATGGGTCGATTAAAATTGCATCTCGGTTAATTAAAAATAACCGTTTTATAAATACATTAATATCATTTAATGGTTATTTGTATGCATGTGATAAATTTGGCACATTGTATTATTTATCTAATCGGTATGATGAAGGTGATTATTGGGTATGGAAAACGGCGACATGGGCACCATCTGATATCCAACATTTATCAGTCACACTAAACGGTCAATTTTTATTTTTATCAACAAACAAAAAATCGTATTTGTTTGATCAATGTATGAAAAAATATCGAAAATTCACCACAGGTGAATTAAAACGTGTGTATGGTAAAGATGATACGTGTTATTTAGAATTTGATGCCGAGAAGAGGTGTCATATTACGATTAACAACATGAAAGTAAAAACAATTGGTGATTGTATATCTGGTATTATGGATTATTATTATAATATTCATTTATTAACAACAAAGGATTATATATATTATAAAGATGTCAAATGGTTAAATTATAAACCTTATTATATTAAAAGATAATTTATTATAAAATATTTTTATAATAAATGGATATTAATCATATGAATAGAAGCCAACTTTTAAGAGAAATACAATATCATGATCCTTATCAAACATTGACACAAAAACAGATTAGTATTCAATTAGGTAATAATATTCGTTCTTTTCGACATGAACTTTATAACCTATTAAACCGTCAAACATATCATCATATACAATTATCTGATGATATTTACAATGAAATTTTACTTCACGCCAATTTACCTGATATTTTTAAATTGTGTCAAGTCAATAAATCATTATGTTCTAAAAAAGAACATGTCTTTCAACAACTTTTTTATCAATGGTTCGGTGAATGCGGATTATATAAAACAACCACTTGGTTTCATTTATTTGTTCACGCTTATCGCTTGACTTTATTACAATCCTTTTTAAATCAATATCTTATCAATAAATCCCTTTTAGAATTACAATCTTTACAAGAATTGTCTTTATCCAGCTATCAAATAAGTGTAATCCCTCCCGAAATTGGTCAGTTGCAATCCTTACAAAACTTAACTTTATCCAACAATCAACTCCTCGTTATTCCGCCCGAAATTGGTCAGTTACACTCCTTACAAGAATTGTATTTATCCAACAATCATCTCCGCATGATTACGCCCGAAATTGGTCAGTTACAATCCTTACAAAAATTGTCTTTAGCATACAATCAAATCCGCATAATCCCTCCCGAAATTGGCCGGTTACAATCCTTACAAATCTTGTATTTATACTCCAATCAAATTAGCGTGATCCCGCCTGAAATCAGCCAGTTACAATCATTACAAAAATTGTATTTAAACAACAATCAAATCAGCATAATTCCTCCGGAAATCGGTCAGTTACAATCCTTACAAATATTATCTTTATACAACAATCAAATTCGCGTGATCCCGCCTGAAATTGGTCAGTTACAATCTTTACAACAATTGTATTTAACATCTAATCAAATCAGTGATATCCCGCCTGAGATTAGTCAGTTACAATCCTTACTACTATTAACTTTAGTCAACAATCCATTGAATCCACAAATAAAAACAATCATTAAAACATGGTTCAAAATTCATGTAAAGATTAATCTATAATATAATAAAACATTTATTATATTATTAATTAACAATCAAGTAATCGATTAATATGATAATCACCAACCGCATTAAACCTTAAACCATTTCCAGGCAATATACGACAATTACCAACCATTTGATTTTTAATCATCCAACAACTTTTACCGCCATGTTGAATAAATACAAATTCAACTTTACCATTGGACGAATTTAAAACATAAGTACCGTTTGCTGAACATTTTAATGTTAGATCTTTTTGGTAGTGTTCAATAAGACATTGATCTCTTGGATTCGACATGGATGGTACAGTAATAAATACATCATAAACACTACCATGATTATGTAATAAAGATATATCTTTAATCACGATCGTTTGATTTGATTTAAATCGGCAGTCATTTTGTGTACCTAATACGATGGTAATTGGTCCATTCACTGGATTAACATAGATGATATCGATAGAATCTTGTGGTTTGATGTGATGGTAGGTATTTTGACCAACAATACTATCAACTTGATGATAACCATTAGTGACTGAATCGGATTTTAAATGACCGGTAATAATACGACCAGATACATAAATATCACCTTTGACAGCTAAAGCGGGAGGGCAATGCATATTCGTCGCACCACATACTTTAGACAGTTTGTTGGCACCCAAAACGACAGGAATATGATTAAATCCTCTTTGGTCATTGGTATGTATACATTGATTGTTATAAACAAAAATATCGGCTTTGTTGTTTAATAACTTATCATGACAACATTGTTGATCATCACAACAGTGGCCACACGAACTAGTTTCGTTCATTGAATCGGATGTGATGGACCCAAGTGATGATACATCACTACAATTTGTACTACTAGTCGACGATGTATCGGAACATGTTCTTGTTGATGATGTATTTTCAGTGTTTGATGTGTCGGGATAACATGTAGAACATGTTGATGATGTATCTGAACATGTTGTACTTGTCGACGATGTATTAGAGGTAGTACTTGATGATGAAGTCGATGAATCGGTAGATGAAGTACTTGTTGATGATGAAGTGGAAGTAGAATCAGTAGATGAAGTAGATGAATCAGTAGATGACGTACTTGTTGATGATGAAGTGGAAGTAGAATCGGTACAAACAGAGTCTGTACTTGACGTATCACAATGTGGTGATGATGGACAATTTTGATCACATGTACCGAAAGAAGATGATTCATAAGTGCTATAAGCACAGGTTTCTGTATGGCATATAGTATCTGACGACATGATAATTTATCTTATCAGATAAATTATTTTTAATTTAATATTTTGATGAAATTAATCATTATTAAATTAATCTGATAAATCTACATTAAAAAATCTAGATTCCATATTTTTCAATTAATTTTATATATAGTGGAGTTCCAATTTTTACTTTTCTTCCAGTTGCAGGATTGACAATATAAGCAGCCTCTTTTTGCATATCTTTAAATTGTTCTATTTTATCATGCAAATATTTATCATTGTGACATATTTGATTAACATATTTACTGGTTTGACAAAAATGACTTAACTCTTTAGCATCTAACTCATGTAAAATAAACAAATCTAAATCAACTAGACCTGTTAAATTACTAATATACTTTTTATCAGACTTTACAACTATTGGTAATTCTTCGTTTAACATTTTTTTAATTGCACGAATATAATCTTCTTTGATGATTCGTTTATTTTTCCCTGTCCCTTTTATGTCTTTATCTTCTATACCATGTAATGACAAGATTTTTTTTAATTAACTTACTTTCAATTTATTGAGATTACTTGTCTCCATTTTATAATAAAAATTAAAGCGAAAAATATATTATTTTTTATATTTGTTACTAATACATTTAATCATGAATTAAATTATATTAATCTTTAAAACATAAAAATCTAGTAAAAATGAGTAATAATGATGACGAAATTAGATACGACGCCGCACATTATCATCAAGCAACCGATGAAGAAAAAGATGCATTATGGATGAAAGATATACATAGACATTATAAAGATGTTGGTTTTAAAGAACGTGTTCGTATGGAATTTGCTAGTCTATGTGTTGATTATTATCTTAAAGCACAAGATAACGAAAAGGATATATTATATGATTGTTTTTCAGAAGTTGCAAAAATTTATTGTAATAAAAAGAAATGGCGAGCTGAACAACATGATCGTGAAGAAGTTTTAATGGCGTTGAGATGCCGATATCCTGGATGTTATGAAATGTTATCAGGTTATCGTATTCTATAAATCAATATATAATAATATTGATTTATCATATCAGATAAATTATTTTGAAGGTAATGATTTTAATAATATCGCATTATCCGTAAAGACATATAGACTAATGTATATAGTGACGTCGTAAACAAAAATTTCATTAAAACTAAATAGAAATAGTTTATCATTTATTTGTTGATTTTTATTGATGATTGATTTTACTTTTAGATTATAATCTTCATTATAATGTCTAAACTTATCTATTGTTAGGACGGGTTTATTGACAGATGTTGCATAATGATAATGTGCCTCTATTAATTTTTGAATATTTTTTTTATTATAAAAAATACTACTACCACCAAATGATATTGTTTGGTTATAAACTAAATCTTCAAATGGTTGATTTTTGCTTCCTGCACATAGTAAAATATTGACATGAAGATCATCATATTTGTATGTTGGTAAACACGGATTGAATTGTTTAAATGTTAACGTAACAATATCACCTGTCTTTTTACCGTAAAATAAAGAAATAGGCCAGTTATAAGATGCAAATCCTTTTAATATAGCATTAAAACATACTTGTTTTTCCTTCACATTTAAACATGAATAATCATCACTAATAAAAACGGCCCAACTATATTCAACCGCATGAAGTGTAGCCTCCATTTTTATGATTAAAATGAACTATTTTAATCATTTTTATATTTATAAATAAATGTCGTTATCAGAAGATATAATATTAGAAATATTATATGAATTAAATGAAGATGATTTATATAGCATCTGTCATAATAACAAATATTATCAATCACTATGTAGCACTAATAACATTTTGTCTTTACGTATAAATCATTATATAAAAATAATGAATTTTATACATAATCAAAAATCTAAAATAATTATTAGTATAAAAAATTTACCAGGATCATTATATCCGTATACAAAAAACGATAATCAATTTGGTATTTATGTTTTTATGTATTGCAATAATGAAATTCAATTTTATATAAATAAAGAGGGATTTTCTGATAAAGAAACTTATGTAAAAATTTATAAAACTATAAAAGATATTGTAGAATTTCCAAAGTCTAATTTTGATTATGAAAAAATAACTATTTATCGTACCAAAATAACTTATCATATTTAATCATTTTTTATATGTTTTATTAAAAAAGGATAGATATCTATAAAATCTTTTAAACAATAAGATTGTTCATGACAACAAACAACGAAAATGGGATATAGTAATGGTTTGAATTGTTTTGCAAATAAGATAAATTGACGATTTTCATCGTCAATAATAGTCGTACCGATATAACCTTGATTAGTCAGATAATAAGAATTAATATCATCCGCCCGGCCGCGGCATTGAACATGTTGATAAATGACAGATAATTCAAATGTCCTATAATTACCAGTATCAAAATCGTTATAAATAATTTGTCCGATAGATAATTCAGATATATCTGTATTTGATATATCAGTATTCAATACATCAGTATTGTCATTTAATACATAAATTTTATTGTTGTCTAAATGATATTCTGCCGGCGATACTGATGAATGTGTCGATTGATAATGGAATAAATCGCGACTTTGATGATATTTAATGGTTACTGGTAATGTCGTTTTATTAATGATGATATCATAATTTTTGTGATTCATTTTAAAATAGTTAAATATTATTGTCTAAACAATCATATTAAAAAGTTAAAATGAATATGATTAATGAAGGTACATACGGCCGTATTTATACATTATCTGATAAAAATTACGCATTGAAGCGTAATTTGTCAGAGAATGAATCCACATTTATCAGTTCAATTCGTGAACTGAATATATTATATTTATTACGACATCATCCAAATATTATTAAAATTGAAGAAGTTTTGTTTGGAAATAATACATCTTTATTCCCTCCCTCGGAGGGTAATACAACTAATACAAAACAATTTTCACCACTCAAAGGGGAAGATCGAAAAACACAAAAAGACGACGGTGTTCATTTCATTTTCAAAAAAGCCAAATATGATTTACACGAATACATTTTTGAACATAACAAAGACGGTTTTAAAATGATGAAAGGATACATGGTTGATATCATGTTGGGATTGCATTATATGCATCAAATGCAAATTATTCATCGTGATTTAAAACCAGGTAATATTTTGATATTTGATGATGGTGCTAAAATTTGTGATTTCGGCTTTTCAAAACCGATGACAAAACAAGGATATATGACACCATCCATATGTACAGTACCCTATCGCGCACCAGAAATCACCATGTCTAATCATGATTATGATTACAAAACTGATGTTTGGTCATTGGGGTGTGTCTTTTTTGAAATGATTAGTAAAAAATACTTTATTGATGAAATTGAAGATGACGATCGTATTATATTAAAAGATATATTAGCAGCAATACCTTACGGGTTAACAGCGATTCAATTTAAAGAATGGGTCACCAACAACAAAACTAAAGAATTCAAAATTAGAAATACAAAATTATCAAGAACAAAAAGTTCATTTCAAAATCAACTCGGTTTATCCGCACGCGGGAAAAAAGCATTTAGTAAACAATGTGGTGATTATGATACATTTTGTGATTTGCTAAATCACATGTTGCATTTCCACCCATCAAAACGGTATAGTATTGATGAATGTTTACAACATGCCTTTTTTTCTAGTGAAAAGCAAAAAATAAAAAATGTGTTATATTGGTTTTGTGATAAAAAACCGGATGAAGGAATATTTTTAACCGCAGATTGTCAAGAACGTCAATGGATGGCCAAAACAGCCATGTGTTTATTTGATAATCGAGATAGTTTAAATTGGTATACACATAGATGTTTGTTCCAAGCTGTTGATCTATTTCAACGCTATCTATATGCTATTCATTTTGATCAATCTGATCAAAATGGTCATGATGAATTTCATACCAATTTATTTTTCATGGCTTGTATTTATATGTCTATTAAGTATTTTTCAACTATTCATATGCCAATTCCATTTTCCGACATTGTGGAAAAGGAATTTTTAACGGATGAATGTTTAAACATGGTTGAACAATTTGAAGGAGGGTTGATTAAAAATTGTTTTCATTATGATATTTACCATCAAACGGTTTATGAAGCTGCTGATCCGGATATGTTGACTGATGATGATTGTCGTCAGTTGTTATCTTTAATAACAACCGATACATCCATCATTGGTCAAAGTGTTGTATCAATTTATCAATCTTATAAATCTACCAATGTAAAATAAATAATGATACATATCATTATTTATTACTATTTTATCAATTTAGTCATACATTCCTAATTTCATACGTAACGCTATAGCTTCATCAGATTTCCAATCCATCCCCACATTATTTAATATATTACCATTTTGAATCATGTTAAACCCTACATAATTACCTCCCTCATCGGCAAATTCTTGTTTAAATACAATATCTGGATAACGTATAGAAATATGTAAGTAAAAGCGTGTAGCCGGCGCATTCGCTGTGTAGTAAAATATAGTCCACATGTTATCAGATATTTTAATCCAATCTTCAACGTCGTACGCTCCCCATTTCGTACCCCAGTATCTATTACACCATGAGTACCAATCAGCTCCTTCTGGAATAGGATAAATGTTTTCAAATTCTAATGGATTTTCATCACTTTTCACATCAGACATGAATCGTTGCAACACTTTAACATCACCTGTAATCGTTAATAAAGTTGGATTATTGTTTGGCATTTTTATGATTTATTTTTTCAAATGTAATCAATTTTAATGTTATATTATAAATAAATCTTAGTATTTAGTAATTGTTGTTTTAACTTTTTTATAAATATAGATGAAAAATTATTTTTTAATAAAAACAATACTTGTAAAGAACGCAACTGACCCATTTCCGGCGGCAATGTACTCAGTTGGTTATTTGACAAATTCAAAGATTGTAAATCCCCCAATTGAACCATTTCAGGCGGTAATGAACTAAGTTGGTTGTGAAACAAATACAATTGTTGTAAAGCACTCAATTGACCCATTTCTGGCGGCAATGCACTCAGTTTATTGTATGACAAATCCAATGATTGTAAAGAATGCAGCTGTCCCATTTCCTGCGGTAATGTACTCAGTTCGTTGTATGATAAATCCAATGTTTGTAAAGAACTCAGCTGACCCATTTCCGGCGGTAATACTTTGATTTTTATATTAGATAAATCTAATTCTGTCATCGTATATAATGATTTTATCGTATATTTTTTGAGTGAAGGTAGTAAGATGTGCAAGCGAGACAACTTGTAACATAGTTTAAGCAACTGAAACCAAGTGATATCAGTTGTTTTAAATACAGACATACCGGTATGATGATATAAACGTTGATAAATGCGTCTAAATATATCATCATATTGATGACATAACGTTTTATTAACTAGACACAATTGGAATACGGATTGGATATCAGCATGAGATAAAATTTCACGTAAGACATCGTTGTTTAAATCAACTCGTATCGGTTGCGATACTAAAACATCATTACCATTTTTTACATCATGGTAATGCATTTTATGATTAATTTTTTCAAATATAATCAATTTTACCAATCAATAAAAATTGGTAATTGATATTTAATCATCTTGTACAAAAATTGATCCATATCATGTTCAATTTCTGGTGAATGAACTGCGTTAACAACCCATTTATCGTCAGTTGACGAAGTTATCCATATATAACCATTATATATAAAATAAATGACGTTCACATTTGTTAAATCATGATCATTATTCAATATATTGAATAATGTATTTATTTTAAATTTATGATGATGTTGTAAATGACAAGTGATTGTCAATTTTTGATATTTGTAAAATTTAACAGACTTGATGATATCGTGATATATTTTTAATTGTAAAAAGTATTGATAATAACGTATTAAATCATAAACATGTTTTTTATCAACCACTTTTTGCCATTTATATTTTAAAGGAAATGATGAAAACATGGTCATCCAAAATAACTTATCACACCATTGTTTTTTGCTTGTTAGACAAAATGAAAGTATAGATTTGATATCAGCATAATATAATATTTGATAAATGACATCATCTGGTAAAATCATTTACTTTATTTTTTTAAATAAAATTATTGATGGAACAATATGTGATTAATCCAATTTCAGGTCGTCAAATTAAAGTTGGTGGTGATTTATACCATAAATTAGTGAAAAATGGCACTATCACATCGGTAACGACATCATTACCGATGTCAGTATCAAAATCAGTAACCGCCGCGCGATACAATAAAACTAAAAAAACAACTTTTAAAATACCAGAAGATGTTTTGTACGAAGATGGTGTACCGTATATACCGTTGCCGTAAAAATGATTTAATTTGTATAAATTAACCTCATCAAATGAATTGTTGTATTTGCTTTACACCATTTGATCATGCTGTAAAACAATATCAATGTTCTGACAAAACATGTCAGATCATGTTTTGTGAAGAATGTCTTAATTTACTGATCAATTTCAGTAAATCTGAAATGATATTACCAAAATGCCCCGGACGGGATTGTAAACAAATACTTTTATTATGTGATTTACCCCTTTCATTACATGACGTTTATCAAACGTTATGTTTTGATTATTTTATTAAAAATGAAAGTCGTCATCATCACCTTGATATTATTCGTAAAATAAGGGAGGAACGCAAAGTGTTTATCGATAATACATACCCAGTTGCTATTGCTATGATATCATCCATAGCATTTTCGTCTAAATTAAAAGAGGTTGAAAACAAAAAGAAAAAGTTGTTTAAAAAACAACAGCATCGTCATTGTATGAACAATACATGTAACGGTATATTAGATGATAAATTAGTATGTCTAACATGTCAGACTGTATTTTGCCAACAATGTGAACAGCGTCTTCAAAAAGATATTGTACATCGATGTAAACAAGAAGACTTGGATGCTATTCATGTTATTCATAACATGATAAAATGTACTGGTTGTAATTTACCGATATTTAAGAATGAAGGATGTGATAGTATTACGTGTTCATATTGTAACACCAATTTTGATTATAAAACCGGTCAAATTGGTGGACACGGATCACATAATGCTAAAATCCTTGTCAATTTAGAACAACGGAAAAAATTAAGCGTTATTTATGATAAAAAATTATCACCTCAATCACTGACCATGTTAATCGATTTAGAAAATAAAGAACCTAAAGTGATAAGCAAAAATACACTTTTATTACCAATCAACAAATATTACAAGACTAAAAATGATAAACAGTGTGCTAAATCATTAGCCAAAAGAATAGAAAATTATTATCTAAATCGTTTATCTGTACGTGATTACCAACAAAACATGTTAAAGTTAGAAACGTTAATACAACGAGAAGATATGGATGAACGAGAATTGTTGAAAATCATGTCATGATTTATTTATATTATCATATAGACAAAGTATATATGATAATTTTTAGTACCAAGATAAACTAAAATTATTTTTAACAGTACTACTAAGTTCAACAGTTAACATGGCTACTTTAGAAAAATGGTTCATGAGTTGTTTTGAGATATATTCATATTCTTCTGAATATAATTGCCCTAATTGTTCATTTATCAATGAATTATATATATTAATAAAATCATGTAAAGATATATATTTATTTTTATCTATATATTTAGATGCATACTTAATTAAACTATTTTCTATATTGTTAATCAATTTAGGAATTAATTCATTTATTATATTAATTCTTTTTGTTTTAGTATCTACAGATAATTGGTTGAGTTTTTCTTTTAATGACATTTTTTTAAAAAATGAATTATTATTTAATCAATTTTTTTTTAACAAATATTATAATCAGTCAACAACATTTTACGAATATCATTTTCTCGTTTATTTTTTACATGATCATCGCGATGATCATGATGATGCAATTGATAATGACGCGTATCTGGTGGTGATTTATCTTTATTTGTTGATGTGGGTGATTGTTGTAATGGATGATGGCTCATTTTTTTTTTAATTTTTAATATATTAAATCATTTTATATTATAAGTTGATTAGGACAATGATTCTTACGATGCCCGTGTTGATGGCACTGACTACATGTGATTGGTTTAATTTTATCACCGTTAATTTTTGTTGTAGCATAACATTGACTCGATTGATGTGTGTTACGACCACAGCGTTTACACTTTTTATTACAGATTTTAGATTTTTTACCATCTTTTTTTTGTTTTGGACAATCTGCAATAAAGTGTTCTTTACTACCACAATATAAACACAAATCTTGTGCACTTCTTAATTCTTTTAATATAAATTGAATGGTATTTGTATCCAAATATTCATTTGTATAACTTCCACCGCGGACATTATGTATACCATATTTTTGCATCAAACATTTTGTATGATAATCTTCATCAAACATGTTATCTGATGGTTTTATGAACAAAACATCAACTGGTTTGTATTTTTTTGTCCATGATGCACCAGTATCGTTAATGTGTTGATCGATACGTATAGTTGGGTGTTGTGTTTTACCAACATAATATTTATTGTTTGTTAATTTTAATGCGTAAATATACATATTTTTAATTTATAATAAAATAGATTTAAAACATACCTGTATTACCAAAATGGAAATACTTTTTTAATTTTTTTTGTCGATTTGGTTAAATCATTAAAACTTAATTCAATTTCCTCATTAAAATCGTATAAATTAAAATTATCTTCTCCATAATAATAAAATAGGTAAGTTAATATGCTGATATATTGTTCTTTTGTTATAAAAATATCTTTCTCTTCATTTTCATCTTCATCATATAAATGTATGATGAAGATGATGATATCAATATCATAACTTATACTATAATTATCATTTTTGTTAATTGTATTTGGTATGATTAGATTAACAATAAAATATTCCTTTCTATTAAGTAAATCATGAAAGGTTAAAATACTAAATATGTCTGTTTTATTAATATGGTTAATTAATTTTAACACCAATTGATAATTAACATACATTTGTTTATAAGCGGTTATCCAATCATGGACATTTTTTAATGAATGCATTCTTTTTGATCTATATTTTTTATCAAGTTTATTATAATCTTTTGATGATATTGGTAAAGGTAATTCATCGAGAATAAATTTTTCTTTCCAAAAATCAACAGTATTGCAAATTTTATTTGCTAATTTATTTGTCAAACATATATTTTGTAGACTATCAAAATTAGAATTTAACATAATTAATCTTAATGTATCTTCATTTAATTCGACACTTCTATGTTGCGTAATGTAATATTGTATCATGTCAAACAATTCATCTTCTGTATATGATTTTCCTTTTATTTCAATCATTTTTGGATATTTAGTTTGTTCCAAGTTGTACAATTCTTTTCTAGCCGATTCCACATTATCAAATTTTTTACTAATTTTATTTTGTGATAAATGGATATATGGATTATATGCTTTTAATTCTTTGGTTACTTCTTGTTTTGTAAGTTTATTAATCCTATCCATTGTTTTTTTAAGTAAAATAAATTATAATTTATCATTTTTAAAATATGACGCACGATTCACTATGTTAAACAAATTCAATTATAAGTAAAAAAATGAGTATCGACGAAGTAAGAGCATTCTGGGATAACCGTGTTTGTAATATTAATCACAGCCAAAAAGAAATTGGCACGAAAGACTATTTTAATGAAGTTGAAGCTAAAAAATATCATGTTGAACCTCATATTTTGACATTTAGCGAGTTTGATAAATTTACAAATAAACGTGTTCTTGACTTGGGGTGTTCTATGGGAACCATGTTAATTTCATTTGCCCGCGCGGGTGCCATTGTAACAGGTGTTGATTTATCCAGTGTTAGTCTAGATTTGTGCCGTAAGAGGCTAGATGTATTTGGATTAAAAGCTGATTTATATTGTGGTAACGCAGAAGAATTAGATACTTTTCTTCCTGTAGAAAAATACGATTTGATTTATTCTTTTGGTGTAATTCATCATTCACCCAATCCAAAGAAAATTATTGAACAGTTATCGTATTACTTAAAACCAGAAGGTGAATTGCGCATGATGGTTTATAGTGCTGTTAGTTATAAGGCTTTTGCGGTAATGCATTATTCAAACAAATGGCATATACCAACGATGCGCGATGCGATTCGATTGGAAAGTGAAGCACAATATGGGTCACCCGTCACATTTGTATACACGTTTGATGAAGTCAAACAATTGTTACAACCTTACTTTACAGTGCAAAAAATTTGGAAAGATCATATTTTTACCTGGGATGTTGATCAATACAAACAAGGTATTTTCAAACGTGCGGATGCCTTTGTTGATATTACTGAAGATGAGTTGTCTACGCTTGCTAGTGAGCTCGGATGGCACACCATGTGCATTGCCACTTTAAATTAGTAAAAAATGATCGCGCTGCGGAAAAGGATGCGTATTTGACAATGTAATAATACAAAATCTCAAATAAATATTTACATATTTATTTGATAAAACAATGTATGGCATCATAATATTCAGGCCGTATATATAAATTATGGTGCCCGCAACGATGTATCGTAACAAAATCATATAAATGACAAAATAATTTGGATAATGACACACTTTGTTGATGCGATGTAATCATATCTTGGCATCCATGAATGATAAGAACTGGACTTTTAATATCCGGCGCGCGTTTTTGATTATTAAATATATCCATTGGTAAATTGGGTAAGTTGATTACCACTTGAATGATGGATTTAAAAGGTGATACTAATATAATTTTAGGAAATTGATTTTGTTTATTCAGCCATTGTGCTAAATAACAAGATGGCCCTGTACCAATAGAACGTCCGTATAATACAATTTGATCGCTTTGAATACCAAAATCAATTAAATAGCTATAAACAGCTTTGATATCTGTGTAGCAGTGTTCTTCTGATGCGTTACGGATCGAATGTAATCCATATCCTGCATAATCGTACATACACATATTTGCTTGATACACTTCACTTAGATCGGTAATTTCAAAGTCGCTGATTAATTCGCTATTGCTGTGTGAATATAAGATTGTCTTAAGACGATCATCACGATGATAATGACGCACAGGAATGATATAATGTTCGTTTACTTTAATAAATTTTAAATGGGATAATGTATTATCGTATGACGGTTGTGGTATTGGAAATGCTAATTTATTAATAATCAAACCCATTTTACGTAATAAATTATTATTTAAAATAATAATTTTTTAAAATTTAATCGTATGAATTAATTTGCAGTCGAAAACATAGTTGTTATCATTTGCTTCTTTTATTTCTTTCACCAATTGATCAATCGTGTAATCGCTAAAATCAAACTGATATTTAAATCCTAAAAACATTATTAATTCCATTTGTTGTTGTAAAATATCAAATGATAAATGTTTTGCTAATAAACATATTAAATAAGTAAACTTTTTTATTTTTTCAGCATCAACACCATTATTCACAGTATTATTAAATACTTGAAACAAATCCATTTCTGCCGATTTTTCAGCTGCTGTAACAAGTGGTGGTGTATTATTAATTTCTTCGTTTAATTTATCTAGATAAGTATGTGCCATTTTTATCTCAAAAAAACGATTATTAAATCATTTTTAAATAACTATAAAAAATCGATTTGATTTCAAAAAATTAGAATCATAAATAGTTATGTCTAAACAAAAGTTTATCGATCAACCTGAACTTTACTACAAAAATAAAGAAGCATCTATCCATGTATGGGTGGATAAAGATGGAAATGAATTCTATGAAGAATGGATTACCTATGAAGACTCTTATGGACAAATGGTCATTGAAGCGCCTAATCATGAAGAGTATGATCAGGATGAAAATGGCTATTATCTCCTAGGTACGGGTAGATTTATCGGTCATTATAAATCATAAGATAAAAGTTTATTACGTTGTAACAAAAATTGTCCCGTCTATTGAATGTTATATAATATAAATAATGATTAAATTATTATTTATATCAAATCATTAAATGATAAACATACTAGTCATAGGAGATCCACATTTCAAAAATGATAATGCAAACGACATGACAGAAATGTCACATCAAACAATCACCATCGCATCATCGTTAAAACCAGATTTTATCGTCGTGTTAGGTGATGTATTAGATACAAAAGATCGCATCCATCTCACGCCATTACTTTTAGCAACCAAGTGGTTGAAAGAATTAGAAAATATATGCCCACTTTATGTCATTGTCGGTAATCACGACCGCCGCCATGATAAAATATTTTTAACCGATGAACACCCATTTACAGCCTTTAAATATTGGACAAATACAACGATTGTTGATCATCCTATGATAATAAAAATGTACAACTATACATTTTTAATGGTACCCTATGTAGAACCAGGAAGGTTTAAAGAAGCATTAGATTTATTACATGATATTGATTATCAACATGTTACATGTGTCTTTTGTCATCAAGAATTCAAAGGGGTACAAATGGGACCTGTGCAATCCATTCATGGTGATGAATGGTCTTCTAATATGCCCTATGTTATTTCAGGACATATTCATGAATATCAAAAATTACAAAATAACATTTTATATATGGGTACACCGATTCAACATCGACACAGTGATACTGTTGATAAATATATTGGATTTTTCACTTTTACAAAATCACCCGCGCATCATGATGATTATCAATGTCAATTAATATCTTTAAATTTTCCAAAAAAGATTAAATTTTATTTAAATTATGATGAGTTTATTCATTTTAAATTACCAAAGGATTGTCATCCACAATTAATTATTACAGGTAATGAATCTGAAATTAAATCGTTATTAAAGTTGCCAAAATTAGCAACTTTAAGAAAACAAGGTATTAAAGTGATATATAATAATAAACATAACGTTGTAAAATCAAGTTTGTTACCGGTATTAGATAAAAACAACAAATCTTTTTCAGATTTACTCTATGAGAAAATTAAATCGGATAAAAATTTAACAATGCTTTATCGTGAAATTTTTTCTATTTAAAAATTTGTTATTAAATATTAAATGTTGTTAAACTGGTTACTAAGTTTTTTTTATGAGACTAAAAATTCAACAGGGCCCGCACGTAACGCTCCCGATTCCAACATCAACAATATTAAAAAATTGATTGAAAATAAACCGCCAGATGTTTCAATCATCAGTGAACAAGATATTATCACGGCAAAAGAAAAATTAAAAAAAGTGGATATTAGTAAAATAAATCCTATCTATACTGAATCAGATTTAATGGTAGAATTACATAAAGTATTCGATATGGATTATAAATTGTTTTTTGAACAAAGAAGGAATCGTAAATTATGTCATACGACTTCTGTATTGTCGTAACAATATTATAAATATCAAATTCATATTTGATATTTATAAAGTATGTTTACATTGATCTAAAACTTCAGCTAATTTTGGTGATGTATCATTGTGATTTTTAACTATGGTTAATATGATATTGACTAACTGATGTAAATGTTCATCACTACAATACGAATTTAATAATTGAATCAGTTTAACATCGGGTTTTAACAATTGCATTGAGTCAGAAAAACATTTTATAAATTCATTTTTATCATGTACTAATATGTCATTCGTCTGAATCAAATCATTGATACGATTGATAAATTTTTGTGTATTTTCTTTTCTTACAAGTTCAATCAAATTTTGTTCATCAATAGTGCTGCTATCATTATCACTATCGTTATCACTATCGTTATCACTATCGTTATCACTATCATGATCATGATCATATTCATGACAAACATGAATATGATTATTATCATATTCATGACAAATACATGAACATTCGGGTGGTTTCGAACATAAAGTACACACAATTCCTGATATAAGTCCAGATATTATCGTTATTAAAAACACTTCGATTAAATTCATTTATAATAAAAATAATAGTTTTTAAATCATTTTTATTATACAATATTTAACATGGCTGCATATTGTCCAATTTTATCAGGACGATAATTATAATCAATAACGTTATATAATGGTGCACCATTATTTACCAATTCTAATTGTTGTTGATCATTTATCCTGTATATGGTTGGTATTATAATTTTGTTATCAAAATTATTAATATTATCATATCCTAAATTATGTGTATTTTTTATCCAATAATCAATAATATATAACACGTGTTGTAATAACCCTGTTTGAACATTTTGTATCATGTATATATTACCGGATGGCAATTTATATAGATAGGGATATATCATGTTAGGTGGTTGTATGTGATTTAAAATCATGTCTTTATTTCTATAATACATAAAAACATCTACATTCTCTCGATTTAAAAAGATGATATTATTTTCTATTTTGGTAAAATCGTCCACATTTTTATAATAATCACGAATAACAATAGGAATTTTATGATTATCCTCATTT
Organism: Saccharimonadales bacterium (SeqCode); assembly: GCA_035478615.1. Classification (GTDB taxonomy): domain Bacteria; phylum Babelota; class Babeliae; order Babelales; family Chromulinivoraceae; genus JACPFN01. The sequence continues at coordinate 30,875 of DATIJN010000125.1, forward strand.
AGATGATAATCTATGATGTGTTGTTTTGTTTGATGATAAAAAACATCATTCATCATGACTATTTTACCATCAACAACACATGAATCACAATATGATTTAACATACATAATATAATCTTTAAATTCGTTAAAAATTGGAAATTTTCTAGGTATTGTTAATAATTTATCATAATTATCATCATCGATAATTATTACATATTGGTTAAAAAATTCATCAACGCTTGTTACCAAATTAAATTGATACATGCAAACATAAAATAACCAAATGATTATTTGTAAAATGATATTTAGCAATTTTTTAGTGTCATAATATGAACGATGTTCATAATTCTTAATGTTGTTATAATAATACAATGATGGTGGTGGTACAATTTCTAAATCCAATTGTTTTATATTACCAACAGGTAATATAGGAATGAATTCTCCCAATTTTAAATCAAAAATCTGATACCATAATCCACAAACTTTATTATCATTATTCAATGATAATGCCGTTGGTTTTTGTGTCATGATACGCATCACATCATCCATTGCCGTTTGATAAATATGATTATCTATAGGTAAATTTTCTGGTTGACATGGTAATGTCATGATGGTCATCATTTTATCACGATTCATTATATGAAATGCGCGCGTCTTTCCATATCGGTCAATAAATTGACTAACGGGTTTTAAAAATGACAAATGGTCAGCGTAATAATACAAATTACCATAAACAAAATTTTTATCGGTTAATGTTAATGTGGATAATTGATGTTGTAATAATTGATGACAATAGGTTGACATGGTAGCATCAAATATTTTTTGATTATGATTGATAATCAATTCATAATGTTGATTGATTTGATACAATAAAACGGTTTGACGATGTAATCTCGCTGGTCGGCTATGAAATAGCTTATATCTTGGTAATGCCAACAAAGTGGTGACATTAAATATGTAAATATTGACATTAAAATATTCCTCTAATAAACGGTAATATAAATCAGCATCTAAAAATGCATCAGATAAAAAATCATTTATATCAAAGTCAAACATTTCTTGTTTACATACAGAAACATGAATCTGATTTACAATTGTTGATTTTAAATCCATATGATAATCAATATTTTTTGCTAAACATAAACATCTTAACAAGGATTGATTGTCATCAATGACGCCAATTCGTATAAAATGATTTTGATTTGTGTCATAATTATCTAATATGTATTTATGATCAGGTTTGATATCACCTGTCGAATTCGGATCTAATACATTATGATACGTCGTGATATGAGCGTGGTCTTTTTTTTCTTTTTTTTCTTTCGGTGGATTGGTTTTACAACATGGTAAATTTGGATATTGATTTTTATCTAAAGCGGGTAATTTTTTTGATTTCAGTGTGGATTTCAAATAGGGATATTTATCATTGGTATGATCACATACAAGTTTGATATTGGAGAAATCTAACACAGCCATTTGTTTAAACTCCTCAAATTCTTCCGTGTTTAGATTGTATTCTTTTTTTTTTCCTTTAAGATACTGATTAACACGATCAGATTCAATAGGCGTTGGTCTTTTTTTTAAATCGCAAAAATTAGCATAACCTTCAACAAATGCTTGTGGCGCTAACGATTTTAACATTTTTAAATTTTCATCAATCTCTTTTCCCTTTTTATATTCCAATTCGTGAAATAAAGCATTGATCGCTAATGATTTTGTGATCACTTTGGACAATAAAAGTTTGATTAAAAATAAAAACAATTTATAATCATAAACATTTTTAAAGTGAATATCGAGATAGGGTATTAAACTTTTACCTTTTTTTGTCAATTTTAATTTTTGTATATCGTCATTTTCTACACTATTGACCATTTTTGTCTCGTCAAAAAATCGTTGTGTTATCGTTATGGATACTACTGTATCACTTTGGTAAAGTGGTATGTATTTTAAATAAATCCCCGCGCGGGTTAAATATTTTGGCTTGTCATCGACGTATAATATCCTATTTAAATCCGGATGGGTTAAAATTAATTTTAATAAAGCAGATTTATCAATTTCAATTTGCCATAGATTGACGTGGCCGTTCATGACAAAATCAACCGGATCACCAAGAATAATCGAATCAAAGATATTGATATTGATCATTTGATTTTTTAAATGATGATAATGAATATGGAACAAATTTTGTGTCAAGTCGTAGTTACAATCATATTGGTGTTTTTCCGCATTAAAAACAGGATAATGTATGTGATATGGCGATATCGATTTATATAAATCAATGTGAACATTGGTTTGACTATACATTTTATAATAATCTTGTTGTTTATCATGATATATTAAATAGGGATGTTCTAAATCGAGTTTAGCATCATTAAACAAATCTAAACCATCCTCTTTGGTTACATTTTGTTTGTTGATGCGTAAAATTGGATTAAAAATTTGTATTAATTTATCTAATGATTCAGGGCTATTTTTTATATCTTTTATATCTGATGTGGATGATAATAAAAATTGTTGTATTTTATCAATCACTAGTGCTTTTTGCAGATCGTCTTGATAACGTTTATCGGTATTGATTAACCATTCTTTATATTCATTTATTAATGATTGCTTATCATATTGAATACGACGCAATGATTCAAATTGATTTTTAAATTGGTACAATGGTACAAAGTCGATATCCAATTCATTTTCAATGTTTACAAGTTGATACTCAGTTTCATTGATGATTAATTTGAAAACATTAACATCGCCTGTTTTGGAAAACCGTTCAAATATCGGTGTTATATCATTTTTGTAATAAATGTATTTTTGATTCTCAAAATACTTTTTTAATAAAGTATTGTATGTCTGATAATTTTCATCATACCATTGGATCAATTCATCAAGTTGATATTCTTCCAAATCGTTTAATTCAACGATTTTATTTGATGATTTGAATGATGATAATGACGATTTATAAATTGTTAATTGATCATTTGGCCACTGTTTTTCAAAATAAACCATAAATAAATCCAAGGGATCAAAATCTTTATCAACATTGATATCCATATTGATATCTCCAATGCGATAAACATGATTATGTTGTAAAGTAAAAAAGGAGAAAGGTAATTTATCTTTGATGACATATTTATAGATGATGGTAAACTTGTCATCTAATAATGTTAACATTTATTTATGATTAAAATAAATAATTTAATGTCATATCGTTGATTATCAATTTATAATTGATTCATTATAAATTAAATAATTTAATCCATTTCTCATATTTTTTGCTATTATATTTCCGAACTATTTGCCAAATATAATTATTGGTTTCTTCTTTCATCAATAATCTAAGACAACAATGATGACAATTGCATTTATAATTAGATTCAGCAAATATTACTATAATGTCATTATTAAATGCATTTTTAAAAGTTTCATCATCGAGTAATATTTTTCCGTCTCCAGTAATAATATAATTAAATAAGGTTGCTAAAGTTTCTTCCACTTCACATATTCTATTTAGTATAATTAGATTATTAATTTTTGCTGTGAATTGTTCTAGTTTATTGATAGCAACTTCCCTTGTATTACTCATTTTAAGTAGAAATAATTGTTAAACGAATCATTTTTTACGTCGTATACATTTATAATTGATTCATTATAAATTAAATATTATAATAAATGGAAGATATTTATCAAAATATTATTTTACAAATGAATGATATTGATGATTTGATTCGTTTATATCAAACTAACAACTTATTTAAAAAAATGCTAAATAGATACGATATATTACAACAATTAAAAATAAAATTTAATATTATTACTGATGTAAAAAGTTTTAAAGATTTAATAAATAACATTGGTAATTTATTTATACCTCATGTAAAACAATTAATAAATCAAAATGGTAAATTTTATACGGAAAAATTTGACATTAATATTGATTATCCTAACATTGATATATTTTACAGAAAAAACAACTTTCATTTAAGCTCTGTAAAATCTGATTTAATTTTTATTGGTGTAAGTCCAAAAAATTTTATGACGGAATGGAAAGAGACATATGGTAAAGAATATGATGGAAATACGATATTATTCAAAGCAGATAAAAATAAATATATGTATATTGGACATGATATCATTATGATAAATACGTATTATCCAATTATGAATTATATTTCTATGGTTGATGAATATTATAGTAGTTATGCTTATGCTGTTGATATGATGAATAATATTTATTTAATAAGATACAATGCAGTCATCTTATTTAATGAAGAATTAATAGATTATTTACAGGATGCAGATAATCCCTATGAACCTTACACATATGATGATAAACCAGATCACATTTTGAAATTATTTAAGAAATACGTTAAACCAATAAATAAAGATTTAGACATGGAAGATTATGATCCAACATAAATACTCATTTATATCATAAATAATGATGATTAAATCATTATTTATTACTATTATTTAATTTATAAATACCGTCTTCGTCCTCTTACACTACACTTTGGTTCGCAAATTTTTGGTTCACAAACTTTAGGACAAGGCTCAGGCATGTGACATGGTGTAAAACATGCGCCATCTTCACCCATCGCTTCTAATTCCATTTTATTTTTTTCAAATTGCCTTTGTCCCTTTAACATAAAAGATTCTGTACAATCCATATGTTCGACATGGAATGGCTCCATGCCACAATCGCCCATACATCCACGGCTTTCAATTTCCTCACAGCTCCATGGATATGAAACGAGCAGTTTGTAAAATAGCACAGCAATCAATGCGCCAAGAATATTACCTAAAACGACAATCCAGAAGGCTTGAGCATTTCCAGCAAAGACTTCAGTAGCCAAAGCATAAGCAGGATTTAATCCAACTTTAGCCAAGAAACCGCCAAACAAAATCAAAGCCGATAAAGTCAATCCAATAATAAGACCAGACATGGAAGATAATAATGGATTTTTAGTCACAACTAAAAAGGTGAAAATTAAGAAAAACGACAAAATCATTTCAATCACAACCACTTTCCAAGGTTCTTGAATAGATAATTGTCCGACAGGAGCACCAGCACCGAATTGGACTCCGAATATCCACATAATTAATCCAGCAGCAGCAAAGGCAGCAGCGAACTGTACTAACCAATATAATAACATTCTGCACCATCCCAATCGTCCTGCAACGGCCATACCAAAACTAATAGCAGGATTAAAATTGGCACCAGAATAATTACTTAATGTATAAATTAAAAACATATAGGTAAGACCGAATGCTAATGCATTACCTAACACGCTGCCACCGTTAGCCACATTGAGTGCGACAGCACCAGCGCCAACAAAGACTAAAATAAAAGTTCCTAGAAATTCTGTAATTAATGCTTTCCATAAATCGTACATGGTTGATTTATTTATGATAATAATAATTTTTCAAAATTATAAAAATATTTATTTTATAATTTTGTTATAAATAATTTTTATTTAGTCTTGTTATTATATTTTATAATAAATAAATGCATCATTATATTATAACATTGATTATTATTTTAATTATTATATTCATTTTAATTCTATTTACATTATTAAGTTATATAATAAATGATCAATTTATACCAATGTATTCTGATAAACGACCCTTACGTAAAGTTGGTCACATTCCAGCTCTCATTCATCGTACCTATCATTCGAATATAGTAAATCAACATATGTATAAAGATGCCTATCAATCGTGGATTAAACTTAATCAAAATTATACGACAATTTGGAATACTTTAAATCAATGTGAAAAAGATATGGAAAAAATGGGAGAACGCTATTTTAAAGCTTGGAGGCGCCTGATACCACTCGCATATAAAGCAGATTTATGGCGTTCATGTAAGTTATACAATGAAGGCGGTATTTATATTGATGCTTATACAAAACCACATATGTCATTAGATGATATTATTCATTTAACGGGATTAAAAAATGAAGAGCACGTGTTTATTGCGACACAAGATTTGAAGGGTATTCATAATGGATTCATTATTACGACACCTAAACATCCTTTCATGAAACAATATATTGAAGATATGGTACATAATATAGAATATGGTAAAGAAGACGTATTATTAACCATGACTGGTCCTTTATGTTTAGAAAAATCTATTCAGAAAGTTATTAATAAACCAAATTATAAATTTAAATTAGGATTAAATCATCAAACATATAAATTTTATTTATTTCATTTTAATTTTGGTATTTATCAATATATTGATGATAATCATAAAATAATTTTACAAAAAAAATATGATTTTTTTCATTGTTACTTGTATAATTATATTTATAGATTTTTAGCAGGTACTAATTATACATACAGTTATTTTACTGGTAAGTTAGTATATGACAATTAATAAAACACGATTGTTTTATTAAAATATTTTATAGATTATAAATGAGAATTGTTGCTAGTTGTACAACTTTACCAAATAGATATAATCAATTATCAAAAATGTTAAATAGCCTAAAAAAACAATCACACTCATTAGATGCTATTTATTTAACATTACCTTATAAAGCAACTCGGCTTAATCAAATTTATCAAGATTTACCAGATAAAATAAATAAACAATGTATCGTTGTCAGATCTGATATTGATTATGGACCATTATGTAAATTATACGGCGCATTGGTAAATGAAAAGAATCCTGACACCATGATTATTACAGTAGATGATGATTGTTATTATTCACCACATTTAGTTGAATCACTAGTTAACCATGCTAAACAAAATAAAAATAGCACCATTTGTGGTAGCGGTGCATTATTAAGTCATTTTGGAATTAATTTTATAAGTTATTATACTAATCACATCGATGATCGTAAAAATAATTATATTTTAGGATTTGATGTTCCGCAGATAGGACGCTGTATTGATTTATTGTATGGTTTTGGCGGCGTGTTATATCGTCGTTCATTTTTTCCAACCTTAGAAAAAATAAATGATTTATTTAAATATCCGTTATTAAATAAATCTATCTTTTGTAATGATGATGTTCTTATTTCTGGGTTTTTAAAAAAACAAAATATCAAAATTTTAATTTATCCTGACATTGACTATGTTATAACAAACGATAAAGATATAGATGCATTATCTTATGATTTTTATAAAATGCTTTATCGATTAGATGACGCAATCCAAGTTTTAAAAACTTATGATATGTTTAAAAATATTGAAGGTGTATCATTTATTGATTCTGTAGTTGGTAAAAATGTTATCGCCATTTTAATTATTATTTTTATCATTATTTGTACGTATATTATTTATAGTAAAATAAAATAATCACAAAAACAATAAATAACACAATTGATAACGTCATTAAATCATATGGAAAACAACTCCACATCTCGCTAAGACGAGCTAAATTTTTAAATCCACAATGATAAATAAAATTAGAACTTTCAGCAGCAGATAAATGATCACGTTGGAAAGCAATCATCGGATATGGTACATAAAATGTGTCGATTTCTTCTTTCCATTGAAAATCAATAGGAACATTTTTCCAAACCATTTGACTTAATTTTTTGGCAGTTTGTCTGGGTACTATATACGCATGTGTACAATAACAGTGATAAAGTTGATTGATAAAATGATTAATTTTAGTTGATGAACATGCTGTTAAATAACCAAAACTAAAACACCAATTGGATTGATTATCCAATTTTTCGATAAATTGATAAATTTGATTTAATTTATCTTGATTACATTCAAAATAAACATCATCTTCTAATACCATAATATATTGACAACTTTGTTCTAGTCCTTTTTTTAACACTTCAATGTGTGACGTGAAACAACCATGACATCCACCTAAGGGTGATCGTTCTACTATATGATATTCAGCATTAATCCCATTTTTTTTTAATTGTGGCGTTAAAAGTGAACGTATTTTTTCATTCTCCTTTAATGAAATACAATAACATTTTATCATTTATAATAATAATTATATTATATTAAAATGTTTGACGTAAACATAAGGAATATGATTTATATTCTCATTGTTATTGTTTATTTTATTATTCTAAGTTTATCCATATATATTCTTGTTAATGGATTTATTTGTGATGATCATACGTGTCATACATTTACAAATGCTTTATCAAACAATAACAACAAAGCAATTATCATTCATTTACTAGATAGATTATGTGAAGAAAGTATGTGGCCTATTGCGTTTATTGCGAGTAGTATTATTATGTTTTTATTAATGGCTGTATTACCACTACCACTTTGTATGACCTATTTTATTATTGTATTTTTATTTTCATTTATCGTATTTTATTGTATTATTGCTTTTATTATTTATCACTACGTTATACCGATTAAACAATATATTAAACAATATATTAATAAAAATAATTAACAAATAAAATATCAATGATATTTTATTATATAAAATGAGAGTTGTCGGCACATTAACAACATTACCAAGTCGATATAAGTTGGTATTAAAAATGTTAAAACAATTACGTCATCAAACCGTCAAATTAGACGCCATTTATTTAACATTACCCTATAAAGCGAAGCGGTTAAATCAAACTTATCCTAAATTGCCAGATAAAATCAAAAAGTTATGTACGGTGGTACGTATTGATTATGATTATGGACCCATTTGTAAATTATACGGTGCATTGATGCACGAAAATGACCCAAACACGATGATTATTTCACTCGATGATGATATTGTGTATCATCATCAATTAATAGAAACGCTTATTTATAAAAGCAAACTTCGTCCAAAGTCTGCAATTACCGGTTCAGCTTGGTTAGTAGACTCGCATTTATTTTTTAACTTTTATTCCAACGTGACTGTTGCTAATCAATTTCAAACATTGGTTGGTATGCAAGTTCCAGATCATGGAAGAAAAATTGATATATTGGTTGGTAGTTCTGGTGTTTTGTATAAACGATTCATGTTTCCATGCAAAGAAAAAATCATTAGTGATTTTTTTAGTTTAAGTTTGATGAATGATGATTTATTTTTAAATGATGATGTTGTTATTTCCGCCTATTTATGTAAAAACAAAATTAATAGATATGTTTTTAAAAATATACCAGTTACAAATAACGATATTGTAACAAATGACGCATTATCTATTGATTATAAAAAAATGCTCATTAGTTTTTTTAATGCTGTACAGTTTTGTAAAAATTTAGACTATTTACATCATTGTGAAGATATGTCTATTACAGATTCACCCGTTTTTAAAGTGATATCAATTACTATGTTTGTGTTGATTATCATCATTATCATTTACATCATTATAAAACACCAACAAAATACATTATAAATTTAAGTAGTTATAAACATCATTAACCGTTAAATCAGGTTGTCGTTTTCCATCTTCATAATACAAAATGTGAGGAAAATGATCTTTCAACTTGTCATCCATTGCTTTTTCTTCAACAAATATCAATTTGTCATAATTGCGCATTTTATTGCCTAGTTTTGCTTTCATGGCTTGACAATGACCACACCAATCCGCATATAAAACTACAATTAAAAATGATTTTGTTTTAGCCATCTGTTCAATATCATTTAATGTCATTAAATGATGTACACGCGGTGATGCTTGTTTTTTAAGCGGTGATGAACGTAACTTACGCACGGTACGTGGAGGAGATATCGTACGCGCAGGCGATATAGTCCTAGACGGTGATAAAGGACGCGTTTGAGATTGGCGATATTGTTGATAATCTTGGGATAATTTAGCGCGACTCACATTACCATGTTGTTGACGATGATATTGTCTATACGTGTTCCAATCCATGTTTTTATTATAATTTAATAAATATTATTGAATTATTTAAATGAATTACTGTGAAGATGTTTTATTATCGCAACCGATACACCATGTTGATTTAAACGAAGATGTCTTATTTGAAATTTTATCTCATGCTGATATCCAGTCCGTATTCCAATTATGTCAAGTTAACAAAACGATATGTCATCAATATGATGATTTGTTTCAACACATTTATGACCGTTTCTATCATGAAACTGGCATGTCTGTGTTTAAAAATAAAACAACTAAGATGACGTGGTTTCAGTTGCTTAAACTGTGTTACCAGTTGTCTCGCTTGTTCCTCTTATTACCTTCACTCAAAAAATATACGATGAAAGCATTATATACGATGAAAACATTAGATTTATCTAATCAGAACATTAAAGTATTGCCGCCGGAAATCGGTCAGCTGATTCATTTAAAAAAATTATCTTTGTATAACAACCAACTGAGTGCATTGCCGCCGGAAATCGGTCAGCTGATTAATTTACAAAAATTATCTTTGTATAACAACCAACTGAGTGCATTGCCTCCGGAAATCGGTCAGTTGTATCATTTACAAAGATTATCTTTGTATAACAACAAACTGAGTGCATTGCCTCCGGAAATCGATCAGCTGATTAATTTAAAATATTTGAATTTGTATTATAACAAACTGAATGTATTTCCGTCGGAAATCGGTCAACTGAGTGCTTTAAAATACTTGAATTTGTCAACCACCCAACTGAGTGCATTGCCGTCAGAAATTGGTCAGCTGCGTGCTTTACAAGAATTGAATTTATCATCCAACCAACTTAGTGCATTACCACCGGAAATAGGTCAATTGGGGGCTTTAAAACAATTGTATTTGTCTGACAACCAACTGAGTGCATTGCCGCCGGAAATCGGTCAAATGCGTGCGTTACAAAAATTGTATTTATCAAACAACAAACTGAGTGCATTGCCGCCGGAAATGGGTCAGATGAGCGCTTTACAATACTTGTATTTGGATCACAACCAACTGAATGCATTGCCGAATGAAATCGGCCAATTGCGTGCTTTACAATATTTGAATGTGATGAATAATAAATTATCATCTACAGTTAAATACGATTTAAAACAACAATTACCATATACTACTAATTACCCCACCTTTCTTGTTTAGGTTTATCACTAACATGGATATATCGATTATTCAGTTTTAACGCAAGATATTCATAATCTAATGGTTTAATTTGTTCATAATATTCTGGTTTTATACACCAATGATGTTTATGGGTAAAAATATCACCATGGACGGCATGTCCATATCCTCCTTGAAAACAATAAGTTGTATTTGATAATCTTTTTATCAAATTGTTAATTATTTGATGACTTGTTTGATGATGTATTTTTTTAAAATAATGATTAAAATGTTTCATCATGTCTATTTGTAGACATGATGAAAGTTGTTTTATTGTATTTTGGTTATTATCTAAATCAAACAATTTATAGTCATTTAATTTTTTTTTCATCCAACAAGTATTATAATACAGTCGATAGTGTTTTAAAAAATCAGAGAATAATATAATGTATTTGTTAATATCATTAACTAAATTAAATTGTTTTAGTAAAAAATACTTATATATACATTTAACATTTTCTTTATTGATTTGATCAATGGTTTCAATTGATGATTTATATGTATTATACTGCTTTATGTATTTCGACAAATTATAATCATAATCATTCATCATCATTTTTTATTTTAAAAATTAAAATCAGTTTATTGAATCATTTTATCATGTAACGGTTAATTATTGTCAATGCAAATATAATCATCATTGCCGCATTCATCAAGGATCATCCACAAGATGCGATTCACGGTAATGTAACTATCATCCCCATCTATCACGCACGTTGTGATAATCTGGGTTTCCATGATAAGCTGCTTTTTGGTACCACACCACGTGTTGAACTGTTTCAAGTCTATATTTTGATATTGCAATTGAAAGTCTTCCTCATAATCATTGTCATAATCATTGTCATGATGAATGAAATCATCATACGATTCAAAATATCTCACTTTTAATACGCGTCCCATTTTCATGTTATTGCAAATAATATGAATCATTTTTATTCAAATTAGTTTATTGTTAATTTGATTAATTATTTTATAATTTTTTTTTTACTTAAAACAAAATATGGAAAGACGTCATCATAAAAATAAATGCGAACCATGCTTTGAAAAGTGTGATACATCGGTAACATGCGAACCAAAAAAGAAATGTAGCAAAAAGAAGAAATGTCAAAAGCCATGTCCTGTTGTTAAATGTCAAGATCCATGTGCGAAACAAAAGAAATGTCATAAGAAGTGTAAATCTTCGTCAAGTAACAACGAATGTTGTTTGCCTAAAGTAGTCTATGTCCTTTGTAAGTGTGGTACCACTGCCACCATGAGTTTATCAGCCACAGTCCAAACCCCAAATGGCACTGTTCCACCATATACCTATACTTGTCCAACTCAAGTAGGACAAAAAATATACATCACATTTACTGTCACAAATACGGGTAATGCGACAATTAAAGGTCCGATTTACGTTTATGATAGCTTTACAGGTGTTCACCGTATCACGTGTACAAAATTACGTGTTGGTGAAACTGAATCCATTACCGTTCATGGTAAAATTACCAAATGTGATTGTCAATCCAATAATAGTATTAATATTACAGCAAATAGTTTTAGTTATGCATGTGGTCAATGTCTTATTTTGGTTTCTCAACCCATTGCGATACAAATTACACAAACACCACTCATATTGTAATTAATATTATTTTAAATAAAATAATATTTAAATGGAAACGTATAAGCAAATACAAAATCCAGATTCTGGAAGATTCGTTTATATTGATGGTCCAACTTATGAAAAGTTGTTGGAAAAATACGATTAAGATGTTTTATTATTACAACCGATACGGACAACACATGTTGCACCACGTTATCCTAAAAAACAACAACGATCAGTACAACATCATCAAGTTGATTTAAACGAAGATGTCTTACGTGAAATTTTATCTCATGCGGATATCCAATCCGTATTCCAATTGTGTCAAGTCAATAAGACTTTATGTCATCAATACGATGATGTGTTTCATCACATTTATCGACGTTTTTATCATCAAACAGGTATGGATGTATTTAAAACAGGTAAAATGACGTGGTTCCAGTTGCTTAAACTGTGTTACCAGTTGTCTCGCTTACTTATCCTATCTTCACTCAAAAACTATACGATGAAAGTATTATATACGATGCCAGAATTAGATTTATCTGATTCAAAAATCAAAGCATTGCCTCCAGAAATGGGTCAGCTGAATGCTTTACAAGGATTGGATTTATTTCTCAACCAACTTAGTGTATTGCCTCCGGAAATCGGACATTTGATTCATTTGCACGACTTGGATTTGTCAAACAACAAACTGAGTGCATTGCCTCCGGAAATGAGTCAGCTGCGTGCTTTACAAACATTGGAATTGGCTTACAACAGACTGAGTGCATTGCCACCGGAAATGAGTCAGATGCGTGCTTTACAAACATTGGATTTGTCTTACAACCAACTGAGCGCATTGCCGCCGGAAATTTGTCATATGAGTCATTTACAATACTTGATTTTGTCAAACAACAAACTAAGTGCATTGCCGCCTGAAATAGGTCAGCTGAGTCATTTACAATACTTGTATTTGCAAAACAACAAACTAAGTGCATTGCCACCGGAAATTGGCCAGCTGAATCATTTACAAAAATTGAATTTGTCTAAAAACAAATTGAGTGTATTGCCTCAGGCAATGGGTCAGTTGAGTGTTTTACAATACTTGTATTTGTCTGACAACCAACTGGGTGCATTGCCGCCGGGAATGAATCAGATGAGTTATTTACGAGTATTGGATTTGTCAAACAACCAACTGAGTGCATTGCCGCCGGAAATGGGTCAGCTTCGTGCTTTACAACAATTGCATTTGTCTGACAACCAACTGAGCACATTGCCGCCGGAAATGGGTCAGCTGAGTGATTTACAATACTTGGATTTGTCAAACAACCAACTGAGTGCATTGCCTGAGGAAATTGGTCAACTGCGTGCTTTACACATCGAATGGTAAAAACTAATAAAAAATTGAAATGAATTTATTTTATTAACTTATAAATATGAATGATGATGTATTACGTGAAATTGTGTCTCATGCAGATATCAGATCCGTATTCCGATTTTGTCAAGTGAATAAGACGTTATGTCATAAACATGATGATTTGTTTCAACAAATTTATGACCGTTTCTATCATGAAACGGGAATGTCTGTATTTAAAACAGATAATATGACGTGGTATCAGTTGCTTAAACTGTGTTACCAGTTGTCTCGCTTGATTAGCATACTTTCACTCGACGAATATACGATGAAAGCATTATATACGACTACAACATTAAATTTATCATATTCAAAAATCAAAGTATTGCCTCTAGAAATTGGACAGATTAGTGCTTTAAAAGATTTGTCTTTGTCTCGCAACCAACTGAGTGCATTGCCGCAGGAAATAAGTCATCTGGGTGCTTTACAAATATTGAATTTATCAAACAACCAACTGAATGTATTGCCGCCGGAAATGGGTCAAATGAGTCATTTACAATATTTGTATTTGTCAAACAACCAACTGAGTGCATTGCCGCCTGAAATGGGTCAATTGGGGGGTTTACAACGATTGAATTTGTCAGACAACCAACTGAGTGCATTGCCGCCTGAAATGGGTCAATTGGGGGCTTTACAACGATTGTATTTGTCAAACAACCAACTGAGTGCATTGCCGCCGGAAATAGGTCATCTGAGTCATTTACAAGTATTGTATTTGTCAAACAACAAACTGAGTGCATTGCCGCCGGAAATAGGTCATCTAAGTGCTTTACAATATTTGTATTTGAATCACAACCAACTGAGTGCATTGCCGCCGGAAATAGGTCATCTAAGTGCTTTACAAAAATTGTATTTGTCTTACAACAAATTGAGTGCATTGCCGCCGGAAATAGGTCATCTGAGTCATTTACAAGTATTGTATTTGTCTAACAACAAACTGAGTGCATTGCTGCCGGAAATCGGTCAAATGATTCATTTACAATACTTATATGTGATAAACAACCAACTAAGTTGGTTGCCGCCGGAAATAGGTAAGCTGAGTGCTTTACAAGAATTGTGTTTGTATAACAACCAACTGAGTGCATTGCCGCCGGAAATGGGTCAGCTGAGTTCTTTGCGCCGAATGGTAAAACAATATTATTCATAAACCCGATCTTGAATACCAATTTCATTGATTTGTTTTTCAAATAAATCAATGAGTTCAAATGTAACAATTTCATTTGGTAATAAAAGCGTTTTTCTTACACAATCCCATGAGCAATAGCAACCTTTCCATCCACCATTATAGAGCGGTAACCTAACGGCATAATGAAGAAATTCAATTTTATTTAAACATGTATCACAAATACCTGTAAACCAATGTGTTTTATTAAATGCATCATTGTCATAGCCATAGGACATATCATCGACACTTTCATCATCGAGATATTGTTCTTCATATTCTTGACATAGTAACATACGGCATCCACCATAGATATGACATATATCATCCAATAATAAATTTTCACTCATTTGTACATTTGCTGGACCGAATAATTTGAATAATGTTTGATCAAAATTTAATTTATATCGATAGATAGATAATGGATCAGTCATCACTGATAATTGTTTTTGTTCATCATCGGTTAATACATCAACATAATTATCATTATAATTATCTAAACATATTGTTGAATCGTTAATAATCCATGTTGGTGCTGGTAAAAAAAGTGCAGTCTCAACCATTTTCATTTCAATAAATTCTTTTATTAATCGATTTGTATAACCTTTTCTAATTTCATTTTCTACTGATTTTTTAAATAAATATTGCCATATATCATTTGTCACATTAAAGATGTCATCTAAATTTTTAGCACCAATCATCGTCATTGGTTGACCATCATAATCAATCAAATGTTCTATATAATATTCCAACGGATGTGTTGACGAATAAGTTTGTGCAACCAGCAACAATGCTTCTTTTGTTACAGTGATATCACAAAATAACCGCGTTAAATGATCAAGATTACCATTATTTAACGGTAATAGTTTGTAACAAGTATCAAAGATGCATTTGATACTATGTTGACTATTGTAAAGTGGTGTTAAATTCACAATATACGATAGTAGTTTATCTACTGTATTTTGTTTTAATTGTTCAAATGGGATGAGTAACAAATTATTTTGTAATTCATTGATATCGTCATTTTCTATATTTTGTTTTAATAATTGTAATAATAGATTATATTGATCCATATTTTTATATATGATTTATATTTATTATGATAAACTTATAAATATAACAAATTATTTAAATCCATCGCGTAAGAACAATTTGATTTTTAACAATAATCAACCCATAGGCGTCTTCCACTTCATAAATTTCATCGTCACGATGCCAGCGATGGTTTAAAAAGTTCAATCCAACACCAGTAATCAAATAAATTACTTTTTCAATATCGTTCAAGCCTTCTGTAGATAATTTATCAATGTATTGTTTTTGGAGATTTATAAATTCCTCATAAGTAAATTGATCTAAATCTAAATCTTTTTTTACATGACGATAGGTTGATTCTTCAAAACGATCACGAATAAATTGAATAATCTTGCTTTTCTGATCCATATTTTATATATGATTTATATATTTATATTATAAACTATAAATATAACAAATACAGTTATATTTATCAAATAAACACACTACCAATGATCATAACAGGACTAAAAAAAATACCTAACACACCCACGCCTATTATTGTATTTAATATATCAATAACGTATTTATTGGTGAAATAATATTTAATATAATTAGCACCAACCACAGAAAGGAAACCAATACTAAAAACAATTGGTGCTGATTTAAGAAAGTACCATCTTACTTCACTTTGCATGACTCTTACCGCTTGATGTACATGGTATTGTAATTGTATTAACACTTCTTGACTTGTTTCTGGTGTTAATGTCTTATACGTAGTAATAAAATAATTTCTAGCTTCTTCTGTCAAGTATGCATAATCAGCATACGCTTGTATAAAATTAATACATTTTTTGTAGTATATATCATTTGTAATTATATCCATCTTTTATAATTTAATTTTATATTTAAATATAACAAATATTGTTATATTTTAAATAATAGCATGATACTGATGGAATCCTAAATTGTCGCGCTAACTGTAAGTGCGTCCATAATTGGATATTGTCCAATTAAAATAAACCAACGTGCTTAAATCACAAGGTGTGTAAGTGTTATCACAATAGTATTGATGAAATCCCAAATCATCATACCATTTAACGTTCTTAACGATGCTGGTGCTGGTAATGTCATTTTTTTTTAAATTAAAATATGAATTTTAATCATTTTTCATAAATTGATAAAAATGATTTTTAATATTTTTATATTATGAAAAATGAATGAACCTTTCAAAAATGTAACAAAGTATATTGATTTTATTGGAAAGGGTACACAAGCAAAAGTTTATCTACATGAACATTTAACAACAAAAAAATACGTCGCTGTTAAAGTTTATAAATCTATTTTATCCATTAGTGTACCCATTTTATGTGAATTGAATGCGTTACAACGATTAAAAAATTGTTCACACATCATGCAACTTTATGATGTTGATGCAAAAATACAAACTGCATCAACCGGCAGTTACTTAAGTTTTAAATTATTAACAACCTATCATGATATGGATATGACTACTTTTATCGAAAATAATGATCATATTACGCGTATTCAATTATTACCGACGCTGTTAAATCAGGCATTGATTGCAATGACGCATCTTTATCACGTTGGTATTATCCATTCCGACATTAAACCAGACAATATATTAATTGATATGAACAATAATAATAATATTCAATTATATATAGCCGATTTTGGTTTTGCTATCCAATTACCATGTAATGTGATGGCAAGACATGTGAAACACATGGTATTACGTGGCTCACCACTATATTTAGCGCCAGAATTATTGACTGGGCAAAAATATTTTACCACTAAAGTTGATATTTGGGCACTTGGTATCACTTTTGTTCAATATTTAGTTAAGGATTATTTTACACAACCTGATAATGTCTTACTTAATCAGTATGAAGATTTTACAAGTATTATTTTTAAAATTTTAAGTCTACTCAATGAACCTCGGAAAGATACAAAACAAAATTATGATTTAATTGAAAAAAATGGTATTGATGATACGATTAATGTTGAAGATTTATTTTTACATCACTTACCTAATGATTACTTTAAAATACCCAAAAATATGGTTGATTTAATAACGAGCATGCTTCAAGTAAATCCTGATAAACGGCCTGATATTATTGATTTGATATCAACAAGTACGGTTGTACCATCATGCACACCGCTGGATATTATAAATAGGGGTGATTTAAAATCCACATCAAAAATTAAATTGTCATATTTTTACATCATCGTTCATGATATTATTAATACTTGTAAAGAATTAAATTTAAATCCAACCACTTGTTATTTGACTATTGATTTACTAGAACGTTATTTACATCAATATGATTTAAAACGTGTTGATGCTATTTACGTTTTATCGGCAGCGTTATTATCGTTATTAACGAAATTATACGAAGGTGTTAATTTAAAAGCGGATCATTTGATTGCTTATTTTCATAAACAATTTAATGAATCATTATTGTATATTACTATACTTCAAATTTTAAATAAATTTAATTATCGCATTACCACGTGCGAAACGGATGATGTGATTTATGTTTTGAATCAATTTGTTGACGACGAAGTGAACACAATCAGTGTTAAATATCAAAACGTGGATATATATAAATTTGTTGAACATGATATTTTATATCCAAAATTATTTAAAACGTACCAACTTATGGAAGCTGATGGTGTTTTCAGCGGTGAGTTAGATTCATTTGATTGGGTTGATTATTTTCGAAAAGCTATTATATAAAATTAATGATTAAATATCATTTATTTTATGATAAAATGGATATAATGATATACACCGATGGTTCATGTGTTAAAAAAATTGGTGGATATAGTTACATTGTTTTACATCAAAATAACATTGTAAAACAACATTATGGTAGGGTGCCATTTGATCCATGCACCAATCAAATTGCTGAACTTTACGCCATTAAAATGGCATTATATCACATCCATGATAACATCCATCATTGTTATGATGGATGTCATATCATTATCCGAACCGATTCTCAATATGCAATCGACTGTTTAACCAAATGGATAATAAAATGGAAAACAAACGGATTTTTAACTTTTAACAAAAAACCGGTTAAAAATAAAGAATTAATTATCCAATGTGTTGATTTACTTTCAGCAAATATCACATTCGAACATGTGTACGCTCATCGCGATGATCAATATAATAATTTCGCCGATAAAATTGCCAATTTAGGACGTGAAAAAAAATGATTTAATTTATATTTTTTAACACAAAAAATTGAATTACGTAGATTCAACATGAGCACTAAAATTCAAGAAACGCCTGAACAATTAGCTGAATTAAAACGAAAATTTCACAAACATCCTGATGTTAATCCACGTAGTGGTAAGGGTATTGAGATTGGTAAAATTACGTACAAAAATTTGGTCAAAGAATTTGGTATTCCACCAAAGAAGGAAGAAAAATCTTCCGATAAAAAAACTGAAGTTAAAAAGGAAGCAAAAAAATCAGCTGGAGTAAAAAAGGAAGCAAAAAAATCTGCTGAAGTAAAAAAGGAAGCAGAAAAATCTGCTGAAGTAAAAAAGGAAGCAGAAAAATCAGCTGAAGTTAAAAAGGAAGCAGAAAAATCAGCTGAAGTTAAAAAGAAATCAGAAAAAGAAGTAAGTGAAAAAAGTACAGAAAAAACAATCGGTGTTGCTGCTACGAGCGGTGAAGAATCTGAAAAAAGTATTGATCATTTATTGTCGTTGCCAATCATACAATTGGAATCACAATGCAAAAAAGACAAATCCATGTCAAAAGTATGTAATAAGGAGTTTTGGAAACAAAAATTTGAAAAGGAAAATTTACCACTCATGACTGAACAAAAAACATTGGATTTATGGATTAAAGAATACAAAAATGTGAAAAGATGCGAAAAGGAATCATTTAAATTGATATGCGTGGGTATGGCATTAACCACCGATTCATACATGATGATTAAATTTGATTTAACAAAAAATCATTTGGATTTATTACCACATTTACAAAAAATACCCACTGATGGTGGTGAAGTGAATATCAGATGTAATTTCAAAGATAATAAATTGGGTCGTTATTTACAAGATGATTATAAAGGATGGGTGATTAATTTTGTGGAAGAAAATGATGATGAAACAACAGCAGAAGAAGAAGCTATTTTATATTCTGAAGTGTTAAAATTCTTAACTAAAATACAATATATGAAATCTTTTAATTCATTGGATGCTATAGTCAAATTACATAATGATGGTGTTTTGAGTCGTGAAGATTTAGAAGAAAGTGACGATGAAATTGCCATTGCACTCTATAATCTTTCTGATCTTGTTAGTTATTATATGTAATTAAATAAATCTAAATAATACCATTAAGGGTATTATTTATATGTAAATACAAAAAGTGATTTAATTTGTTTAAATTAACTGTTAAAATGGAATCTGAATTAGTAAAAACATTAGTAGAAATTAAAGAAAATGATACAAATTATAGTGTCAGATACACTTTAGTATTAAAGGCAATGTATCTAGCATCAGTATTGAATTACGAAACGGGTATTCGTTTAGATTCAACCGATGACCATATTTTATGGTGGGTCGCATGGATTATATTACCCGATATTGGTGAAGTATCATGGCATAATCCATCTAAATTAACTGTCTATTCAGAATATTCAACTGATGAAAAATATAATCGTTGTCATAGTTATTGTAATACAAAAAAGTGATTGAATTTGTTGAAATTAACTGGTAAAATGGAAGGTGCTCTATTGAAGGCATTTTGTGATGTTAAAAACGGTCTCACACCTCAAGGATTAAGTGCAGCTAATGTTGCTAAAATCAACGATTTTCTAAATTGGACCATATACATTGGTGATGGTGAAATTGGTATTATGCACCATACTAAATTAGCTTATAAAAAGTGTAATACATCGTCACTGAATATGACTGATGACTATATCATTTATATTGCTAGTGGTGTATGCTATTTGTATATTCAATCGCATATAAATATACCTACAATGATCGAACTAAACAAAAAACAAACATTACCCATTCAAAATACACCATATCCAGCTTTATCGGTTGGTCAATATACTGTTAATTACACACATAGACATTTTAAAATATAAATAATACCCAAAATGGGTATTATTTATTACAAATCTAAATACATTTAATTTTTTCCAGCTTTTCACGATTCACTTCACACTCAATCATTTTAATCACATCATCCATTTTAATCTTTGGTATTTTTGTTTTTTGTTTACCTTCTTTCAATTCATCCAAGATTTGTAGTTTAGCATACTGTTTTTCGTAAATGACTTTTTCAATCGCTGTATTGGCACTAAAGAAAAATATATTAATTATATTAGCCATTTGACCTAATCGGTTAATTCTTCCGATCGCTTGTTGTGTTTTGGCAGCGTTCCACCAATAATCGCACAACAATACATTTACGGCAAACTGCAAATTGAGTCCCTGTGCACCCAATTCAAATGTAATCAATAGAATACCATGTTCAGTTTGTTTAAAATTTTTAATCAAATTGCTTTGCTGTTTTAAAGACATGTTTGATGTCATATGAAAAATAGGCCGATTGGATATACTGGAATAATTTAATAAGTATTCCAGTATATCCAAACAACTTACAAAACAAGAAAACAAAAGTGTTTTATCAACACAGTATTTATCTAAAACATCTAAAATACGGGAAAATCGTGATGATATAATTGATTTTTTGTTATTCAAATACTTGTCAAGTTGCAGTGTTTTCAATTCTTGTAGAATAATTTTAGATAACTCTGATTTATTTTCAAAATCCATTGTATCTAGTACAATGCTGGTGATGGGAATTAAGGGATGAATGATTGCTTGTCTCAAATACAAAAGCATCACCAATGTGTAACCGTTAAATAACTTAAACCCAACTTGGTCATTAATAAGTTTAGCATTGTGGGCTTTTTCTTTCATGACAATTAAGATTTTCCGCATCATACAATAAATGGTTGCTTCGTTTTTATGAAGAGGGTGTGTGATGATTTGTTGATTCACTTTGGGTGGTATGAACGCTAAATTAGCCGCGCGATGCACTATATGTTCATTCAAACCTTTGAATGAATCTGATTTGATTAGTTTTTTTGTATCTGGTAAATTTCTAGGTTTTGTGGGGACATTTAAAATGATATGATAACCTAAAATACGCTCAGCTTTTGGTTCATCAAACAGCGTACCTGATAAGAGCCAACGATGTTTAGCATAAACTGCACCAAGTGCTTGGCAACATTGTGTAGCAATGTTGGTATACATTTGTGCTTCATCAACGATCAAACAACCCCATTTAATACTATACATTAAACCAATACCGATAGCGTGCGTTAAATAAGGTGCATGTGGTACTTTATAATAGTTTACATAATTACCTAACCGTCCATGCGTTTGAACAAACTTTTGTTCAATAAACTGTTTATCAATCATACAATCTTTATATGCTTTTGCCAACACATCAATGGTCGTCAAATAGATTTGCCGTGATTTTTTAAGTTGCCACTGACTGATGTCAGTAACACTTGGGTGGATTACTTTGTAAGATAGTTTATCACCGAAGAACTTTTTAATCTCATCTTCCCAGTTGGTGATAAGACTTTTTGATACGACGATGAGTATTGGCCCTTGCGTAAGACGCAATGATAATACTAACGATATTAGCGTTTTTCCACTACCTAAAGGACAACTTAATGCAGCAGATTTTTTCTGATAACACTCATCGAGTACTTCTTTTTGAAATTGATTGAGTTGTTTGTACCCTAACTGATATATATCAGTCTCCATTTTTCTTGTTAATGAATCAAAAATGAATCATTTTTATTACATTTTCTATTTATTATATTTTGTAAATCAAGTTATCTGACCCATTTCCGGAGGCAATACACTCAGTTGGTTGTTAAATACAATTGATGTAAATGAATCAGCTGACCCATTTCTGGCGGCAATGCACTCAGTTGGTTGTTTGACAAATCCAAGTATTGTAAAGCCCCCAATTGACCCATTGCCGGCGGCAGTGCACTCAGTTGGTTGTTTGACAAAAACAATGTTTGTAAAGCACTCAGCTGACTCATTTCCTGAGGCAATTCACTCAGTTGGTTGTTTGTCAAATCCAAGTATTGTAAATGACCCAATTGACCTATTTCCGGAGGCAATGCACTC
>DATIJN010000126.1:0-33454 GCA_035478615.1 Saccharimonadales bacterium (SeqCode)
CAAGAGTACCAAGATAAATAGCACCCACAAGTCCAATTCTATTTAACAAATATTCAAAATAATGAGCTGTCTGCTTGCCGGGACGAATCCCTGGAATAAATCCACCATTCTTTCTAATATTTTCAGCAAGTTCTGCTGGATTAATTGCAATCGCTGTATACAAAAATGAAAACATTATAATCAGTAAAAATTCTGATACGTGATATAATGGTCCACTATAAAATGCCTGTATTACTGTGTTAACTACAGGAAATTTTGTAGACAACATACTTGCAATAACTGCAGGAAATCTTAAAAGCGTTGTTGCAAAAATAACAGGCATAATATTAGCACTATTAATTTTGAAAGGTATATAGCTGCTTTGCCCACTATATACACGATTACCTACAATTCTACGCGCATACTGCACAGGAACTTTTCGTTCACCTTTTTCCAAGAATATAATCGCTGCTGTAATAGCTAAAAATGCAACAAGTACCATAAGAGCAAGAATAATATTTAAATTTCCTTCCTGCACCATATGAACTAATTTCAAAATTTGAGCTGGAAACGTAGAAATAATACCTGCAAAAATAAGTACAGAACTTCCATTGCCAATACCATACAATGATATTTGATCACCAAACCACATAACAATCATAGCACCAGCTGTCAATGTCATTACAAAAAGAATTCGAAACGACCAACCAGGTATAAGCACCAATCCTTGATACTCAAGAAATGTTGCAAAACCAATGCTCTGCATAACAGCTAACCCTAAAGCTAAATATCTTGTGTATTGGTTAAGGAGTTTACGACCATATTCACCTTCTTTGAGCAATTGCTCCAACGAAGGAAGAGTCATTCCCAATATCTGCATCATAATGGAAGCAGTAATGTAAGGACTGATACCCAAAGCAAATACGGTACATTGAGTTAACGCACCACCCGAAAAAATGTCAAAGTAACTTAACAATCCACCTATTCCTGATTTTTGCTGCATATACTCGTATAATTTGGGAACATCAACTCCAATAACTGGAATATATGTTCCTAAACGAGCAACAACCAAAACTCCTAGTGTAAAAGCTATCTTTCTGCGAAGCTCTGAAACTAGAAATATATTTCGAAAACTTTTTAATAAAACCACGTTTTACTACTCCTAAACGAGTTTAACAGCACCGCCTACACGCTCTACAGCGTCTTTTGCAGACTTACTACATGCATCAACTTCTAGTGTTATATTTTTTTGCAAAACACCAGTTGCTAATACTTTTACCAATTTTCCTTTTTTGACACATCCAGTTTCTTGCAACATTTGTTTAGTTACTGTTTGACCATCCTGAAAAAGACGTTCTAACTGTTCAAGAGTTACTAAATCAAATTCTTGTTTGAACATATGGTTGCTAAATCCGCGTTTTGGCAAACGACGAGATAAAGGCATTTGTCCACCCTCAAAGCGAGCAGAAACACCACCGCCAGAACGAGCTTTTTGCCCCTTATGACCTTTTCCTGAAGTTCCTCCACGACTACCGCCGCGTCCAACTCGTTTTCTTTTTTCTGTTAATTTTAATAAATTATTCAGCTGCAACATCATTTTTTCCTGTTATTTCTTGAACTGTTTTGCCTCTTAATTTAGCAATATGCTTTACAGATCGAAGTTTAGATAACGCATTCAAAGTTGCTTTGACTACATTAATATTGTTTGATGACCCAATTGCTTTAGTCAAAACATCTTTAATTCCAAGAGCTTCCATAACTGAGCGAACAGCACCGCCAGCAATAATTCCTGTACCCTTTGAAGCAGCACGAATCACTACCTTGCATGCACCATGATGACCTTCAACATTATACGGTACCGTTGTATTGCGCATCGGAATTGTAATGCGTTGCTTATGTGCTCTTACTGTCGCTTTTGCAATAGCAACAGAGACATCTTTACCTTTACCCATTGCGATACCAACATTACCTTGTTGATCGCCTGATACTACAAAAGCTGAAAAAGCAAAACGTTTTCCACCTTTAGTAACTTTGGTAACACGTCGAACACTCACTGCTTTTTCAAAAGAGCTTTTTTCTTCCTGGATCTGTTTTTTTATCATAAATTAATACCAAACTTTTAAATGTTATATTTTCAGTCCGCCTTCTCTTAGGCCTTCTGCCAAAGATTTAACGCGACCATGATACAAATAACTTCCTCGATCAAAACAAGCAACATTAACATTTGCTTGCAATGCTTTACGAGCAAGATCTAGTCCCACAGATTTTGCTATTGCTGTTTTATCTAACTTTTCTGTTTTCTTTACATCTAAAACAGCTGATGATGAAGCAACAATTGTTTTTTGCATACTATCATCAATCAATTGTGCATAAATATGATTATTACTTCTAAAAACAGATACTCTTGGATGTACTGACTTGGCTGCCAAAGCATTTCGTACACGCATTGCTCTGCGTTGACGTTTTTGCTGTATTTTTTTTATATTCACCTAAATGTCCTTTGCAAACTTAATTAATCTTTGTTAATTTTTTCCTGTTTTTCTATGAATGATTTCATCTTGCAAGCGAACACCAGTTCCTTTGTACGGCTCAGGCTGTCTTAAAGCACAAATGCGCTGAGCAACATCACCAACCAAGAATTTACTTGTTGATCGAATGTTTAATTTTTGACCTGTTTTATCAATTGAAACAGTCACATTCGCAGGCAAATCAAAGTCAATTTTATGGCTATATCCTAAAGAAAACACAATAGTGTTACCTTTTAATTCGCCTTTGTATCCCAAACCAACAATAACAACATTTTCTGAAAATTCTTCTTTACTGCCCATTAATTCATTTGCAAGTAAAGCTCTATGAAGTCCCCAAAGATTATTGTTTTTCTTATCACCAGGATTTGTAAGATCAATTTTTAGAAAATCGTTTTCAAGTTTCGCATGTAAACAATCTGGTAACAAGTATGTCCCTGATTTTTTTGC
The DNA here is from genome assembly GCA_035478615.1 of Saccharimonadales bacterium (SeqCode). Classification (GTDB taxonomy): domain Bacteria; phylum Babelota; class Babeliae; order Babelales; family Chromulinivoraceae; genus JACPFN01. Next base: position 2,955 of record DATIJN010000126.1, read on the forward strand.
GCCCTTGTAAGAAACAGTTTGGCCATCGATTGTTACATCGACATTTTTAGTGTTGATAGGCTTTCTACCAATTTTAGACATACAGTTTCCTTTAATTACCAAATTGTACAAATTAGTTCACCACCCACACGGTGTTGGCGAGCAGCTCGATCAGTCATAACACCTTTGCTGGTTGTTAAAATACTAACACCTAAACCACTAATAACAGGTTTGACATTGTCAACACCTGTATAAACACGGCGACTTGGTTTACTTACACGAGTGATTTCATGAATCACCGATTCACCATCAACATACTTCAATACAATTTTGATGTTTTTTTGTTCTGCTTGTTCTTCTAAAAGAACATCTGAAACAAAACCTTCTTCTTTTAAAATTTGAGCAATTTCATAACGAAGCTTGGAATAGCTCGTTTCAACAGAAAATTTAGATCTTTCAATGCCATTTCGAACTATCGTTAGAAAATCTGCAATTACATCTTTTGACACATTAATCCCTTATCGTAACCAAACTTACCAACTTGCTTTTTTCACACCAGGCAAAAGCCCGTTTGAAGCAAGTTCTCTAAAAACAATTCTAGAAACACCAAAAAATCCAATATATCCGCGAGGACGACCTGTTTGCGAACAACGTTTTTTCAAACGAGCAGGACTTGAATTTCTTGGAAGCTTTGTAAGCATTGCTTGTGCAGCCAAACGTTCTTCTAACGAAACCTTTGTATTGCTTACAATTTTTTTCAATGCACTTCTTTTTTCTTTAAATTTTTTAACGAGAGCATCTCGTTTTTTATCGCGTTCTATGAGAGACGTTTTTGACATATCTTACCTATTTACTTTCTTGAACAAAAGGCATTCCAAAACTTTTCAACAAAGCATACGCATGTTTTGGATCTTTTGTGGTCGTTTCAATTGAAATATTTAAACCAAATACTTTGCTTGATGTTTCATAATCAACTTCGGGAAAAATAACCCATTCTTTAATACCAAGATTATAATTTCCAGAATTATCAAATTTTGCAGAAACGCCTCTAAAATCTCGCACCATAGGCAATGATAAATTAATCAATCTATCTAAAAATTCATACATACGTTGTTTTCTTAAAGTTACCATAACTCCAAGAGGCATACCTTCACGAATTTTAAAACCTGCAATAGATTTTTTCGCATTTGTTTTTACCGCAGCTTGACCAGCAATCATCGTCAAAATTTTTTGAACACTTTGCAAAATCTTACTGTCAGCAACCGCTTCTTTAACACCAATGTTCAAAACGATTTTTGAAATCTTAGGAGTCTGCATGACATTCCCCAAACCTAACTCTTTATGTAAAGCAGGAGCAAGTTTTTCATTGTATAAGACTTCTAATCGAGCTTTTTTGAGACTATTCACTTTTAAATTCCTTTTGCCGGCCTTGCGGATTTATCTTAAACCCGTTTAATCTTATTTACTCGTACTGGTTTTCCAGTCATTGCATCAACGGGCATAACATTAGATGCATCAATATAATCTTCACGTTTTTGTATACCAGCAACATCGCCTTGACGACGAGCTTTCACATGCTTAGTAACAACATTCACGCCTTCAACTTTAATTCTACCAAACTTTTTACAAAGTTCTAGAATTTCGCCTACTTTTCCTTTATCTTTTCCAGAAATTACCTGGACTTTATCGTTTTTTTTCAATTGATTTTTCATCTAAATTTCCCTACAAAACTTCCGGAGCTGAAGAAACGATTTTTGTTTGACCAGTTGCACGAATTTCACGAGCAACAGGACCAAAAATACGAGTTCCAAGCATTTTACCATCTTTTAGAATAACTCCAGCGTTTTCGCTAAAACGAATATAGGTTCCATCAGCACGACGAAGTTCTTTTTTGGTTCGAACAATCATAACATCAACAATATCACCTTTTTTAACCATGCCCTGAGGTATAGCGATCTTGACAGAACATTTGACGATATCACCAATATATGCATATCTTTTGCGAGTGCTGCCAACTAAATGAAAACATTTCAAGAGTTTTGCACCTGAATTATCAGCAACTTTTAAAAAGGATTCTTTTTGTATCATGCGTTTACCTTAACTAATAACACGATGTAAATACATGTATTTTGTTTTCGACTTAGGAGCACCTTCAAAAAATTCTACGCGATCTCCAATTTTTGCAACTTCTTCAGGATCATGTACTTTGTATTTTTTAACAGTTCTAACGATCTTTTGAAATTTTTCGTGCTTAAATGCTTGCTGATAAGAAACAACTATTGTTTTATCCATTTTGTCAGAGATTACAACTCCACTCAAAAGTTTTTTATTATTTGCTGCCATGTAGTTCCTTTTGCCTTACGAAAGTCAAAACACAAGCCAAATTCCTTCGTAAACTTCGAGCAAGAGCTGTATTTTTTTCAGGAGTTGAAAACTTTTTCATTCTCAACAAAAACATTTCTTTACGTATTTCTTCTGCGCGAATTCTTAAAGACTCTAAAGCCATTTGTTTTAATTCGTTTTTTAAATTCTTTTTCATGCTTAAACTTCCTTTCTTACAAACTTTGTTTTCATTGGAAGTTTATAAGAAGCCATTCTAAAAATTTCTTTTGCTGTTGCTTCATCCACGTCGCCAAGTTCACAAATAACTCGTCCACGTTTTACTACAGCAACCCAAAATTCTGGGTTTCCTTTACCTTTACCCATACGAGTTTCAATTGGCTTTTTACTAACAGGTTTATCAGGAAAGACTCTTAAAAAAAATCTTCCAACCTTTTTAATTCTTCGAGCAACAGTAACACGCACAGATTCAATTTGTTGAGCAGTTAACCAAACTGGTTCAACCGCTTCAAGTCCAAATTCTCCGAATTCAACCGTACGAGCTCCTTTTGAAAGGCCGGTCATTCTTCCACGGTGTGATTTTCTAAATTTTACTTTTTTTGGCATCAACATGGCTTATTCTTTCTGTTTTATTTGGTTTGGTATTCGCCAACACAGATCCAAACTTTAACCCCAATAACTCCCATTACGGTATACGAACGAGCGTAACCATAACTTATATCTGCACGAAGCGTATGAAGAGGTACAGATCCAACTCTGGACCATTCTGCACGAGCAATTTCAGCGCCGTTCAAACGACCTTTACAACAAATTTTAATCCCTCGAGCACCAGCTCTCATAGCAGATGTCGTAGCTTTTTTCATAAGCTTTTTAAAATTCGCACGTTGTTCAAGTTGCGTTGCTATACTTTTTGCCACCAAAACAGCATCAAGTTCGGGAGTTTTTACTTCTTCAACAGAAATATCAACACCACTGACTTGAAGCATAGTAGCTAAATTTTTTCTTAATGTATCAACTTCTTGACCTTTTTTCCCGATAACAATACCAGGACGAGAAGAATGAATAACAACTTTGACGACTCCGCCAGTTTTTTTTATCTCAATTCTTGCTACTTCAGCCTTACTCAGACTTTTTTCTAGATATTGTCGAATTATTAAATCATCACGGAGTTCTTTAGCATAAGACCCTTTTACGGAGCTTCTTGGAAACCACTGAGCATCCCAGTCTCTATAGACTCCGACTCGAAATCCTATCGGATTAACCTTTTGACCCACAAAGTTTTCCTCTCAATCAATCTGTTTATTATTTTTCAACTTCTATACGCTTCAATACAATAGTAATATGGCTCAGTCTTTTTCTTAAAACCATAGAACGCCCCATAGCGGACGGCTTAAAATATTTATAAGCTGGACCTTGATCAACACGTACTTCTTCAATTTTTAAATCTTTAGGAGCAATATCGTCTTGCTGATTGCGCGCATTTGCAATAGCAGATTGCAAAAGCTTTGTTACAGGTAAAGATTTTTTAAGTCCATATACTTTTAACCAGCCCAATGCAAATTGTGCATTTTTTCCACGTATAACATCTACAATTGGTCGTAATTTATACGGTGATCGTTTGATAAATTTTGCCGACGCTTTAAAATCCATGTCTTACCCATTTATTAATCATACTATTATTTTAACAAAATGCTGCAGCAACTCAAGAAAAACATCCATTACGATTTTGCAACCGTACCCGTTTGACGTTGACCACTATGCATTTTAAATGTTCTTGTTGGAGCAAATTCACCTAAATGATGCCCAACCATATTTTCACTTACCAATACTTCAACAAACTTTTTTCCATTATGTACTGCAAATGTCAGGCCAACAAATTCAGGCAATATCATACTTCTACGCGACCAAGTCTTAATAACTTCACGCTTAGAACTTCCTTTTACCTTTTCGACCTTTTTTATAACTGAAGGATCCACAAAAGGACCTTTTTTTGCCGATCTAGCCATAGCTTACTTCCAAGTATTTTTGAAGATCTATTTACGTCTTCGAATAATTAACACATCTTTTTTACGACGAGTTCTTGTTCCCTTACATCCTTTACCCCAAGGAGTAACTGGATGAGAACCAGATTTCGATCTTCCTTCACCACCACCATGCGGGTGATCAACAGGGTTCATAGCCATACCACGAACAGAAGGTCTCCATCCTCGATTACGAGTTCTTCCTGCTTTACCCCAAGAAATATTCTTGTAGTCAGCATTTCCTAAAACTCCAACCGTAGCCCAACAATCCAAGCTCAACATACGAACTTCGTTTGAAGGCATTTTCAACGTCGCAAAATTTTCATCTTTTGCAATAATTTGAGCTGATGATCCTGCGCTACGCACAAGCTTGCCACCAGCATTTGGTTTCATTTCAATATTATGAATAAAAAAACCAGCAGGGATGCGACGAATTGGTAAACAATTACCAACTTTCGGTTCAACGTTTAATCCAGCAATAACAGAGCTACCTTCTTTCAAAGTCTCTGGCAACAAAATATAACGTTTATCCCCATTTTTATAAAATACTAAACCAAGATGCACATTACGATTTGGATCATATTCAAGTGATTGAATAATTCCTTCTACATCGCGTACAGAACGTTGAAAATCAACAATTCTATATTTTTTTTCAGCTCCGCCCCCTCTATGGCGAACCGTAATTCGTCCATAAGCATTTCTTCCACCTTTTTTACGCAATCCAACAGTAAGACTTTTTAAAGGCTTTTCTTTTGAAAGATGAGACGTATCAATAAATGTTTGAAATCGTAAAGAAGCGTTTCTTGGTTTTCTCGCAACAATTGCCATATTAAATCCTTAACTGTTTTCATTTACGCGAGAAGCAGAACCTTGCAACTTCTCTAGGTTTTCATGCCCAACTGACATAGCCGCATCACCAAAAAGATTTAAATCATGACCCTTTTTAAGGGTAATAACCGCAATTTTTCGCAAATTATCAAAACTTACATTTCTCGTTCTAGAAACTTTACGTTTACCTTTGCGAACCATAATTCTTACAGATTCAACTTCTACATTGAAAAGCTTATGCATAGCATCTGCAATCAATGATTTATTTGCTTCCGGATGCACTTGTAATGTAATTTTTTTTAATGTTTGATGTAAGCGGTATGCTTTATTAGAAACTACCGGTCCAACAATAATATTAAAGATACTTAATTCCATTTCGCCACCATATCTTTAAATATTTCGATATCCTTTTGCAACACCACGATACAATTTCCTAAAGAAAGTTCATATGCATTAACATCATCAAATGCTAAAACTTGAACATAATCTAAATTATTCATTGATGCCCAATGTGTAAAATCTTGCCGATCTAAAAAAAGTGTTACTTTTTTATTCATTAAACCTGCATCTGAAAATGCTTTATGAGCTAATGATGTTGACGGTTTTTCGCCTTGCAGTGTCCAATCAAATGCAAATAAATTACCTTGGTTTGCATACGAAGCAACACATGCGGAAAGTACTTGGCTTTTATTTTTTTTATTAACTTTTAAAGTTCTAACGCGAGGCTGTGGTCCAAAAATAACACCACCACTTCTCCATAATGGAGAACGTGAGCTACCTGCACGAGCACGTCCAGTTCCTTTTTGTTTCCAAGGTTTTTTATTTGAAAACGAAACTTCACCACGTGTTTTGCAACCAACCGTTCCTTGACGCCAATTTTGCATTAAAGCTCGTACCCAAATTGCATAACTCATTTGCGTATCGTGCTCAACAACAAGACCTAAATCTTGAACAGAAAGTGAAGTAAGTGAACTTGCTACCTTACTTGTATCATTTGAATTCATTTTTTTATCAACTTGCTTATTCATCGTTTACCCATTCTTACGAACGTATACTAAAGAGCCAGGTTTTCCTGCCATAGCACCTTTAATTAGAATAAGATTATCTTGAGGTACAACTTGCACAACTTCAAGGCCTCTTACTGTTTTACGCGTTACACCCATGTGACCAGCCATGCGCTTACCTTTAATAACTTTACCTTGTGAACGCTGGAAACTGATACTTCCAGGTCTTCGCCCCATCATTGAACCATGACTTGCTCGTCCACCAGTAAAATTATGTCGACGCATTACACCCGCAAAACCACAACCTTTTGTAGTCCCCATAACGTTAACAATATCCTTAGCTTGCACAACATTTGAAAAATCAAATGGTTTGCCAACTACAATATCATCCGATACTTGCTCAACAAGAATTTCTTTTACCCAACGAAAATATTTTGCTTTTTCCTTGAGCCAATCTTCTTGGAACTGTTCACCTTGATGCTTTTTAGCTACGTATGCAACCTGTATTGCATTATATCCATCTTTGGTATGTGTTTTAATTTGAGAAACAACCCACCCAGAAGCATCAACGGCGGTTACTGGGACGACTTTATTATCTTGAGAAAAGACCTGAGTCATTCCTACTTTGCGGCCCCAAAAACCATTAACCATAATAACCCTTTGTTTTACTTAATTTCAACATCAACACCAGCAGAAATATTAAGCTTCATCAATGCAGCCATAGTTTGGTCTGACGGTGAAATCATTTCTAAAATCCGCTTGTGTGTAATAATTTCAAATTGCTCACGAGACTTTTTATCGATATGCGGAGAACGCAATACAGTAAAACATCGTTTTTTATTAGGCAATGGAACAGGACCGACAAGGTCGGTTCCTGTTTTTTTAGCCGTCATAGCAATTTCTTTAACTGCTTTATCAAGTAATTGATGATCGTAAGATTTTAATGTCAGTCTGATTTTCTGCTTTTTCATCTATCTTCCAATCATTATTACGAAATAATTTCTGTAACAATTCCAGATCCAACAGTTCTTCCACCTTCTCTAATTGCAAATCGTAAGTCTTTTTCCATTGCAATTGGTGAAATAAGTTCAATATCTAAAACAACGTTATCACCCGGCATTACCATTTCACGACCAGCAGGCAATGTAACAACACCAGTTACGTCAGTTGTTCTAAAATAAAACTGAGGACGATATCCATTGAAGAACGCACTGTGACGTCCGCCTTCTTCTTTACTTAAAACGTAGACTTGACCTTTAAATTTTTTATGAGGTGTAATAGAACCTGGTTTTGCAACCACCATTCCACGTACAACATCTTCTTTTTTAACACCACGAAGAAGTAGACCAGCATTATCACCAGCAAAACCTTCAGGAAGTTCTTTTCTAAACATTTCAATACCAGTAACTGTTGTATCAATAGCTTTGTCATTAAGACCAACTAATTGAACAGCGTCACCAATTTTAATTTTACCTTTTTCAATTCTTCCAGTTGCAACAGTACCACGACCAGCAATAGAGAATACACCTTCAACAGGCATCAAGAAAGGTTTATCAATTGCACGTTCTGGAAGAGGAATGTATGTATCAATTGCATCCATTAATTTATGAATTGATTGTTCTCCAAGTTCGCCTGTATCGCCGTTAAGAGCTTTAAGAGCTGAACCTCTGATAACCGGAATTTCATCACCAGGGAAATCATATTTTTTCAATAGATCTCTAATTTCTTCTTCCACCATGTCAACCATTTCTGGATCATCAACCATATCAACTTTGTTTAGGAAAACAACAAGTGATGGAACGTTAACATTTTTAGCAAGAAGAATGTGTTCACGAGTTTGAGGCATTGGTCCATCTGCTGCAGATACAACTAAAATAGCTCCATCCATTTGAGCAGCACCAGTGATCATGTTTTTAACATAGTCAGCGTGTCCTGGACAGTCAACGTGAGCATAGTGACGTTTTGGTGTTTCATACTCAACGTGTGAAGTTGCAATCGTAATACCACGAGCTCTTTCTTCTGGTGCATTATCAATTTCACCAAATTTTTTCGCTACTGCTCCGCCTGTTTTTGCTAATACTGTAGTAATCGCTGCTGTTAAAGTTGTTTTACCATGATCAACGTGACCAATAGTCCCAACGTTTACGTGCGGTTTACTACGTACAAATGTATCTTTTGCCATAATTTCTCCTGAAACACACTTTTATTTATTAATTAAACCTATTTATTCTTTGCAGCTACAATTTCATCTTGGATATTTTTCGAAACTTCACGATAACATTCAAATGCCATCGTATAGCTTGCGCGACCTTTCGTCATAGAACGCAACTCTGTTGAGTATCCAAACATTTTTCCAAGAGGAACTTCTGCTTTAACAATCTGAATAGAACCTTTGCTTTCCATTCCCAAGATTTTTCCACGACGCGCGTTAAGGTCACCCATAACGTCACCCATATATTCATCTGGAGTATCAACTTCAACCTTCATAATTGGTTCTAAAAGAACAGGAGACGATTGGGCCATACCCTCACGGAAACCTATTTTTGTAGCCATTTTAAAAGCAATCTCAGATGAGTCAACATCATGATAAGATCCATCATAAACAGTTACTCGAAGATCCACTACTGGACTTCCTGTTAAAATACCAGATGTAATAGCTTCATCCATACCTTTTTCAACAGCTGGAATATATTCTTTTGGAATAGTTCCACCAGTAACACCATTGACAAATTCATAACCAGCACCACGATTTAATGGTTCTAATTTCAACCATACGTGTCCATACTGACCTTTTCCGCCAGATTGTTTAATGAATTTTCCTTCAACATCAGCAGGTTTTTGAATCGTTTCTTTATAAGCAACACGAAGTTTACCTTGTTCAACTTCAACTTTATGTTCACGTTTTAAACGATCAACAACAATTTCTAAATGCAATTCACCCATACCAGCAATTTCCGTTTGACCGGTTTCATGGTTATAAGTGAAATTAAATGAAGGATCTTCTTGGTTCATTTTTTTCAAAGCAAGAACCATTTTTTCATAATCAGCTTTTGTTTTTGGTTCAACTGAAGTTGAAATAACTGGAACTGGGATATCAATTGACTCAAGTAATACTGGATGAGATTCATCACACAACGTATCACCAGTGTTAATTTCTTTAATACCAACAATTGCAACAATATCACCCGCAGAAGCTTCTTTTATTTCTTCGCGTTTATTTGCGTGCATTCTTAAAAGTCTACTTACGCGCTCTTTAGTTTGTTTTGAAGCATTGTATACATACGAACCAGATTTCAAAACACCTGAATAAATACGTGTAAAAGTCAAAACACCCACAAAAGGATCAGTCATAATTTTAAAAGCAAGAGCTGCAAACGGTTCCTTATCAGAAGATTTTCTTTCAACTTCTTGTTCTGTTTTAACATCAATACCTTTAATTGCAGGAACATCTAAAGGTGACGGCAAGAAATCAACTACAGCATCAAGCAAGAAATGAACACCTTTATTTTTAAAGGCTGAACCACAAAACGCAGGGAACAATTGACGTTTAACAACACCATTTCTAATACCCTGTTTCAATTCTTCAAGAGAAATAGGTTCTTCATTTAAGAATTTTTCACCTAATACTTCATCAGCTTCACATGCTTTTTCAACAATAGCTGCATACATTGATTTAATTTGATCAGCATACTGCTCAGGAGCATCTTCATAGACGACGTCTTTTTGTTTATCACGATCATCATTATAAAAACGGACCATTTTTCCAGTAAGCACATCAATTAATCCATTGAAATTTTCTGATTCACCTACAGGAATTTGCATAGCAACCGCACGGCCACCAGCTAACTTAGTATTAATATCTTCAATAGCTGCAAAATAATCTGCACCAATACGATCTAATTTATTAACAAAAATAATTGCAGGAACATCATAACGATTTGCTTGGTTCCATACAGTTTCTGATTGAGGCTGTACACCAGCAACACCACAGAAAACACTAACAACTCCATCAAGCACACGTAAAGATCTTCCTACTTCAATAGTAAAGTCTACGTGACCGGGAGTATCAATAATATTAATTTGACAATTTTTCCAAAAACAAGTTGTCGCAGCAGATTGAATAGTAATCCCACGCTCTTGTTCTTGCTCCATCCAGTCCATGATAGCTTCGCCTTCATGAACTTCACCAATTTTATGTGAAATACCTGTATAGAAAAGAATACGCTCAGTAACAGTAGTTTTCCCAGCATCAATATGTGCTGCGATTCCTATATTTCTGTATCTATCTAATGTATAACTCATAATGCCCTACCAAGCGTAATGCGAGAATGCACGATTTGCTTCTGCCATTTTATGCACATCAAGTTTCTTTTTAAAAGCTCCACCACGCTCTTCATACGCATCCAAAAGTTCACTTCCAATACGTAAACCCATAGTTTTGTCTGAACGTTGCGCAGCTGCTTCAATAATCCAACGTAGTGTTAAAGAACGACCACGAGCTTCTCCCACTTCTCTTGGAATTTGATAAACACTACCCCCTACACGGCGAGAACGCACTTCAATAAGAGGAGTAATATTATTAAAAGCTTTATGGAATGCAGAAATCGCTTTTTCTTTACTTCCAAATTTTTGTTCTAAAACATCAAGCGCATCGTATACAATTTTACGAGCAGCATTTTTTTTACCACGCCACATAACAATATTGATAAAGCGTTGTAATAATTCTGACTGATAGACAGGATCAACACCTACATCTCGTCGAATAATATTTTTTTTCTTTCTTGGCATAGATCAATTCCTTTGTTTACGACGCTTTAGGTCTTTTAGCACCATACTTAGATCGAGATTGTTTTCTTCCTTCAACTCCAGCCGTATCTAGAGCTCCACGAACAATGTGATATTTCACACCAGGCAAATCCTTAACACGACCACCTCTGACAAGAACCATTGAGTGTTCTTGAAGATTATGGCCTTCACCAGGAATATATGCTGTAATTTCTATCCCATTTGAAAGCTTAACACGAGCAACTTTTCGAAGCGCTGAGTTTGGTTTTTTTGGCGTAGTTGTAAACACTCGAGTACAAACACCACGAACCTGAGGACATCGTTTCAGAGCACCGCTTTTTGTTTTAGTGACACTTTTTTTGCGGCCTAAACGAACAAGCTGATTAATTGTAGGCATATAAAAAACCTTATTATAACAAAGTAAAGTTATAGTGACTGTTTAGATTACGTATAGCTCAAAGTGAACTGTGTATATCATTAATATGACGTCACAAATAAACTTTTTGCATATTTCAATTATAAACTCTTTGCAACTTTTTTCAAGAAAATTAAAAAATCCTATATGTAGCAACCATATCTGCATATTTTGACATAGACTTGTTTAAGCCAACATGCTAATTTAATACCATTGATTTTTTATTGTTTCGTAACGTTCATAACGCTCATTTAACCCATAGGATCATTATGATAGCATCAGTCCTGTCTCAAATTTCATCCATCTGCCTAAGCCTTATCGGCATTACATTTATCATCGTATTTCATGAATTTGGCCATTATATTTTTTGCAAGCTATTCAACGTTTATACCCCGACCTTTTCTATTGGAATAGGTAAAATTTTATATTCTAAAAAAATTGGCACCACAAATTTTTGTGTGTCAGCTGGTCCCATTGGAGGCTATGTTGAAGTAGCATCAGAAAAAGGACCTGATGGCTCTTTAGGATTTAATGAAATTCCTTACTACCAAAAAGTCCTTATCATGCTTGGTGGCATACTTTTTAACTTTATTCTCACTTATGTTTTTTTGACCTGTCTTTATTTCACCGGAATGCCCGATTCAGGTGCAGCTCCTTATGAAGTTAGTACAACAATAGTATCTTCAGTTCCCAAAGAATCAATTAACAGCGCTCTGTTACAACCCAATGATCAAATCATTTCAATGGATCATCAAGATATTGGTAGTAACCTGGCTCTTGCTCGCAAAATCGTTGCAAAGCAAGTAACTGCCAAAAACACTCAAATTCCTGTTGAAGTTAGTCGCGATGGTCAAATTGTTGAATTACAACTTCACCTTAAAGGTGAAAAAACAGCTCCTTCTATTACAAAGCAACTTGAAATCGAATTCCAGCCTAAACCACCTTTATCTTTCAAAAATTCAATAATTCAGGCTTATGTTGCAACTAAATTTTATTTAAAATCAATTATTGCCGGCCTGAAAGATATGGTTTACGCCCGCAATACCAAAGGACTTGTCGGACCTTTAATGGCTGTTGCTGTCAGCAGCAAAAGTGCTCAAAAAGGATTTTCTTCTCTGATCTTTCTTTTGGCAATCATAAGCATTAACCTTGGATTTATGAATTTATTGCCACTTCCAATTTTTGATGGCGGCCAATTTGTAATTTTTACCATTGAAGCAATCACACGCAAGGAACTTTCTGAAAAAGTTAGAAATATGATTGGTATGAGCTCATGGGTTCTTGCAATCGGACTTTTGGTGCTGTTTACTATCCGTGATCTTTATACGTTGATTTTTTAACAATAGTTTATCTCTATTCAAAAAAAAGGATTTATTATGAATCATAAAACTATTTTGCTGCTCGCTTGTTTCATGAATGTTAATTCTTATATACATTCAGCTGACAATTTTGGAATAACTGCTCATAAAATATTATCGGCCGTAGAACCTATTATAACAGGGAAAAAATGTGGTATAATAACAACTCTCAATATGCCATTTGTACAAGATCTTAAGATAACAAAGTTTGAAACCTCATCAGAAACACAATCCCTATCTTTGCACATATTCCTACATCATAACGACCAAGACAATCCAATAACAAAAAAGTCTTGTTTTTCCGCTATTATCCCCAAAGATATTGCAATGACACTTCCAACACCTCGCGAAATAAAAAATATGATTAATCAAGTAGAAGATGGATTTCTAAGTCCACAAGAATTACTCAATGCATCATTAATTTTACATTGCATACACTCAGGAACAATATCGGTTCGGCCTGATTTTCCAATGTTACCAGATGGTCGACGTAAACCTATTGTAGAATTATTAGTACAACCTCATTAAAAAGTTTTAAAAAAAGGTTTTTAGTTATGAATCACAAAATCATTTTAATAATAGCTTGCATCATACAAAGCTACTCATACCTAATAAGTTCTGATGCATATGAATGTATTGCTATAATTGAAAATAGAAGACTAGAAAGACTAGCTGAAGCTCGAGCTGCTTCTGACCACAGAAGACTATCTTCTGTACCTATACCTCAAGTTAAAGATTTAAATGTAGCATACAGAAGACTGATTTTAAAATCACCTGCGCGTCGAGTAGTCATCATTGATCCAAAAGATCAAGCAATACCTTCACAAGCTGTTGCACATCGTGAAAAATCTCAACTGTATCTAGATAGCGTTAGGTCTATCTTAAATCAAAGAACTGAAGGCACGATAAAAGCTGCAATAGCTAATTATGTACGAAAACTTAGCATTTGTTTCAAAGATAGTTCCATTCAATCAATAACGTTACTCAACAGTTCAGGAATGACTGAGCCTTTTAGAACTCACAGCATACAATCAATATTTCGAACTGATCCAGATTATAAAATAAATCCAGCCTCTATAAGCGCTGTAGTTTTAGAGACATCAAACATTCTGGATGAACGAAAACTAGAAGTAGATTCTATTTTACAGTGTATGACATCAGGAACAATAACATTCGATCGTACACAAAATCCACCACTACAGCTCAATGGCACTCCACTCGCATTAAGATCAAATAATCCTGCTCCAAAATAAGGATTTTACTCATGAATTATAAACTCATTTTAATGTTAGCTTGCTTGACACAAAGCAGTTCATACTTAATAAGTTCAGAAACTGTTGATGACAGCAGACAACTGCAAAACGACAGAATACTTCTCAGTAATCATGCAGCCAGAGTCGCACGCGGAGTAGGTAGAAGTGATCCTAGAATATATGGAATAAAACGATCAGAAGATAATGCAGATAATGAAAAATCTCAACATTATTTGGAATGCGTTAGTTCTATTTTAAATCAAACAACTGAAGGCTGCATATATACTATAGTACTTAATCATATTAGGAGGATTACCGTTTTATTAGAAGAAGATAGGGATCATCCAATAATAATTGAAACTTTTCCTGCAACAACAGTACCCTATAAATCATACACCATAGAATCAATATTCGATGATCCAACTGTTTCAGATTATGATATAAACCCACAATTTATAAGCGCTATGGTTTTACAAATGCCATTTGTGTTCGAAGAACTAAAACAAGAAGCGGATTCTATTCTGCAATGTATGACAACAGGAAGAATAACATTCAATCGTACACAAAATCCACCGTTACAATTGAATGGTGTCCCTCTGGCAAGACCAATTTATCCTACAACTATGCCAAATAATCATAATCACCTTCACACAACCTAAAATAAAGGATTATCTATGAAACACAAAATTTTTATAATGATGGCATGCTTTATCGGCAGCAATTCATACATTTCAAGTTCATGTGACAATAAACTCACAGATAGACTTACAGCTGCTATAAGCGGACTTCAAGCTATTCAAAGAGATTTTCCTTATTTACATCCTGTCAAAAAAATTGGACTCGCAATCGCCATAGCAGAACTCCAAAAAATTGAAAGAGAATTATTGGCTACACCTGCTGAATGTCGACGTCTTAGAGAGCTTCTAGCTTGCGATAAAGAATTAGATGAATCTCGCGAAAAAGTGTTAGAAGCAATGGAAGATAACGATTAGCCCATAAACAATTTTTATACTAGTAAAGAATAAGCCTCGGTTTTTTCCGAGGCTTATTCTTTTTAACTTCAACAAACTAATTAATTATGAATGGTTCCTCGGACCAAGCCCGAGGATGGCATTTTTTATGCCAACTTAGAAATTTGAGCTTGATGTGAATGCTCAGAACCAGCATACACTTTTAATTTTTTCAAAATGCTACGGCTCAATGAACTTTTATTCGTTCTAGGAAGCATTCTTTTCACAGCCAATTCAAGTACTTTTTCAGGAGTTTTTTCCATTAATTGACGAGCTGTTTTAGATTTTTGACCACCCATGTAACCGCTGTACGTCAAGTAAACTTTGCCATCAAGCTTGTTACCAGTAAACACCATTTGCGATGCATTAATGACAACCACATAATCCCCACTATCTGTGTGAGAAGTGAA
The DNA here is from genome assembly GCA_035478615.1 of Saccharimonadales bacterium (SeqCode). GTDB lineage: Bacteria > Babelota > Babeliae > Babelales > Chromulinivoraceae > JACPFN01. The sequence continues at coordinate 18,358 of DATIJN010000126.1, forward strand.
TTCTGCTTGGTCTTTGCCGCGTAAAATGTCAGCAATTTGCGTAGCCAAACGGCCTGGAACTTTTCCTTTAGCATCGATCAAACGCCATTGCGGGTTGACATCTTCTTTTCGAAGAAAAAATGCTTTATTCATATCCATAGTAAAACCTTACTTGATGATTAATTTAAAATAAACTTTTTGCGTAATTTTATATCTTAAGAAAACGTAAAATGATACTGTATAGGGTATAGTAAAAATAATTCAAGGTCAACTTGAAAAGAAGTTCTTAAACAATTTTTCTACTATCGCTCAAAACTCTGTTGAACCATTTCCTCAATTTCACCAATAGTCTTTGGTATATCCTCACTTAAACAAACTGGCTCACTATCTTTTACCACCCAATAATTATCCTCAATACGAATGCCAATGGACTTATCAGGAATATATATACCTGGCTCAATGGTAATCACATCTCCTTCTTGCAGCGGCTGAGACCTGGAACCTACATCATGCACATCAAGACCTAAATAATGCCCAATTCCATGCATAAAATATTGGTCATACCCACTTTTCTTTAAAAAATTCAGAGCAATATGCTGCAAGGAAGCTTCTTGTTCTTGAGGATTTGATATCCACACACCAGGACGAACATGCTCTGCTACATGCTGTTGTGTTTCCAGCACAATTTCATAGAGCATACGCTGTTGCTTATCAAATTTTCCAGAAACCGGAAATACGCGAGTAATATCGGCACAATAATGATTATACATCGCTCCTGCATCAATCAAAACCAACTGTCCTTTTTCTAAGATTGATTGATTGGTATTGTAATGCAAAATAGTCGCACGCTGACCTCCAGCAATAATTGCAGGATAAGCTTTACGCGCTCCATTTTCAATAAAGATGTATTCCATAGCTGCTTGAATCTCAGCTTCTTTAGCCCCAGGTTTAATCACATGAGATGCAGCTTGAAAAGCAGCATTCGTAATTTCAATTGCCTGATATAGATCTTCAATTTCTGAAATATCTTTCTTTCTGCGAAGTATTGCTACAAGGGATGAAATATCAACAATTGATGCATGCAATCCAGGAACAAACAAGCTTAATCGATCAACAATCATTTTTACTGATGCGCTCAATTTACCATGCGTAGGATACAAGGTGAAAATCGTATGTTTTTTAGCTACTATTTCACGTAACTGTTCAATGATTTTTTTATAATCCTCAGGCGCAAAATATGGTTCAACGCTGTATCCAGCAATACGATTTCCTAAAGTTTGCAAACGATCTATGCCAAAACTAGCAATTGTCTGCTCACTAATATCATGAATACTATGAACCCATTTTGCTCGAAAATCTCCAAAATCGGGAACATGCAGACACGAGCCATTGTGCACATCAAATGATAAAACGCAAGCTGGTTCATTAATTCCTGAAAAATAGTAAAAATTACTGTCCTGCAAAAAAACTTCATGATCACCTTCAAAAGGTGCAAATAAAAAAACAGATCCAGCTTTTTCAGGATATTCTTGAGCAATTAATTCCAATAATTTTGTGCGACGCGCTGTAAGTATATCAGCTTTCTCGTTTCCACCTGCATCAGTCATAATTTTGACCATGTCATCAAACATATTCAACCTCACATAATTTTTTAAAATAATTTTCGATCAGCTAAAGCTTTTCCAACCGTTAATCGATCTACAAATTCTAAATTTGAACCAATGGGAATACCTTTTGCAAGACATGAAATTTTCACTTTTTTTCCCTGGAGCTTTCGTGCAATAAAAGCTATAGTAGCTTCACCTTCTGGAGTTTGATTCATAGCAAAAATTAACTCGACAACATCATCAGTTACTCGTGTAAGCAACTCTTCTATTTTTAAATCTTTTGGTCCAACACCTTCAAGAGGAGAAATCACCCCTCCAAGCACATGATATAAACCAGCAAAAGCTTCTGTTCGTTCAATAACCAAAAGTTCATGCCATGTTTCAACAACACAAATAATAGATGCTTCACGTTTCTTATCGAAACAAAAAGAGCATTGTTCATTTTGTTCTTGCCATACAAAGCATGTTTGACAAAGCACTACTCGTGCTTTTGCATCTTTCAAAGCTCTACAAAATTGCTCAATGCGCTCGTCATCAAGCTGCAAAAAATATGATGTGACACGATACATATTTTTTGATGCAAGAAAAGGCACTTGTTGTAAGTGTCTCATCAATTTTTTTACAGTTGGCAATTTGTCAATCATACCTATCTCATTATTAAATATTCCGCATGCTCTTTTATACAATTTCAATGCATCAAACTATACATTATACTTATGCAGGAGAGCTAATTTTACGAACAATATATGTTTGCGCAATTCCTAAAAGTGTATTGAGTGCAATAAACATTGCCAGGCCCGCAGCTAAATAAGCTGTAAATGCACCAACAAATAATGCCATGCCCAAACGTGATGCCATTTGTCGAGGTCCTTGCTGTGCTGCTGAAGGAGTCATAGCCATACCAACGCAAATCAAAATAGGCAAAATATAGTATGGATCAGCTGCAGAAAGATCTGGTATCCATAAAAAGGATGCTCCATGCAATTCAATAGAACTCGTTAAAACTTTATTTAAAGCAATAAATACCGGAATATTTAAAAGCATGGGCAAACAACTTGAAAAAATAGGTAGGCCATGCTTTTGAATTAATTCAGCATTTGCTTTGTCTAATGCAGCTTTATCATGCTTATATTTTTGTTGAAGATACGCACGTTTTTTCTCAAATTCTGCTTGTTGTTTTAAACCTTTTTCACCCCTCATCGTAAACGGGAGCAATAATAGTTTGATTAAAATTGACAGAATAATAATTGCGAGTCCATAATTTCCACATTGTTCTTTTAAGTAAACCAAAAGATTAAATAATGGTTTAGAAATTGGATTTAAAAGACCGTATTGAACAAGGCCAGTCAAACTGCCAGCTACAGCTTTCATTGATGAAACTGTTTTAGGTCCCATATAAAATGACCATGAAATTTCTGCATTATGTTGTAACGGCTCTGACTCTAAAATAGCTTGATACTTTTTATCACCTACCTTATTAAAGTAAGCACGAACCGTTGCGCCTGGAGAATATGCAAAACATACTTGAGCTAAAAACTTTTGAGAGAAACCAAATATTTTTGGTTCAAACCAGAATTGTTGAAATGTATCAGCTTTTTCCAATTTAATATCTTGAAATGTAATTTGATCATTATTTCCAGGAGTATTAACAACACCTTTCAGTTCTTCAAAAAAACCTGTCATAGGGAAGAATAAACGAACGTGCTCCTTATTTTCATCTGATGATTTCCGATAATTCATCGAAACTTTTACATCAACTTGATATGTTTTTTGGTGCACAACAAACGTTTTGGTTATAATGCCACCATCAAAGCGAGCTTGATATTCAACTGCAGTAGCTTGTGGGTTTTGCAGATCATAGGAACGAACGTACGTATACGTAGCAGGAGTTAAATCTTGCAATCCCAGCACAAAGCATTGAGCATTATCTGGTAACATTGAAACCTTTTTAGCATCATCTTGCCACAAGAAATCCATAGATTGTAAAACAGCACCTTTTGAGGAGAATACATAACGGGCTAGATCAGTTTTGACCTCTGTTAAAACAGGTTCCACTGTTTCTTCTTCTTGCACAAAATTAATATCTAGATGTAAAGGTTTTTGAATTTTTGCTACCTGCTCAGGAGCTGTAAATTTTTGACCTGATGCACAAGAAACTGTTTGAATTTCTGGTTCAACAACTGGTTTTGCTGTATATTTTTCTACAAAATAGGTAATGCATACCCAAGTCATGAAAAGGAATACAACCTGAAATGGTGAAGGAAAAAGATTCTCACGTTTTTTTAAAACAAATTTATTAAAAAGAATGGTGAATGCGTAATAATAGATGGTAAAAAGCAGGCCTTGATACATCATTTCTGCAAAAATCATAGACAATACCTTATAAAAATGTAAAAAAAAGAATATTCGATGTTAAACTAATAACCAGAAGTTTAACAAAGATCAGATGATTAAGCCAGTAAATTAAATCGTTAAAAAAGGAGTTTTTCATGAAAATGTCCAAACGTCAATACCGCATCGGTGAGCTTGCAAAATCACTTAATCTTGAAAGATACGTGATACGATTTTGGGAAAAGGAACTTGAAATAAAACCTCAACGTTCTCAAGGAGGACAACGCTTTTACCAAGAAAAAGATTTTCAAACATTTTTAGCAGTCAAAGAACTTTTATATCAAAAAAAATATACATTGGCCGGTGCCAAAAAAGAACTTTTGAATATGAAAAAATCACGTAATGTTATTCCAACGCAAACGATGGTACAAGTACCAGTAGAATGTGACTGCAAAGAAAAACTATCAGTTTTAAAAGCTCAACTCTTAAAACTTAAACAAACACTATAAGTTTTTATAAACTTACTGAAAGTTATTACCAACAAGGCGCGATAAATTATGTACAGAGGAAATGAACATATTCACTTCATGGGCATTGGCGGTATAGGCATGAGCGGCATTGCAAAAATATTGATTAAGCAAGGCTACCGCGTCTCGGGGTGTGATAGCCTTATCGATCAAACAGCAATCAAGGAATTGAAAGATCTTGGCTGCATTATTGCACCTGCTCATCAACATGAAATATGCAACGACTTGTCAATTAATATATTGGTACATACGTCTGCTATTTTAAAAACCAATCCTGAAATTATAGCAGCCCAAAGGCGAGGCATTCCTGTAATAGCACGTGCAATGATGCTTGCTGAAATCATGCGCACCAAATATTGTATTGCTGTTGCAGGATCTCATGGAAAAACAACAACTTCATCATTATTATCCCATCTTTTAGTGCAAGCCCAATTGGATCCAACCATTGTTGTTGGTGGATATATTCATTCCATTGGATCTAATGCTGTGTACGGGCAAGGTTCTTTGTTAGTTGCTGAAGCTGATGAAAGTGACCGGTCATTTTTATTACTGCCCAAAACTTTTTCCATTGTAACTAATATCGATCTTGAACATTTGGAAACGTATCAAGATTTTACCGACATCAAAAACACTTTTGTACAATTCATGAATCAGATTCCATTGTATGGATGCAATGTTATATGCATCGATGATGCTGGCATTCAAGAGATCATTCCACAACTTCAAGTTCCTTATATAACCTACGGAACACATGATCAGGCAGATTTTCAAGCTCGCAACATTGTCTTGCTACCTGATGGAACAACCTTTGATATTTTCGATAAAAAAAAGAATCACATCATTGATACCATTGCAATTCCACTGCCAGGAATTCATAACGTGCTCAATGCATTAGGCGTTATAACTCTTGCGCTACATGTAGGAATACCTCCAAAAACGATCAAAAATGCGTTAGGTTCGTTTACAGGTGTTGATCGTAGGTTTACCTCCAAAGGAATCACTAAGCGACACGGTGCCTTAATTTTTGATGATTATGGACATCATCCATTAGAAGTTCATCACACACTTGAAATTGCTCGCAAAAAAGCTCCTGAAAAATTAGTCGTCGTATTTCAACCTCATCGATTTACAAGGACAAAACATCTATGGACTGATTTTGTACATCTTTTTGCTACGCATGCGATTGATGAATTAATTATTACCGATATTTTTCCTGCAAGTGAACAACCAATTGAGGGAATCACAAGTCAAAGGCTTGTTGCTGAAATTAAAGCACGAAATCCCGCTCTTTCTATTTTTTATTATCCCTTTGAAACTGATGGTAGCGCTATTATCCAACATCTGCATAACGTTTTACAAAAAAACGACTTGGTACTTTTACAAGGTGCCGGAAAAGCAAATAAAATTGCCAAAGATCTACTGGCATAAAATGCAATCGTCATGGTCAACAAAAGTCAATAAAACACCTTTTATTATCATATTTTTTTTAAAAAGTTAAAGATCATCTCGAGCATCTAGTCGACAAATTCTTTTATAATCATTTTCATGTAGTCCAAATTATTGACTTTCAGAGGCCTTTTTTGCGATTCTAATAAGGAATATTAAAAAGGAAATGGAGGTTTCCGATGAATAAAAAATTATTGCTCTTACTTGCTTTAGGAATAATAGCTACTGAAACTATGCCGCGCGGTGGCGGTGGCGGACGTGGAGGTGGTGGACGCGGTTTTGGCGGTGGCGCTCGTGGTGGTGCTGGTCACAATCGTTATGCTGGTCATGACAATCGTGGACGTGGTAACTATGGCCGCGGTTATGGCCGTGGTTATGGTCATGGGTATGGTTATGGTCGCTATGGCGGCTGGGGAGGCTGGGGAGCTGGATTTGGATTAGGAGTTGGTATAACTGCTGCTGCTTTAATTGCAACAACACCTGCTTGGTATTCAAATACTCAGGTTTATGAAAATTCACAACAAGATTGGCAAAATTTACAAACTCAAGAACGTATAAATGCGATTGATGAGCAAATTAATAATCTACAATCACAAGTAAACAATTCTGATGATCAAAGTGTTATTAACAAACAAATTAGTGAACTGTATCTAGCAAAATCAAAATTATCATAATTAAAAAAGGAAAAAACAATGAAAAAACAATTATTACTCTTATGTGCACTAACAGCAGCTGGTGAAGTCTTTGCCCCTGGTCGTGGCGGAGGCGGTTTTGGCGGCGGCGGACGTGGCGGCGGTTTTGGCGGTGGTGGACGCGGTTTTGGCGGCGGCGGTGGTTTCCATGGAGGCGGTATGCGTTCTGGAGGCTTTAGTGGCGGTGGTATGCGCAGCAGCGGTTTTAGTGGTACCCGTAGCGGCTTTAGCGGTACTCGTACGAGCGGTTTTGCTGGCGGTACAGGCACAGGCACTCGTAGCTTTAGCGGAACTCATACAGGTACTCACAGTGGTTCTTGGAATCGTGGTGGTAATTGGGGTCGTGGTGGCTGGGGTCATGGTGGCTGGGGCCATGGTTATCGTAACTGGAGCAATTGGGGATATGGTGGATGGGGATGGCCGTTAGGTCTAGGTCTAGGCTTAGGTCTAGGAGCTTGGTGGTTAACTTCTCCATATTGGTACGTAGGAGACGATTGGGATTATTTATCTCAAGAAGCAAGATTACAAGCTATTGAAGATCAAATAGCAGCTTTACAAGAACAATCGTATGCACAGCAACTTGATGCACAAGAACAGGCACAAATTCAAGAACAACTTAGACACTTGCAAGAACGTCGAAATGATTTAGCACAACACTTAAATGATTAATTAAAAAAAAGGAAAAGAACATGAAAAACAACAATATAAGTTTATTACAAATAGCACTCGTAGTCGCTCTAGTAATTGTAGTACTTAGTGTGCTACGTACAACAAGACATAAAACTACACAAGTAGGACCTTTAAGAGTGACAACTACAAAAGAAGTTCCTTTACTAGACCCAAACGCTTAAGCATGAATATGCATTAAAAAGGAAAAAAATGAAAAACAATATACTTATGATTTTAGTAGCAGTTGCTGTAATAGCATTAGCTATTTTTGCAGTACGTCAATTAACTGGTGGATATGAAATAGGTCCAGATCCTGAACTCGCTGTTTATGAACAACCTATGACCCCGCGTATGGCTTTTGCAAATGAAGATGACGAATCTGAATAAAAAATAAATTAAAAGAAAGGAAAAAAATATGAAAAAACAATTATTACTAGCACTTGTAGTTGCTTCAACTCAACTCAGGTCTGAGTGGAGAGAACATAGAGGCTTTTTAGGTGGAGTTTTAAATACTGGTGAAGCAATTGTGGAATCTCCTGCATATCTTAGCTCAACTTACAGAGAAAATAGAAGAGCTGAACGAAATGCAAGAGTAGCAGATAGAGATGCACGAGTAGAAATAGATAGCATAGATAGAGAAAATAGACACGAAGCAAGACGTGATAACCGACATTATCGTAGATACGAATCAGGTTGTGGTTGTCATCATCGTGTAGAGCATGCGAGTTGTGGCCATTGCCATCAACGTATAGAACGCACATCAAATTGTGGTCATTGCCATAAAATTCGCCCAGTAAAAGTTAAATCAAACTGTGGTGGCTGTCATAAAAACCGTGAAGTAGAAATTGAAAATATTGATTAATTAAAAGTAATTAATAAAAAGGAAAATACCATGAAAAAATTATTATTAGCACTCGCGCTTTTATCAGCAGCAACTCAAATCAAACCATTATTTGGCTTTCACCCTTTTAGAGGTAACTATTATTATGACGCTCCTTGCGGCGTAGATGAATTTGGTTATGCACTACCATGTGATGATTATGCTGTTGGTGTTGGTTATGGTTATGGTCCTGGTTATGTTTACGGACATGGCGTACGTGGTTATGATCGTGGACGTGATTATGCTTATGGAACTAGTTACACAGGACAAAACAGATTTGCAAATAATTCTACTGCATCTACAACTCTAGCTCCTAGAACATCAACTATGACTTCAGCACCTAGAACATCTTCAATGACTTCAGCTCCAAGAACAATATCTATGACATCAGGTGCTCGTTCAGTTTCATCAGGTGGTAGAAGATAATAAAAATTGAATTAGGAAAAATAAATTAATTTAAAGGAAAAAAATCATGAAATCATACAAAAATAACGGTCAACAAAAAAATTTAAAATCTACAGAAAATTCACAACAAAAAAATGCAAAGAATTTAAATAATACGCAATTACAAAATACAGGAATGAATAAACAAAATACACAATATCAACCAATGCAAAAAAAAGCAGAAGGCGGAAAAGTGTATGAAGGAAACTTGTATCAAAAAGTGAACGAACAAAAAAATAATAGAAACAATCAAAACAATTATAAAACACAGAACAACAATAAAAAAACAGGCATGAGATAATAAAAAAATTATTAAATGTTTTGTTTTAAAAAATGGAGAGGAAAATGAAAAAATTATTATTTGCGCTGGTTCTTTTATCAGCGAGCCAAATTAAACCTTTATTCGATCGTTGGCGTTATCGTGATTATGATGATTATCCAACAACAGTTGCATATAATAGCGATGTAGTACCTAGTTATGAACGAGCTTATTATGACCGACCTGTACGACGTGGTTATATTACAGGTAGACCTCATTACGGTCACTTCTGGAACAGATATTAAACAAAATTAAATGAGTAAAATTAAATTAAAAAAAAGGAAAAAAAATGAAAACGAAAAATAATATTCTAACTATCATAATTGCAATAGCCGTTATAGCAGTAATCGTGGTAGCTGTACGCCAAATGAACGCTATATTTGTTGATACTCCAATCGGTTCTGTAGGTGTTGGCCACCATCGTTATTATGGTGATCGTTATTATCCCGAAAATACTTTAAGAGTTGGCGATACTGTTGTCGAAGAAGACCTTTATTAATACAGAAGATAAACTCACATAACCAATGGAGAAAACCTTGAAAAGATTGTTATTGATCTTAGCACTTATTTCAGCTAGCCAAACTATACCTTCTATTGGTTTTAGTATAGGTGGACCCTACGGCTATGGTTGGGGTCCAGGCTGGGGTTATGGTTGGGGTGGATATGGCTGGGGTCCTGGTTATGGCTGGGGTTATGGTTATCCATATGGGGGTGTCACTGTTGTTCCAAGACCAAGAACTGCTGCTGAAGTGGCAGCTAAAGAACGTAGACGTCTAGAAAAAGATATTAGACGTGCTGAAAGACATGGAGACTTTGCAACAGCAAAACGTTTAGAAAAAGAGAAAATAAATTTGTTAAACAATTTAAACAATCCTAAAAACAAGGAAGATTAACAAGAATTTATAAAAAAGGAAAAAAACATATGAAAAAAAGACTGCAAGCAATTGAAGAGCAAATAAAGTCACTTCGTCAATTACAAAAAGATTATGGAAATGAAAAATACAGAAGACAAATTAACGACTTACAAGAAGAATATGACGATTTGCAAGATGAATTGCCAGGCGGTGAAATAAATGGTGGCAGAAGAATGGATTATAAAAGCTACAAGTTAGACGCATCAGATTATAAATCTGACATCTCAAATAAATCTCATATGTCAAATCGTACATCTGAAATATTGAATAAAAATGCGAAATCAAACAATAATTTTGGAAAAATGAAAAACGAAAAAAGAAATAACAAAAAATAACAATTTTAAAAAGGGGGAAAGGGAAAATAACATGAAAAAACTTTTATTAGTATTACTGACACTTACAACAGTAAACACAGTAATGCCTTGGTGGAGAGGTTATGGATATGGTTATGGTTACCGTCGTCCATTCTATCGCCATCGCTACTGGGGTCGTCCTTGGTATGGTAGACCTTGGTATCCTGGATATTCATATGGTGCGTATCCATACGTTAGACCTGGTGTTAGTGTAGGTTTTGCAGTTTAAAAAAACGATTTTACAATGGGTCACTTTTTATGCCCTTTGTAAAACAATAATGGAGAAAGTATATGCAGAAATCTCAAGTGCGTATGAAAAAATTAGTTTTAACATTGTTGACTGTATTAGTTAATACACCGTCAACACATACGATTTCAACAGGTGCTGCAGCTGCTCTTACTTTCATACCTTTTTTCATAGTAAGTGGTGTCATTGTCTATAAAAACAATAAAAAAAGACGTGAACGCCAAAGACTACGCGATACCATTACAAAAGATAAAATTACTATGATTCAAGAATTAAAAGAATTTAAAAAAGAAAAACTGCAACACAAACATGAATTAAAGTCTCTAGAAAAACAGCGTAAAGAAAATTCACCAGAGGCTCTGCAGCATAAAGAAAAAATTGAAGAACTTAGTTTAGAAATTGAAAATCTTCAAGATAAAATTGAAGCAATTAGTTAAAAATGTTTTATATATAAACCATCCGGCCGTGCCTTTGGCTATGGCGGATAAAAGAAAGGAAAGACCATGAAGAAAAAAACTGTTAAACGTACAAAAAAAGCTGTCTCATACAAAAAGAAAGCTTCATCTAGAAAAAAGGGTTCACACAGCAAACGTGCTGCCCATTCTAGAAAAAAATCTGGTTCATTTATGTCAAGCTTGAAAAAAATGTTTTTTTCAACCTTAGTACTCTTTACTGCATTCTCCCTGAATGCTAATTACGGTAATCACCAAGTAAAATCTTGCAGAAAAAATCGCTGTGAAAAACCAGTAGTCGTAAAACCTAAATGCATAAAACCAGTATACAAAAGACCTGTAGTTGAAAGACCTATAAAAGTACTACCTGCATGTGTAAAACCGGTAAATGTAAAACCTGTAGTTGTTACACCTCAAATCATAGAACCAGAATGTAAACAACCAGTGTTTGAAAGACCACAAGTAGTAAGACCTGTAAAAGAACTACCTGCATGTCTAAAACCAGTCAATGTAAAACCTAAAGTGGTTACACCTCACATCGTTTCATGTGAAACAAGATGCAGAAGATAAATTGAAAGTGTAATTTAATTACATCCTTCATTTACATTAGGAGGCCTGTTTATGACAGGTCTCCTTTTTTACTTAAAACAAAAACAATCAAATATCCATCTTGACGCAAAGAAATGATACATTTTTTACCACGCGGTCTTTCAAAAAATAATAAAATTTCTTGACCTTGAAATTCTGATACAAAATTCCATCCAAGCAGTTCCATTGAACTATAATACATTTTTTTTATATCTTCATGCTGCACGCAATCTTTTTTGTTTGCTTGATACTCAATAAATACACTGTCTGGATTACGTTGATCTTTCTCAATTTTTTTAACTTGATAACCATACGGCACATCTGGCAGATCTGATAAACGTGCAAGTAATTCTTGCAATGCAAGTGGATCCTGCTTTGGTATTATTGCTGTTTGCTTATGTTTGCATCCGGCAGCAAAGAACAATACTATAAAGAAAGACATTGTAGTTAATAACTTCATAGACATTCCTATGTTAATTTTTAGAACAGAACTGACTTAGATGCGCACAAAAAATGAGCTTACATACAACTCTTGTCATCCTGGGGATCCAATGGCGTCAACTTAAGAAAAGCTTGTAATGCTCGCACCAACCATTCACCCTCCCCGTTCTACCATTCCGTGACTTATTCCCAGACTATGCAATTACATTTCAACTCTCTACCATTCCGTGACTTGTTCACGGAATCCATGCTCACTTCCTCTATGTATAGAGCTTCATTGGACAGGCATGGCATCCAGTTTATATATATTTGATTTACTTACAATAAAGCTTATTTCAGGCAAATCAGGATTATTTTTTTCTCGATCAATGGCGTCAATTATTATAATAAAAATATTAAAAAAAGTAGACATGGATCCCGTGAACAAGTCACGGGATGGTAGAGTATGAGCATTATTTTCTTAAGTTGACGCCTTATGCAGGCCTAGAATCTAAAAAACTGGATTCCCGTCTTCCGACTTCGCCAAGGCTTCGACGGACAAAGTCGCGGGAATGACAAACTTAAGTAATAAGTTTCTGTGTGGTCATTAACCAATCCTGCCATACAAAAATAATGGGCTGTAAATCACAGCCCATTATCTAATTTTTCAGAAAGAAATTTAAGCAGCAGGAGGAGCTACTTCTTTTACTTTAGGAGCAGATACTGCCTTTGTTGGAGCAACTGCTACTTCTTTTGTTTTTTTAACAATTTTTTCTTTAATTAAAGCAGATTTACCAACTTTGTGACGTACATAATACAATTTTGCACGACGTACTTTTGCTTTTGAAACCAATTTTATTGAATCAATAATTGGAGAATATACTGGATAAATTTTTTCAACTGCAACACCATCAGCAGAAACTTTACGAACTGTAAATGTTGATGAGCCAGCATTGTTGCTTCTTGCTATAACGTTACCTTGGAAAGCTTGCAATCTTTTGGTAGTACCTTCAAGTACCCATTGAGACACTTCAATCACATCACCGATGTTAAATTCTGGAAAATTTGTTTCGCGTACAGCGAGATCTTGAATCGTTTCTTTATTTATTTTTTTAGATTTCATGATGTTTTTTAACCCTTATCACTCATTTCATTGCTTAAGGTAAAGAGTACCTTAAATTAAGCAAAATGACAAATTTACTCGATATTTTTTATTGCATATTTTTATTTTTGTATCATCAACCCTAACCATTTATCAAATATAATAGCGGCAGCAGAACGAACAGATAAGTGATTAAATCGTGAAAATCCTTGTATTGGCTGTAATACATAATCACAATTTTTAAGTAATTCTTGGCACATTCCATGTCCTGTACCCAGTAAAATCAATACTGGACGGTCCTGACTCCATACTTTTGCTTGATCATTATATGAAATCATTCGTGGATCTTGCAGTGTAAATTTCGCAGAAGTTCCAAGAATAAGTGGCTTTTTACCTTCTTTTTTTTCAATAGTAGCAATAACATCATCAAGCCCATCTGCCATAAGTACACAATTTAAAGCATTGTGACGATCTTTATTATATTGTCCGCCTACTTCTTTTTCTTGCCAAAAATTTAATAGATTTTGTGTCATCATTTTTTGATCAGTCAACGACGTTACAATGAAATAATTTTTTATACCATATGTAGCACTTGATCTGGCAATATCATGTACATCAATTGACGTAACCGATGTCGTGCCTATAAGTCCATCCTTCAGTTCTATACCCGTATGCATTAATGCTACATAGTGAGAAGGAATATATTCAGCTGCCAGTTCTTTTTGCTCATGCGTAAGTGGATAAGATCTTAACCAATCAAAATGTTTTTTGACCGTCAACTCTGCAGATTTTTCTTCACGCCATTTTGCAATTGCAGCATGATTCCCACTACGAAGAATTTCTGGAACCACTCTACCCTTCCATTCAACTGGTTTGGTGTATTCCGGATGATCTACAAACGCTCCAGAAAAAGAATCAAGAGCTACGGATTCTTCTTTTCCCACAACACCAGGCATATACCGGAGTAAGCATTCAAGCAAAAGCATTGCTGGAATATCTCCACCCATAACAACAAAATCGCCAACGGAAATAATTTCGTCAGAGTATTCCTGTTCAACACGTGCATCAATTCCTTCATAGCGACTTGCAAGCAGCAGCACATGCTGCTGTGATGCTATTTTTTTCCATAATTCTTGTGCACTGCGTTGCGTTAATTTGCGGCCCTGCGGAGACAAAAAAATCTTAAATGATTTTCCATGTTCTTGATCGGCTTGTTCAATTGCACGCTCAATAACATCAGGCCTAATTAACATTCCTGAACTATGACCAAACGTTGGCGCATCAATACGCTGCTTAGGTTGCACCAAATCAAACATATTATGCAAAGAAAAATTAATTAGTTTTTTTTCTTGTGCTCGCTTGAGTAAGCTTGTTTGTAGAAATGGCTTATATAATTCTGGAAACAACGTCAAAATGGAAACATTCATACAACAATTTTACAGAGTAACAATTTTAAATAACAAAAGTTTTTACTTAGTTGCTGTTTTTGTTTTTTTTGCTGCAGGAGCTTTTTTAGTTGTTTCTTTTTTTACAACTGTTTTTCTGACTACTTTAGGTGCAGCTTCAACTTTTTCTTCAGCCACAGCTTTAGGAGCTTGCTTGCTTCTAATTTTCATCAAACGTGCTACAGCGTCAGTCACTTCAGCTCCAACTGAAACCCAATACGCTACACGATCATCATGAAACTGAACAAGCTGTTTTGTTTTAGGATCGTACGTACCTAGGTTTTCAAGGAACATACCATCTCGTTTTTTACGAGAATCAGTTGCAACAATACGATAGATTGGAGCATGTTTTTTGCCAACGCGGGCAAAACGAATTTTTACTGCCATTCGGCAATCCTTTTAGATAGAGTTAAACAATTACACATGTATAAAAATAATTTCATTTTTTGAAAAAACATCATTTAAAAAAACGATTCTTCTTTAGCAGCTTAACAAATTGTTTACTTTGTTCAAACCTTTGCATCAAAAGATTTACGTTTGAAACATCAACTCCTGCCCCATTTGCAATTCTTTTTCTACGGGAGCCATCGATGATTTCAGGACGTAATCGTTCTTTTGGGGTCATCGAGCTTAAAATTGCTCGAAATTTTTTAAGTTCTTTATCACTTTTTTCAGCATCTTG
>DATIJN010000127.1:0-5861 GCA_035478615.1 Saccharimonadales bacterium (SeqCode)
CGTTACGGTTGAAGACCCTGTTGAATATCAGATGATTGGAGTAGGACAAGTACAAGTTCGAGAAAAAATAGGACTTACTTTTGCTGCAGCATTGCGCTCCATTTTGCGTCAAGATCCTGATATTATCATGATTGGTGAAGCACGAGATGCTGAAACCATTCAAATTGCAATTCAAGCTTCATTAACAGGACATTTAGTTTTTAGTACAATTCACACCAATAATGCTCCTGCAACTATTACACGTTTAATTGATATGGGCTTTGAACCATTTTTAATTGCATCATCGGTTACTGCAATTTTGGCACAACGACACGTTAGAAAACTTTGTGAACATTGTAAAAGAAAATATGACCCACCAGCAAATTTATTACATGCTCTTGGCATTACTCCGCAACAAGCAAAACAAATTACTTTTTATCAAGCTGTTGGTTGTTCTCGTTGTATGAATTCTGGTTATGCAGGGCGACTACCTATTTTTGAAATCATGCAAATGACTCCTGGAGTTGCACAGCTTGTTGTGCAACGTGCTGATGCTTTAAAAATTAAAGAGCAAGCAATAAAAGATGGTATGACGTTACTGCTGCAAGATGGTATTTCAAAAATTGAAGCTGGTGTTACAACAATTGAAGAAGTTCTTTCTGTTGCATCAGCAGATTTTGAGCCGGGTGAATAATTTAATTACGCATGCTCCTTTAGAAAAAATATAGATACTGTTCTGCTTACGAAAAAAAATATAGACCCACCACTCGTCATCCTCGGGTTTAACCCGGGGATCCATGTGTTTAAAAAAAGAATGGGTCCCCATGTCAAGCACGAGGACGAAGAGGGGGAAAAGAAGATTAAGAGTAAGAAAAAAAATTGATTAAATTTATATGTATAGTTAAATTTTTTTTAACTTGCAATTGCGAGTATACTATCAAAAATTGACGATTTATTAATCGTCGTTCCCGATCGGGAATCCAGGTAATAAAATTTCCTTAATTTTTAATACCTTTTTAAGAAAATGAATACCAAATATTCCGGCGTGCTTAAAATTTTTGTGCATATTTTTTTAGGGCTTATGCTTGGTATTGTTATTGCTCTTGTCTATCTTTCATCAAGTGAAACAGTTCGGCTCATCATGCAAGATAATATTGAAAAACAGTTTCAGCGTGATTATGATTGCGCATTAAGCTGTCGCTTGCAAAAAATTGATTGGTGGTCACTGAAAATGTATTTTTGCAATGTGCGCATTACTCCATCTTTTAATGATAAAAACAAAATTGACGAGGAACAATGGTCAGTCGTTGCAGAAAAAATGACAGCAACAGCCTGTTGGTGGACACTTCTATCTGCTAGATTTTTAAAAATTTCTTTTGATTTTGATCATGTTATTATGCATGAAACTTTTGAAAAAGAAATCGTCGGGCTTCCTGGATTTATTGCAAAAATGTTTTCATGCAAACCCGCAGGATTTTTAGTGTATCAGGGCGTACATATGTACGATGGCTTATTATTTCTTAAGAAAAAAGGTGATAATATCACCATTCAAGTTCCTTATTCGTGTAACATACAGCAAAATCATGAAGTCGTTAAAATTCAAGCAGCTTTGCAGGGGGGAACAATCATGAGCAAAGATGTAAAAATCATAGATGATATGTGTGGATCAATGACATGTCAGTTGCCATATACTGATATGTTGAAAAATAGTAATGGGCAAGTTCAGTTACATTATTGTTTGCATTCATCATTACATAAAGGTCATGGATTTTTAGCAGGAAAAATGGAAAATGGTCAGGGTGAGTTTGTTATAAAAAGCGAAGATGGATCATTTGTGATTGATCCAATAAAAATTAAATGTTTAAAAGAAGCATGTGTATGTAGTGTTGCATTATCCACATCTGGGCAATTGCTGAAATATTTTGATGTACCTGATATTTTTTCAGATATTGGCGGTAAGATTGGCGCTGAAATGAGTGTGGATTTGTATAATTTTTTTAAAACTTTTCAACTCTGCGTACTCCTTCAAGACATTACCTACAAAACCAAACCTCTTTTTCCTGACGGCAAAATTTTTATTGATAAGCATCATGCAAATGGTTTTGCTGGGACAATTCAATTAACAGATTCTCTTATTTTTACTATTGACGTATGTGCACAAGAAGATACTAAAGAAATTCAGCTGAGTAATAATGTACAAGTCATGTTGTCGACACAATCACATTTTATTATTGAAAAAAATAAATTTCATATTGTTTTGTCGTATGATAAACAAGGAATTGTTACAGGACGATATGATATAGAATTATACAATATGAAAACGGATGAATATCAACAAGTATCAGGATCTATCATTTTTTCTGATGGAAAATTATTTTTAAAAGGATCTGTGCAAGATTTTTTATATGAAGGTACAGCTCAAATTTTTCCTCATTGTATGTTTGAAAAATTTCAAGCAAAACTACATGATAAAATAGTCATTGATTTTTCCACTGATGAACAGAACTGTGAAAATGTTTTGGGTTCTATCGATTTTTCAGTATTGCAATATTTTGTTCCTGATCCATTTAAAATTTCTTTTGCGCATGATGGTGTTATTTTATTTCAGGGACATATGAAAGATGGAGTTTGTTATGCTCGTTTACATACAGAGCAAGCGCATATGAGAATTCCTAATATGTACAACGTTATTGCAAATGCCACAGCATCATGTGAAATTCATTGTCATGAAAAGTCCGTTGTCTTTAAAGATGTTGATATACAGTGGTATGAAGGAAAAATTTCTTGCACTCATGCAACATTATTTTTTGATAAAACAGGTACGTGTTATTTTGTTCATATTCCATTATTGCTTCATAATCTTATGTTTAGCTGGGATCGTGGTGTGTATAGTCAGCTTTCTGGAAGATTACTTTTAAGCAAGGAAAGTGCGCAAAATCTTTTTCATGTTGAGGGAAAAGTAATACTTGAAAAATCAGAGCTGAAAGAAAACCTTTTTTCAAGTGAGTTTCAAGAATTACTTTCTGGAATTGGTTATGGTCAGCAACATGATCAGTTTACATGTAATTGTACCTATGATATTTCGATTTTTACGAAAGATACTTTAAGTATTACCACTTCTTTTTTATCAGCAAAAGCAATTGTTGATCTTGCCCTGCAAGGAAATTTAAAAAAACCAGAGCTTTCAGGATTTATTGAAATGATTTCTGGTTCGTTACATTTTCCTTATAAACCGCTGCAAATTATTGAAGGTAAATTATTATTTATTCCAGAGCAGCCGTTTGATCCTGTTATTGAACTTCTTGCAAAAGGAAAATTAAAACGATTTGCAGTGAGCGTACATACATGGGGAAGTGCTTTGGACCCTCATATTCAATTTGAGTCTCAACCTTATTTAAGTGAAGAACAGATTGTATCTCTTCTTTTACTCGGGATTGAAGATAATTCTTTGGGTGCAATGTTACCTGCATTTTTTATACAAAAATTAAAAGATATTATGTTTGGTCCAGCACTGGGCAAAACAAAATTAAAATCTATCTACGATAGATTACTTAAATCACTGAGATACTTTCGGTTTTTGCCTCAATTTACCAACCAATATGGACGAGGAGGTTTGTGGGGTACTTTTGAAATTGATGCGACTGATCATTTGCATGCAAAAATTGATACTAATTTTGCACAGATTGAGGACATTAAAGTTGATATAGATTATACTGTAGCTGATGACGTGACACTTCGATTGCAAAGAGATGGTCCGAGTACTTATGGAGGAGAAGTAGAATTTTGTTGGAAGTTTTCCTGAGATAAAATTTTACTTAAAAATGAATATCGAAATGATTACCAAAAAATTTATATTTATAGCGCTTATCGCACATGTTGTTGTTTTGTCGGCTACGTTTAAAGCCCGTTGTATACCTTTTTCCTCTACCATTAAAGGAGCAATGAAAAGCAAAGTATATGATTTAATTGATACCTCACAAAAATCATTATTAGTTTCTATGTTTACTTTTACCGATAAAGAAGCTGCTCGTAAATTAGCTTTGGCTAAAGCTCGGGGAGTTAAAGTGCAAGTTATTATGGATCAATCATCCTCAGGTACAAAATATTTAATAAAAAATATTCTTGAACAATGTAATGTTCCTACATATATTTTTAAAAAATCAAATGCGATTAATCATAACAAATATATGATTGTTGATGGTAAAAAAGTATGGGTATCATCTATGAATTGGACAGATGCTGCTTATCATAGAAATTGTGAAACTGGTGTTTTGCTTTATAGTAGAGCTATTGCAAGCTATTATGCAATAGATTTTATGCAGACTGCAACAGATATAAAAAGATTAAAATTATATGAAATTGATGAAAGAAAAAAAATTTCAAAAGCATTGGCTTATGAACGGAAAAAACATCAAAAAGCTTTAGCAGAATTAAAGGATTTTAAAAAAAAGAAATAAGGAAACAGTGTGAGTTTAAAAAAATGGATGATCGTTAGTTTATTTTTATGTGCCTGTTACATTCAAGCTCCCAATCAAGTATTTTTTACGCCTCGCGATGATATTAAATCTCAACTTATTAAATTGATTAAAGAAGAACGAAAATCAATTGATGCAGCAATGTATATGTTTACTGATAAAACGATGGCTCAAGCTTTAGTTGATGCATATGTTCGTGGTGTAAAAATAAGGCTCGTGCTTGATCAAATTTCTATGGGAGAACAATACGGTAAAGGAACCTTTTTACAAAAAAATGGAGTTACGGTATTTGTACATACTTCTTCAGGGAGTACAAAAGCAATGTCAACACCTATTATGCATCACAAATTTTTTATTTTTGGCCTTAATGAAAAAGTGCAAAAAGGATTATTGTGGACAGGTTCTTTTAATTGTACAGCATCAGCCTCTTTTATGCATGATGAAAATGCTATCGTGATTGATGATCCTTTCGTTATTGCACAATATCAAGAATGTTTTCTGCAATTAGTACATCGAATAAGTCCTGGACGTGGCATTGCTGAGTTGCAAACAAATGCACCATCAGAAGAAACTATTACAAAAAATATTTCTACTACTGCGCCAGCAGCATTATCTTGCGCTACGTCAACAGTGTTGTGTGCAATAGAACAGACATAGATTTATTAACAATTTTGTAAAGAGACGTAAAAAAAATATTCTTGCTTGAAAATATTTAAATTTTAAAGGAAATTTTGATGAAAACTGTTCTGATGAAAACAATGATACTATCTTTTACTTTTGTTATGACTTCGCAAGCAATGCTGCGTCCATGTATGAAAGCACTTATGCAACGTAATGCTCAGCAGCTGGAATTCTTAAAGCAAATTTCTCAGGCAACACAAAAAGTTTCAAAAATTGAGAATGTTTTTTTTCTAACACATCAACTTGATGATTCTATAGTAAGTATAAGATTGCAGGAATTGAACCAATGTGGAATTCCTGTTTATGTATTATTAAGTCATGCTCTTGCATATGGACCATCATCTCCAGCAATTCTTGATGAATTATATGGTTCAGGTATTGCGATGAAAGTGTTTCATCAGAAATATAATAATAAAATTATTGAATTAACGTCTAAAGATATTTGGAAGAATTACAAATATAGAGTACGTTCACTTCGCTGCGATCAGAAAAACAATATGTCTCTTCTCATGGTAAACGGAAATGACAGAATAGATAATACATTAGTTTTGCAATCTGGTGATTGTGTATCAGATACTGCATGCCCTTGCATATCTGTAACTTGTGGTCATCCCCAATTTAATTGTATACATAAAAAAATTTCTGATATTTTTCATGACAACAATGAATCAACGTATTTTAAACCTTAATCTTTTCAAGGGAATTAATAACTTTTTGTAAATCATC
>DATIJN010000128.1:0-4515 GCA_035478615.1 Saccharimonadales bacterium (SeqCode)
AACAAACATAATAGCCATATTCGTAATACCATATACCATATACTTGATACTAAATACTGGTATGGCGGTTGCTTCAGGCACAAAACTGAGCGTTTATCCATCTTTAACAGAAATAAAAACCAAAACTCCTTCTGAAATTAAAAGCAAACTATTTGTTGAAAATTTATCGGATGATCCGACAGATCTCAGCATACAAATCAAATTATTCAAAGCAGGAGGTAGTGAAGATGGTAAAGTTGAGTATTTGGACCAAAATGACAATCCAAACCATATTCTTGACAGAGTAAAAGTTATAAAAGACAACAGTGAGATTACAGAACTCAGCCTTGGGCCAAAACAAAAAGCTGACTTAAGCCTGAAAATATTACTCAGCAATAGCGATTTAAATAGAGATTATTATCTTTCTATTATATTTATAACAAAATCAAAGTCATACCAACTGCAAAACACGCCTGACAAATCAGTCCAAAGCAGTATTTCAACTATAAATACCGGTGTTGCAACAAATGTATTATTGTCAATTGGACCTTCAACGGCTAATTCAATCTCTATTGAAGAATTTTCCGTTCCAACTTTTATCCAAAAAGGGCCACTTGGTTTTAATATCAAAATACAAAACACTGGATCAAATTACCTCAAGCCGAAGGGAACAATTATTATTACCAATATGTTCGGACAAACTATCGGTAAAGTTGACTTACCCTCTGAAAACATTCTTGGGGATTCCAGTCGTTATCTGAGCAATCAATCACTATCCACACCTCAACCTGCAGATAGGCTTATTACAAGCAAGATCCGGGATTCAAAAGTTGTCTGGCCGGAGAAATTTTTGCTTGGCTTCTATAAAGCCCGCTTGACGATACAGGCATCAGACAAGGAACCAGCTGTGACTGAGACAATCAATTTCACAGCATTTCCTTTCAATGCAGCTATTGAATTTATAATTGCAGTGGTCTTACTAAGCATAATCTACAGACGAGTAAAGCGGAAAATGGCAGAATAGTTCAAATCTACTCACCTGACGCTCCAGAGCTTGCTTATAAACATTGAAAAGACATACTTACTCCATGCAGATCATAACCTGACAATTTCTTTATCTGTAAAATAACGTGCTCAAAAGGCATGTCGCTTTTATTTTTACAATTAGCCACACCAATCTTGTCTTGTAAAGCAAATTTCATACAATAACAACCGTTTTTCTTAAGGCTATAATGTTATATAATATGTAAACTCTAGATATAATTTTTACTAAACTATCTCCTATAATTATATTATAAAAGACTTTTCTATTTAATAATCAGAGTTTAAACCACCTTATACTGTATAAATTTCTCCAGATTTCTTCATATAAAAGAAACTGTGAAACAATATTGTTTCTGAAATTAGTCTTTAAAATGACAATGTAATCAATTCAATTCACCGGATTCTCTTTCATATTCTGAATTAAATATAAAGATTAGGCTAACATATCAATCCTTAGATATTCTAGCGCTTAATAATAAACTCTGCCAATAAATAATTTCATCAATAATATTTGAATTTTACTATATTTAAAAAGTTTAAATTTTACAATATTGTTATCCGGATACTAAAAATTTCCAAAAAAATCAAAAAAGCTATTTCTTTTCAAGAATTCAACAGAGAATTCCCTTACCGCTAAGCATTTTTTGTTTTTTAAAATATAATCGTATTTAAAATAACTGAACTCATTCACGTACCAAGTTATTAGTAAAAATAAAAGATCAATAAAAGTTCAACACTCTAACTTGACTATGAGTAAATTCACAGAAAAAACTCAAGAAACTTACTATATATAGTATAGTTAATAACTATAAACATAATTAATCTTTTGCGTGCTTGTTGGTAGCTCTTTTAAACAATTGTGTCGTCTGTTTAAATAAATAGCTATATAAGTAAAAAGGATTGATATTAAAATCCAAATTAAAAAATTAATAAGCTGGCACTAATAAAGACATTCTGATAACTAAAACCTTTTCATGCTTGATTGAAGCTAATTAAAATAGAAAAAAAATAATATAATTACATATAAATTTAGAGTGCGAAAAAGCTTATATTAAAATGTGCTAAAATTAAAAATTTTCACATCTGTAGAAATGTATATTCTTTATTTTCACAAAACCATATTTTTCAAAGTTCAATTTATGAAGCTAAAGATTTGTTTATAAAATCAATTATGATTACTTGATTTAAAAACCCAACTCTGCAAAAAATATATGAAAATGATCATTTCACAGCCTTAAATATTATTCGACTATTTTTTCACAATACTTTTTTTCTTTTCATGAAATAAATTATATGTATCTATTATATTCAAAGTGCATCATTTTTAATTATTTTTACCCCTTGACAAGATAGCTGATACTTTTCTATTCTATAGTTATATTTATAAGAATAACATCAATAATCTGTATAATTCGTATAATCTTGAAGCTAACATATGGAACCATTAAATCAATTTAAAAACTCATTATTATCAGCTAGAGTTCCTGCAAGTAAAATAACTGTGAAAAATTATCTTGCAGATATTAACAAGTTTGCTTCATGGTATGAATCCACATATCAGCGTCCCTTTCCACCACCTGCTTTCCACCTGGATCTAATTCAGAACTATCTCGAACCTATCAAGATTACTTCCCCCAGATCAGCCAAGAGATATCAATCATCTTTGAAGAAATTTTTTACATATCTAGTGTCAGAGGGCATGCTTCCTTTCAATCCGCTTGAAAATATTCAGGAAAATGAACTCAAATCAGACCCAATGCAGCTTAAGGAATTTGGAAATTATCTTTATAACTCAAATGCCAACCCAATTACCATCAAAAATTATATTCTGGATATACGCCAGTTTCTAAATTGGGCTTCTCGAGTAACCGGAGAGCTCTTAAGCACAGCACAGGAACAAAATGCACATGCTGCTGAACCTAAAGCTAGCAATCAAATAGATCTGTTTGCCAAAATAAATTCATTCATGATTGAGGAGTACAAGAACCGCCTTCTCAATGAAGCCAATATGTCTCCATTGTCTGTAAATAGAAAACTTTCTTCACTTAGAAAATATCTATCATGGGCAAATTCAAAAGGCCTTCTGAGACACACGCCTAAAATCGTCAACCTCGAGCTAACATCCTCCCCGCAAGAAACAAATCAGACAGAGCCAAATGATATAAGAAAGCTAACGGAGCTGCAAAACTTAACCCCTCCTCCTGCCTATACCTCTTCTGATTCCAAAAGCTATTCCGGATTTGGCCCGATTAGATTTATCCAAAAAATTAAAACTGCGCTCAACATTGCATTTGACGCATTTGTGGTTTTGTCCGTTATAAAAACAATTGAGGGTATAAAGTATAATCTTTGGAAAGCAACCGGAAAAGAGATCTTTACACCTCTTCCGAAAATTCTTAAATCATTACAGAATGAACCTGCTGAATCAATTGTTACAAAAAAATTAGCCTTAGATCGATTAATTACGACCTCAAATTCATCTGAGGCAATCAAAATAAAATCAATTCCCAAATCAGTTTATGCCCCATTTAAGATCTCGATTGATTCCCTGCCATTCCGGAAAAAAATAATTTTTAAGCTAAAACACACTCGACCCCGATGGTATAAAAAATACCACTCCTACGCTTTTAGCCATTATCTGCATTTTGCTATTCTTTTGGTATTTGCAACTTTTGCCGGATTTAAAATCTACCAAAGACTAACTGCTCCAGTGCCTTTGAAAACTGTCCTGGGAAGCAATGTATCCCCAGGACGCGTCATTTCCTTTAGCGGGAGTCTTCATGACGCAGGAGACGCCCCTGTGACACGGGAAAGCATCATAAAATTTGGAATATATAACAGTCAGACTGCTTCCGGCTCAGCCCTTCTCTGGCACGAAACACAAACAGTCAAGCCTGACAGCGCAGGCAACTTCTCAACAACTCTGGGCAAAATCAACAAAATAGAACAAGATATTTTCAGCAACAATCCCAATCTATATTTAGGTATCGGAATAGGATCTGATCCAGAACTAATTCCGCGTCAAGAACTGGCAAATATTGGATTGAGTAAGAATTCGGAAACATTACAGGGTCTTGAACCAATTACGGGAAATAATGCAGAAACGAGTAACGTTATACTGGCACTGGACTCTTCGGGAAATCTGACTATAGGAGGTAGTGCATCGCCTGTTTTTCAAGTTACAGGCGGAGAATTCAAGCTCACAGGTCAGCAGCTTAGCCTCAATACAAATGAGGGCTCCAATGGCAACGTTCAAATCGTGCCTGATGGAACAGGAATTATTGATTTACAGAAACCACTACAAAATACATCAAACAATGGCAATATCGATTCAGCCTTGGGAGCGGTTGAAGTTGATGACAACTTCGCTATACTAGCTTCATCAAGTGCTCAATCAGCCCTTGTAATCAAGCAAAATGGTACAGGCGATCTTATTAGCGCCTCAACAGGAAGTATTGCCAAATTCACTGTTGACAACAATGGCTCAGGCAG
>DATIJN010000129.1:0-11918 GCA_035478615.1 Saccharimonadales bacterium (SeqCode)
GCCGGAATATTTGGTATTCATTTTCTTAAAAAGGTATTAAAAATTAAGGAAATTTTATTACCTGGATTCCCGATCGGGAACGACGATTAATAAATCGTCAATTTTTGATAGTATACCAAACATATCAAAAGGTATGGCAAAAATAATAAGGATTACTCACCCGGCTCAAAATCTGCTGATGCAACAGAAAGAACTTCTTCAATCGTTGTAACACCAGCTTCAATTTTTGAAATACCATCTTGCAGCAGTAACGTCATACCATCTTTAATTGCTTGCTCTTTAATTTTTAAAGCATCAGCACGTTGCACAACAAGCTGTGCAACTCCAGGAGTCATTTGCATGATTTCAAAAATAGGTAGTCGCCCTGCATAACCAGAATTCATGCAACGAGAACAACCAACAGCTTGATAAAAAGTAATTTGTTTTGCTTGCTGCGGAGTAATGCCAAGAGCATGTAATAAATTTGCTGGTGGATCATATTTTCTTTTACAATGTTCACACAATTTTCTAACCAATCGTTGTGCCAAAATTGCAGTAACCGATGATGCAATTAAAAATGGTTCAATGCCCATATCAATTAAACGTGTAATAGTTGCAGGAGCATTATTGGTGTGAATTGTACTAAAAACTAAATGTCCTGTTAAAGAAGCTTGAATTGCAATTTGAATAGTTTCAGCATCTCGTGCTTCACCAATCATGATAATATCAGGATCTTGACGCAAAATAGAACGCAATGCAGCAGCAAACGTTAATCCTATTTTTTCATTTACCTGCACTTGATTAATACCAGTAATTTGATATTCAACAGGATCTTCAACCGTGACTAAATTAACTTCAGAGGAATTCACCCGTGATAAAATCGAATACAAGGTAGTAGTTTTACCTGAACCTGTCGGACCAGAAACTAATACAATTCCATTTGGTTGCGAAATAGCATGTTCAAGTACTGCAAAATCACGAGCAGAAAAACCAAGAGTTTCCAATTTTACAAATGTTTTTGATTTATCTAAAAGACGCATTACTACACGTTCACCATATACGACAGGTAAAATAGATACACGAATATCAATCTCTTTTCCTGCAGCTTTAATTTCAATCCGACCATCTTGAGGTTTACGTTTTTCCGCAATATTAAGGTTTGCCATAATTTTAATACGTGAAATTAAAGCACTTTGAATTCGTTTTGGCGGATTTAATGCAGGAAACATCACACCATCTATACGATATCGCACACGCACTTCTTTTTCGTATGGTTCAATATGAATATCAGAAGCTTCACGTTTAACAGCTTGAAATAAAATATGATTTACCAATTTTACAACAGGCGTTTTACTCGCCATGCTGAGCACATCTTGTTCTTCAATAGAACCTAAATCAAGTTCACCTTCAATGAGCTTTGAATCCTCTTCAAGCTCTTCCATCATTTGCTTGGTGCCTTCAATTGGGTAATATCGATTAATTGCATCACTCACCACAGATGCTGGAGCTACAGCTTGAGAGACTTGTCTGCCTAGTAGCAACATCAATTCATCTATTGGTTGTACTTTGTAGGGATCAGCAGAAACGATTACTATTTTTTCATCAATAATAACTGGAATAATATTGTTTTGACGTAAAAAATGAAATTGAATTTTTCCAAGCAGTGCTGCATCCGCCATTGTTTCAGTAATTTGTTCAATGTATGGAATAGATAGATCTTGACTATACGCTTTAGCTATATCTTGTTGTGTTACTATTTTTTTATTTAAGAGATAGGTAACTAAAGATAAACCTGCATTGCGAGCTTCTTGCTTATAGCTCTCCACCATTTCAGCTTTTAAAACTCCCATGTTTATAAGAGCTTGCACAAAACCTTGACTCATAGCATTACCTCATCAATCCATAATCATTCAACAACTGATCCACTCATGCCAAAAAACAACTATTCCTTGTACCTTATCATATAACATAACTTTTTATAAAGATGCTATTTTTTAAACCATATATTATGGCAAATGCCATTGCTTGAAAAGAAATGGTACATCTGTTACATTAAAACAATGATGTTTTATAATTCAATATAATACATTTTTGCTATTTGCCCATTTTGCAAAAAGGAATTTTTAGTTATGCTTATTCGTTTTTTATTTCTATGCATATTCTTTTCGCTTACTCCATTGATCAATTATACAAAATATAATCCATTATTTGGTTCCCTTTTTGTTTCAACCAAACCTGCATATCCATGTCCAGGAAAATTAATCAAAAACATGAACGAGCAAGAACTCGTAAAAGTTCTTGAATATGCAAAAATTGTTAAAGATTCTGAATTAGTGCACAAAGCATATGCTTATTTATTCAAAGTATCAACAGATCAAAATGCTATTAAAGAATATAAACTTGGCTTAGCTGATTTCTGTTTTCAAGAAGAAGGTTATGAAAAAGCTGAAGCATTTTATGAAGATTTTTTTACATCGTATCCGGGTAGCAAAGAAGCCCCATATTGCCAATATAAAGCAATTTTGTGTTCATTTTATCAAGGTCTTTCTGCTGATCGTGATCAAACACAAACAAACAGAACAGTATCTTTAATTTCTCTTTTCCTTTTAAAAGCTACCGATCAAAAACTGATCGATGAAGTTAAAACTATATATACAACATGCAGAGAAAGACTTTTTAATCACGAAGTATATGTTTTTGAACATTATATTAAACAACAAAAATATCAAAGTGCCGAAAAACGACTTGAGTATATTGAAAAAAATTTTCAAGATATTGAGCATATCAAAGAGTATGAAATCTATCTGAAAGAAATGTTGCAGTTCACCAAAAATCCAGCTACCCGTCCCTTTTTAGTCAAATTTGACTTAAAAGATGCTCTTCCTAAAAAAAATCCATCTCAACAAGATGAAACAGAAAAAAAATCAACCTTGCGTAAAATTACTTCTTTCTTTTTGGCATAATAGTGATTAATACATTTGGATATCAAAGCGAACTTTTGGTAGCACGACATTTAAGCGACCAAGGTTTTACTATCTTAGAACAAAATTATAAAAAATTTTTTGGTGAAATTGATATTATTGCTCAAAAAAAAGATTTGATAATTTTTGTAGAAGTCAAAGCTCGCAAAAATTCACAAATTTCTATGCATGAATTAATACGACCATCAAAACAACAAAAAATTATTAAAGTTGCCCAATCATACATGGGACAACATAATATATATGAAAAGATGTGCCGATTTGATGTAGCCTTGTTACACATCGTTGACAATAAAGAATCTATGCTTACCTATATCCCTAATGCTTTTTGCCAAGGTGAATATTAACCATTGAATCATTTTTTTAAAAAAGCAATACTGCTTTTTTGGCTTGATCTAGGTTTAAAAAGGATTTTGTATGATTATTTATAATGAAGCAACAAAACGATTTATAACGGCAAGTATTATTGCTACTGTTTTCTGGACAGTATTTTTTTATTTTCCTCCTATAGCATTTTCAATATTACTTTTATGTATTTTAAACATTATTCTTATTTTGGAATGGAAAAATTTTTTCAATTTGCAAGGCCTGTGGTTTTGGTTCATTATGCCCTGGTATCCTATACTACCCTTTATGTTACTCATATACATGAACAATGACCCATGTTATCGCAATTTAGTTTATTTTATTTTTGTTATCGTATTTGCCTTTGACGCAACTGCATATGTTACTGGAAAATTGCTTGGTGCTCATAAAATAGTACCGCACATAAGCCCGGGCAAAACTGTAGAAGGTTGTATTGGAGGATTTTGTGGCGCACTCGTTGCATTTTATATTGCAGCATACAGCCTGAATATCACTACTTCAAAATTATTTGGTTTGCTACTCGTATTCATTTCTTGTCTTTTAGCTTTTGTCGGCGACATCTTTGAATCGTTTTTAAAACGACAAGCAGGTATAAAAGATTCTGGAGATATTTTACCAGGTCATGGTGGATTTCTTGATCGATTTGATGCTGTAATCATCGTTACATTTTTCTATTTCTTTTTCAGACAAGAACTTATAAAAGTACTTTGTATTTAAAAAAGGGAAGTTTTATACATACTTCCCTTGATTCAATTATAGCGTATTTTCTTATAATAGTTTTGTATGCACTTCACTTTGCAAAACTACTTCTTGCGCACCAGTAATCATATTTTTCACCGTAACGGTATTATTTTTTTGTTCATCTTCACCCAATATTAAGACAAACTGAGCTTTCAATTGGTTAGCTTTTTTCATTTTATTTTGAGTTTTTTGATCATCAAGGAGTACATCAACTGTTTTTCCCTGCGCTTGCAAAAAATCTGCCATATGCAAAGCTAATTTGTTTTGTTGCGGTGTTAAAGGAATGATACATGTTAATGATGATTGTTTTTCTGATAAACGATCCTTTAAAGGTTCCAGAATCATTAAAAGTCGTTCCATACCAATCGCGCATCCAAAAGCAGGAATTTCAATTTTACTTCCAAGCTGTTGTGCGAGTCCATCATACCGACCACCAGCACAAAATGCACTTTGTGCGCCCAAATTAACTGAAACAAATTCAAAAACTGTTTTATTGTAATAATCTAGTCCTCGAACTAAATGCGGATCTATTACATACGTTACAGAAAGTTCATGTAAAATATCTTGCAATAATTGCCATTCATCTTGAGTTTCCTGTGAAAAGAAATGAGATAACTTAGGAGCTTGTACAAATATTTTTTGGCACTCTTGTGATTTGCAATCAAGCACACGCAGTGGATTTGATACAAGTCTCATTTGGCAATCATTGCATAAAGATGCATGATATGGTGTTAAAAAAGCAACTAATGCTTTACTAAATTCTTTACGATCTTGCAGTTGTCCTAAAAAATTAATTTTCAAAACAAATGATTCAACCTGAAGAACTTCAGCAAACAAGGTTTGTAGCATTTTAATAAAATGTGCATCATACAAGATACTGCTACCACCAATCATCTCAATATTTATTTGATGAAACTGGCGAAGTCTTCCTTTTTGAGGACGCTCATACCGAAACATTGACCCATATGAAAAAACTTTACATGGTATTGTAATTTCTGACTGATGCTCTAAAAATGCTCTCATAGTTCCAGCAGTGCCTTCTGGACGTAAGCATATTTGTTCATCATCGTGATGGGTGCCTTTTGATTGTATGATAAACATTTGTTTACTCACTACATCAGTTTGATATCCAAGGCCTCTTTGAAATAATGATACATACTCCAAAATAGGAATATCAATTTCAGCAAAATTATAACGCTTCAAATGTGCTTCAATTTTTTTTCTAACACCTAACCAAAAAGTCATTTCAAAAAAATTATCAGCAACTCCTTTAACTTTTAAAAACATTATTTTTCCTTTTACAAAAACAAAACTTTGATTAAATCAGTATACCTTAAAACTCTCCTGAAAGAAATTATGTATGAAAAAGTTGACTTACTCTAAAAAAAATTGTTAGAACTTCTGAAGAAATGAAAAATTTGAAAAAGAATTATGACTGAATTTAAAAATTCTTGAATAAACTATGAAAGGAGGAGTGCAAAAAAACTCGGCCTAAAAAAGATAGTATCGTAATGTATCCTAAAATTAAAAAAGATTGAGGAGACTATGAAAAAACAAGTTTTCTTGCTTACCTTATTAGCCATGCTTTTAGCTGGCTCAAATGTTTCTCAAGCTGATAGCTGTTGTGCTCCAAGTTGCAATAGCTGTAATGTAAGCTGCAATAGCTGTAATAGCTGTGATAGCTGCAATAGTTGCAATAGCTGTAACAGTTGCAATAGCTGCAATGTAAGCTGCAATGACTGTGATGACAGATGTGATTTAGAACATGGTAAAACATTTAGAGATGTAATTCCACACTGGCAAGGTGGTACACCTGAAATGGTTTCATTGTATAGCTCTGATGTATTATACAATTTAAACAATGAAGATCTTCATGGTGCATTCCAAGTTGCAGTATATGGTGGTAGAAATACTAGAAATCGTGATGCAGCTGCTTTCTTCTTACCAAATGGTCATAGATCATTGACCTTTGATGGTAGCATTGCAAAACCATACACATTTGCTGCTAACGCTGCTGAGTCTGCAGCTCAAGCATTTGAAGTTTCAGTTACAGGAGGCGGAACTGTACCTTGTGCAATCACTCGACCTGGTGTTGAAACTGGTGATGTATCATTAAACTGCGGTGCGGCTGCTGCTGATTGTACAGCTCTCTGTCCAGCATTTATCTATGTTGATCCTGTAACGTATCAATTTGATACAAACACTGCTGCAACAGGAATCGTTCGTCCTTGGAACTTTGGTATCACATTTGCAGCATTATTTGAACCACAAGCAGCATCTGCAGCTGGCGCTTGTGTTGGTTCAGGTTTAATCACAGATCCAAAATTCAAAAGCACAATTAATCCATGTCAAAAATGGTCACATGTTGGTGCTGGTTTCGGACTTCGCTATCACTTCTCAGATGATAAAAAAGGATTTTTTGGTACTTTAACAACTGCTGTAGAACATGTACGTTCAAAAATTAGCTTAAATGAAGATGTTCTTGTAGTAAAAGACGATCTTACTACTTTTGGCACACCAAATCCTGTTGGTCTAAATGATGGAGGTTTTAATACTGCTTGTTCTCCTGCAACACCTGTAGCACCACTCGCAACAACTTGTGCTGCAGCTCTTGGTCTAAATCCTTTTGTATATGATCCAAACGCTACAGCTGCTGTAACACCAGTTAGCTCTATTGCACTTGCTTATGCAAGCACTTCAAACTTCCCTGGAACTGGCGATTTATTTGCTCCTGCAAATGCAACTGAAGCATTCATGCAAGATGCTTGGTTATATGGTAAAATGGGATGTGCTCAAGAAGTTACACGTTTAGCTGATATCGAACTTGCTTTCGGATATCAATGGTGGTGTGGTGACTGTGCATCAACAAATGGATATATTGGTGTTGTAATTCCTACAGGAAACAGAGTTTGTCCTCGTTTCGTAGCTCCTGCTGTAGTTGGTAACGGTTTCCATGCTGGTATCATGTTTGGTTCTACAACAGAAGTTCTTCTAAGAGATGAAGAATGTTATCAAACATCATATCGTATTGACACAAACTGTCGTTACTTATTTAAAAACACACAAAAACGTTCATTCGATCTTTATGACAATGAATGGTCACGTTATATGATGGTTTGGGCAAACAAAGCTGATTATACAGCTGCTGTAGCTGCTGCAAATGCTCCAATCGCGGCTACTACAAATACAGATTGCACAGCATGCGGTCTTGCACAAAGAGGTTATACACCTGGTATTAATGTGTTTACCCAAGATATGGTAGTAAAACCAAGATTCCAAGGTCGCATTAACCAAGCTCTTTACATCCGTGGCGAACACTTCAGAGCTGAACTCGGTTGGAATACTTTTGCAAAACAAAAAGAATGTGTTCGATTAAATTGCCCTTGGACTGATCTTCCTGCATTTGCAGAACCAAGCTATGTTGGTGGCGTTGGATTAAATAATGCAAGAACTATCTACAATGATGCTCAAACAATGTCTTACAATGTAGTTGATAATCTATGCAGAGTAAATTGTCCTGGTTCTGATACAGCACCTGCTGCATTAGTAACTATTGGAAACAATCTTCTTGCTGATACAAACTATGATGATTTTGCAATTACTGAAGAAAGAATCAATCTTGATTCAGCTGCTTCACCTGCAACATTAACACAAACTCCTTATGCAGCACTTGGTTATGCATGGGATTGCGATTATATGCCAGTGATTTCACTTGGTGGATCATATGAATTCGGCTCAGACAACCGTGCATTAACACAGTGGATGGTCTGGGGTAAATTTGAAATGGCGTTTTAATTAAGCAATGCATTAAAAAGGAATTTATATGAAAAAACAATTATTTTTCAGCATTGCAATTTTAACGGTGGCATCTGTTGATGGATCACAAAGACCATCTTTCAGAAAATATGCAACTAAACCAGCAACTCAGCCTTCTTCAGTAAATGTTCCTAGCCAACAGCGTCAACAGCTTCCTCCAACAAGAGTTGTTACTCCACCTAGTGACACAAGAACAGTTCCTACTTATCATCCACCTACTAACGTTGCTCCAGCAACAGTTAACTCAGTTGCAGCTTTACAACAAGTTTATGCTAATCCTACACAACAGCAAATTGTTGATATAGCAGCTGCTGCTCGAGAAAAGGCTGACGCAATTATAGATGCAAGTGGTTTAACACCTAACACAAGTTCACAAGCATACAATGATGCAATGGATGCATTGGCATAAAATGTTTGTAATTTGAATAAGTAAAAAAGCTTACAAGCTTTAGTGCTTACAAAGAGAGGAAGATAAAAATCTTCCTCTCTTTTTTGTCTTTTTTATAAAATGCATTTATGAAATTTTATAAATTTTATGTTTTCCTGCTTTGATAATCATTTCAGAAACTGGAACAATATGTGCTTTAAAGTCTTTAATTACTTTTCCATCAACTAACACAGCTCCGGACTCAATGAGCCGTTTTGCTTCAGAAGAACTCTGCACAGCACCAAGATCTTGAAGTATGGTTACTATCCATGTACTTTGGTTCATTGTTGCAATCGGTAGCGTTGTATGTTGTGCTTGTGAAAAATCTTTTTTCTGAAATAGGGCTTCAAATTGTTGCTGACCCTTGTCAGCATCAGCCGCAGACCAAAATTTAGACACAATTTCATGAGCCATTTGTTTTTTAAGATTCATAGGATGCAACGAGCCTGAGGCTATATCTTTTTTAAGTTGTTCAATGTGCGATGACGTGTATAAAAGCAACAATGTTAAATATTTATATACAATACTGTCAGGAACTGACATTAATTTACCATAAGCATCTGCTGGGTTATCAAATAAACCTACGGCATTTCCTAACGATTTTGACATTTTCTCAACACCATCAAGACCTTCAAGAATTGGCATGGTTATAATCACTTGTGGTTCTTGTTCATACTGTTCTTGTAAAAATCGTCCACAGAGTAAATTAAATGTTTGATCTGTTCCTCCAAGCTCAACATCAGCTTGCAGTTCAACTGAATCATATGCTTGCATCATAGGATACAAAAGTTCATGCATTGCTATAGGAATATTATTTTTTAATCGATTTGCAAAATCTTCACGCTCAATCATTCGCGCCAGCGTGAATTTACTTGCCATTTTTATAACATCCATGAATGTTAATTTTTGCAACCATTGCGAATTATAACAAACCTGCAGTTTTGAAAGATCTAATATTTTGCCGACTTGTTGCAAATATGTCTTGGCATTTTCTTTAATTTGCTGCTCAGTCAGTGGCGGACGAGTTTTGGATTTTCCTGTTGGGTCGCCAATGCGTGCTGTATAATCACCGATTAAAAGGATAACATCATGACCTAAATCTTGAAACTGTCTCATTTTACTTAAAACAACTGCATGACCTAAATGAATATCAGGTGCAGTAGGATCCATACCAAATTTAATTTTTAATTTTTTATTTTTTTCAAGCTTTTTTACTAATTCCTCCAGAGGAATACATTGAACAGTGCTAGAAGTCAGCGCTTGAAGAACTTTTTTTGTTGAATCTTTCATTACTCAAACCTTTACCGTGCAACAAAAAGATATGATAAACCAGTTATAATGCCATCAAGTATAAATTCTACGATGATTGATCCAATAAGAACTGAAACAATTAAAATAAAAACCGCCCAAAGCACATTTTCCGTAGAAAATAGATGAAAACTTGGAAAATAAAAAAAGAGTATCGAGCGAAAAATACCAATGACAAAATAGATAACGCACAAGATAAAATTTTGGCGATAGAAAAAAATTAATACTGCTAGCAGTGAATCGAGAAATGATGAGCCTGGTTGCAAAACTGAACTAAAAGTAGCAAGACTAGAACCTTTAAATAAAAAAACAATGGTAAAAAATGCTGTTAAAAGTAAGACAAAATGAGCTATCGCTCGAGCAGTAAACTGAAAAAATACTTTTGCTTTGCTATTATGTTCTGATGGACTGAGCGGTATATAACGGCCCCAACCTGGAATATCTTTAAACATTGGTAAGTAATCTGCAAATAATTTACCAATCAATAAAAATCCAAAACCCACTATATTAAAATGCGCCATGGGGTCTAAAGTCAAAAAGCCAAATTGTTCAGGAAGATCATCACCGCATTTTTTTGCAGCCCATGCTTCAAACCAACCACTTATAGTTACTGTTGGAACATAGGATAAAAAAGCAATGATAATAATTTGTATGCCTTGAATTAATTCCAGTCTCACGGTAAATCCCTTTATTTAAAATAATTCTTTCTTATATAACAAGATAGCAAAAGAGAGAAAGTAATTAAATGTCTAATTTTTGACTGCTCCTTTAAATTAAAGTACCTTTAAAATAATATATCTAGATATTTAAATTAAATTCAAAAAAGAATACCCATGGAACAACGTTACAATCATCAGCAATGCGACGAACAAATCAGACAGCTTTGGCAAGCAAATCAAACCTATCGGCAACAAAATCCTGCTTTTAAGACTTTTACTATCGATACGCCACCTCCAACAGTATCAGGATCTTTGCATATTGGCCATATTTTTTCATATACCCAAACTGATATCATTGCTCGTTATAAACGCATGACTGGTCACAATGTCTTTTATCCTTTCGGATTTGATTGTAACGGACTTGCAACAGAACGCTTTGTTGAAAAAAAACATAACACCAATGCTTCAAAAATCGGTCGAGAAAAATTTATACAGTTATGCCTTTCAACAACTGAGGAAATGAAAGTCAAATTTGTTGCTCTAT
Organism: Saccharimonadales bacterium (SeqCode); assembly: GCA_035478615.1. Lineage (GTDB taxonomy): Bacteria > Babelota > Babeliae > Babelales > Chromulinivoraceae > JACPFN01. Next base: position 10,822 of record DATIJN010000129.1, read on the forward strand.
GGCGATCCATAGGGCTTTCTGCAGAACTGCAGCATACCTATTCCACCATTTCAAAAGATGTACAAAAAATTGCACAAGAATCTTTCATTCAGTTAGTTCACAAAAATTTTGCCTACATTAAAAATGAACCAGCTTTGTACTGTACCTGTTGTCGTACAACCGTTGCTCAAGCAGAACTTGATGACCTACAACAAACAACAACATTTAACGATATTCAGTTTCAATCAACTGATGGGCAACCTCTTATCATTGCAACAACTCGTCCTGAACTCTTACCATCATGCGTTGCAATTTTATTCCATCCACAAGATGACCGGTATAAAAAATTAGCTGGCACCAAAGCAATTGTTCCTATTTTTGGACATGAAGTACCCATTTTAGCAGATGAAGCTGTACTTCCTGATAAAGGAACCGGACTCGTTATGGTTTGTACATTTGGTGATAAAACTGATATTGAATGGTATAAAAAACATAAGTTGCCATATCGCCCATCAATCGACTTGAATGGAAAATTTGTACCAACGATTCCCCAACTTGCAGGACTTTCAATTCCAGATGCCCGCAAAAAAATTATTGAATTACTCAAAGAGCAAAATCTTTTGCTTCATCAAAAACAAATTGAAAATACTGTAAACGTTCATGAACGATGTAAAAATGCTATTGAATATGCAATTTTACCACAATGGTTTATTAAAGTTGTTGAAAATGCACAAGAATTTTTAAAGTCAGCAGACTCAATCAACTGGTACCCAAAACATATGAAATCTCGTTTTGTTGATTGGGTAAAACATCTTTCATGGGATTGGTGTATATCTCGTCAACGTGTGTTTGGAATTCCTTTTCCCGTATGGTATTGCAATGATTGTAACGAAATCTTGCTTGCTGACATACAAGATTTGCCCATTGATCCACAAGAAACTCCCTACGGCAAACCATGCACCAAATGTAAGGGAACCAATATTCGACCTGAAAAAGATGTTATGGATACCTGGAATACTTCATCATTGACTCCTTACATCTGTAAACAATTGTATCGAAATAACGACGCATCTCCATTTGCAGACACTGATTTCATTCCTATGAGTATGCGACCACAA
>DATIJN010000130.1:0-2489 GCA_035478615.1 Saccharimonadales bacterium (SeqCode)
AACGCGCATTGAACCAATAAAACTTTGCAAAGAAGACGATAAATACGCTGTAAAATCTTGAACATGTTTAGTTGAAAATGATCCTAAATTATTTAATTGTAGTTTAACTTGCGTAGAAAATGCTTGTTGAGCTTTTAAAGCGTTATTTTCAACATTGGTATAAATCTCTTGCATCTTTTCAACTCGCAGTTTATCGTATGCTTCTTCTTCTGGAGATAATGCTTCCTGAACATTTTGCTCAGTTCCATCATCACCTGGTTCAAAAAGTTCTAAAAACAAATCACTATTGGTTACTAATTCAACAGCCCAATCTTGATATCGATCTAAATATACTTGTTCAAGTTGTAAAACATCCTCACCTTCATTTTTAAGAGTGTTAATAGCTTTGTTAAATTGCACATACCACTTCACGTAATGCTTTTGTTCTTGCTGTGAGAGTGTCCCATTTTCTTGAGCATGAGCTATTAAAGCGTTAAGACTATTTGATGATTCAAGCAACAGAGTATCTGTTGATTCTTGTTGAGCTTGCATAAAAGATTGAGATAAAAATAGCAAACTTAAACATAAAATATTTTTATATATCTTCATTCTTTTTTTTCCCTTTTTATATATCTTTTAAAATTACCAACCAAAACTACAAAATAATTTTTTAAAAATAAAGAGTTTGATTTTTCATTATCATATAGAAAAAAAAAGAACCTATGCTATATTTCTCAAGAGATAAAAATCAAATATAAAAAAGGAGTTGTATGTCTATAAAACAAAATGTATTTATTAATAGTTTTCTGTTCGCGAGCTTTTTGTTTCTAGGAATTTCATCACAAACAATACCAAGTCTGTCCATTGATAGCAAAATCGAATGTTACAAAAATCAGCGCGATGGTGCACGACAACTTCTGGAATATCTTTTTATTGCCCAACCTGCTAATGAAATAAAACAAGCTTCAAGTAAAGCTCAGGTTTATATGGTTCTTGCTGGTGCACTTTTTATGGCACGCACAAGTATCTACAATAGTATTTATGGTCAAAATCAATCAGATGGAAGCGGAACACCACAAGGATCAAAAGGAGACAGCAACCCGAACACTTTTAATCTTGCTGCAAACTTAGCAGGCCTCGCTGTATCTGGTGTACTCTATCAAACATATTACAATTATCTTGAAACAAATATTCGCAGGAATACTATGATTAAATTCTTGCAAAATTGGCCAAAATATCGCAGCTATGTTCCAGATGAATTTGTTGCAGCATTTGACGAACTCGCACAATATTATAACGATCATCAACATTCTATGACGAATGAACAAATCAATGAAATGTTTGAAATAATTCAACATTTGATCGAACACTATTTTGAAAAACGATATCCAAAAGCAAAAGACGTAGATCTTTTAGGAACATTTAAAACATTTACCGACATTGGAAAAAATTTAAAAGGTTAAATTTAAAATTTGTTTTTTAAATTACTTAAAAAAAACCCGCTGTTATTGCAGCGGGCTTTTTTATTATTTCTTTTTCAGTGTCGGAAATAAAATCACATCTTTAATTGATGTTGTTCCCGTAAGAAGCATGACCATACGATCAATGCCAATTCCAAATCCAACTGTGGGTGGCAGTCCATATTCAAGAGCCATAATAAAATCAGCATCATAATGATGAGCTTGCGTGTCACCTGCAGCTTGTGCTTTTACCTGCTCATGGAAACGCTGCGCTTGATCAAAAGGATCATTCAATTCATCAAATAAATTGGCCAATTCCAGACCAGCTACAAAAAGTTCTGATCGAGATGCAAGATCTGCATTTTTCGGATCACGTTTTGCAAGCGGTGAAACTTCTATAGGAAATCCAGTAACAAACGTTGGCTGTATCAATTGTGATTCAACTGTTTCTTCAAACAAAAGATAGATTTTTTCCTGAAGCGTCATGCCAGATTTAGGCAATGTAATTTTTTTAGATTTTAAAAGAGCATCAATATGTTGCTCGTTTAGATCCTTATCTGACAAATTGTTATATTTTTTAACAGCATCATGCAACGTAATGCGCTCAAATGGCTTACCAAAATCAAGTGTATGATCACCAAATTGAACTTTTAAATGAGCACCAATTGTATGCATGACAAATTTTGTTAATGATTCAATTAAATCCATTGCATAGTTAATATCTTGATGCGCGGTGTAACATTCAAGCATCGTAAATTCTGGATTATGTTTTGTTGAAATACCTTCATTGCGGAAATTTCTGTTTACTTCAAATACTCGATCAATACCACCAACCACTAAACGTTTTAAATATAATTCTGGTGCAATACGCAAATAAAAATCTTGACCAAGTGCATTATGATGCGTAACAAATGGTTTTGCCGCTGCACCACCAGGTATTGGATGCAGCATAGGTGTTTCAACTTCAAGATAGTTATGTTGATTTAAAAATTCGCGCACTGCTTGAACCACGAGTGAACGTTTAATCAGTAAATTTTTACTATCAGCGTT
>DATIJN010000131.1:0-1531 GCA_035478615.1 Saccharimonadales bacterium (SeqCode)
AGTTCAAGCGTGTAACTTATCAACTACTTTAACTCGAATTCAAGAAGAAGATACACGATCAATGCCATCAATAAAACCAGGGTTTTAGATTTTGGAAATCAACTTGATCAATCGACTCAGAGACAACAAATAACAGGAATGTCCAATAAATGACAACACAAACTCCTGGCATAATAATCTGCTCGAACCAACTTGATTTTTATTTGTGCATCTTGTATAATTTCCTCTCTTTCTTGATCAGACGGTTATCTCTATGAGACTTCGTGACATTTTATTAGCTGCCGTTGCAGCGGTCATTCCTTTAAAAATAATTAAGATTTTTTTGGATTATAAGCCGCAACCACAAGGGCGAGCGACGCTGGAAACCTGGAACTTATACAATACTGTATATTCTTCTCGGGATCATACGGGAGACATTTTCAAATCTCAGAATTTGGAACCCTGGCTGAACCCCGATGCAAATTATTTTCAGCCAGGCGCTGCTCACGGTCATTGGCTTGCGAGGAAGGTAAAACCGGGACGCAATGTAACCGCATACGATTTTTCTCCCAAGGTTATAAACCAACTTATTAAAAAGGGCATTCAAGCTAAACAAATTAATTTAAATGAGATCATTGAAGGCAACAAACTGCGTTATGAAGAACAACTGAAACGCGATATAGCAAATGCGACTAACATTATCTGTATTCACATCCTGCCATACCTGGAACCTGAAGCTCTGATACTGTTTATAGTTGCTTCGTTAAATAATGCAGCGCCCGGTTCTGTTTTTGTGATACAGGGAAATTTTAATAGAGAAAAACTACACGACGTAAAAGGTAGCGTTCCTTTTAATTATTTTCTCTCATTTTTCGGCCCACGAACTGACATTGTAATTCCATTTATTAAGGAGTTTAATGAGAACGACCAGGTATTTGTAGCTCGCAAGGTTAATAAATAAAAAAAGAATTTAACCCGGATAATCGTTCACCGATTCATGAAGAGCATGTTATTTTTTATTAAATAAAAATAATGAAAAATGAAGAAAACGCAGTCGGGCATTCATTTGACACTTATTTTCAAGCCATTGCATTTATGCAGCACGTTGCGATATTATTTCATCGTGTTCACTATTTCAGGAAAGGAAGCCATGAAAAAAATACTCTTTTTATCTGCTATCTTGCTGTCTGCTTCATCAGTTTGCTTTTCTGCACCACTCTCTACAATGAATAAATCAGCAACATCTGCTGCATTAACAGATAAAACCATCACAACCATTTCTGCAGCGACTTTAAATAGAAAAATCATTTCTGACAGTTTTACAGGCTATTTTGGCAAAGACGGGAAAATGAAAGGAACATTTGCCAATAAACCGGCTGATAGTCCTCAGACCGATCAAGGCACCTGGAAAATAAATTCGGACGGCAAGGTGTGCGTCACCTGGGAGCACTGGAATGATGGCAAGCAATATTGTGTTGTTTTCTATAAGTTAAATAATGCGTTACTGATTGTTAATGCTGCGAATAATGATTTTGAGAGCCTCGTGTTAAAC
>DATIJN010000132.1:0-22885 GCA_035478615.1 Saccharimonadales bacterium (SeqCode)
CATCTGAATAAATTAAAACAATTGACTTTGTCATACAACCAACTGAGTGCATTGCCTCCGGAAATGGGTCATCTAAGTCATTTACATTACTTGAATTTGTCATACAACAAACTGAATGCATTGCCGCAGGAAATGGGTCAGATGAGTGCTTTACAATACTTGTATTTGTCATACAACCAATTGAGTGCATTGCCTCCAGAAATGGGTCAATTGAGTGCTTTACAATACTTGTATTTGTTTCACAACCAACTGAGTGCATTGCCACCGGAAATAGGTCATCTGAATAAATTAAAACAATTGACTTTGTCATACAACCAACTGAGTGCATTGCCACAGGAAATCGGTCATCTGAATAAATTAAAAGAATTGTATTTGTCTTACAATCAACTGAGCGCATTACCGCCGATAATCAGTCAGCTGAGTGCTTTACAATATTTGTATTTATCAAACAACAAATTGATTAAATTTCCTCCGGAAATTACTCAGCTGAGTCATTTACAACACTTGGATATGTCAAATAACAATTTATCATCAGCATTTATAAACAAGTTAAAACAACAATTACCAGATACTACAATTTATTAATAAATATGAATTGTTAAATTCATATTTATTTATTTTTATTTATATAACCAATAATAAGTTTATTATCAGTACCTGTAAGCGGTATTTCTGGTAACAAAGTTGGATTCTTAGCTAATAAATCAGGGTGTACATCACCACCTTGCCAAAAATTATTATATTGTATATAATAACTATCAATATGATTGAAAATTTTATCAATATAGTATTTTTGGATAGGGAAAGGTAATTCACCTAAACAATAATTGGATATAAATAAATCGTAATGATTTGTTAAATCATGAATATGATTATCAAGATATGCATTTGTTTCAATGTGTATATTAAAATAACACAAGTAGTGCGTTATAAATTGACAGACTGGATAAAAATCAATCACCATATATGATGTTATGGTGATTGATAACATTTTTGTCAATACATATAATATCAAACACTGGCCACCATATCCGCCACCAAGTTCAACAATTGATATGGATGATTTATTGTTTTTATTGTTTTTAAACAATAATAACATGTGTAATCCATTATAAATATAACGTAATGTATTTGGACTGATTTGATATGTTTTATTTTGATAAACGATAGATGATAAAAAAGGAGAGCCGTATTGATCATTGATCATACACGATGTTAAAACATCATCAACATCTAAATGAAGTTGATCAGCATAAAAAACAATTTGCCCCACAAACCCATCTTTATATTGATCAAGACATGGGTGTTCTGTAATACCTGTTATATGGGATGATGTTTTGAATTTGCAAAATTCATCTTGATTTGTTATACATTGATTTAAATAATTATAAAAATTAGTATAGATTGATAATGACATTTTATATCATCTTTAAAGTTTTATATTAGTAAATATTACTTGGCGGTCCGATTTTCGTATCAAATAAATAATCAATAACATCAAACACTTCTTGTATGTCTAAATGATCATAAATTTCATAATGAAATTCTCCAAAATTAACAAACAAGACTTCATAAGCTTTATCATGGTTATGATGATCTTGTGAATAATTATTTTTTACTCTTAAATTATAATGTTCAAACTGTACAGTAAAACTGTTGAAACCAGCTGAAATATGTATTCGTCCGTTCCATTTATCCACAACATAATTATATATATATTTTACTATATCACGTACTACAAAATGATTTATTGTTTGAACAGTATTAATACCCTGCATTTGATATAACAATTTTTTTTATCTTTAAAGTTTTTAAAGATGATATGTAAATGTATTGCGTCATAGGTCAAGAAGTAGGCGGATTAGGTAATCAGTTATTTATTATAGCAGCTGCGATAAGCTATGCTTTAAGGAATCACTTACAACCCAAAATTTTATCCTATTGGTCCTATAAGACATCGTCTGATTGTGTTGGTCGTGAACAAAGTCCAATCATACGCAATGCATGTATTGATTATATCATCACACCTGATGATATAAGTAAAAAAAATTGGTATGAATACAAAGAACCACATTGGCATTACACACCAATACCCTATATTGGTAATACCAATGTAAAATTATGCGGTTATTTTCAAAGCGAGTTGTATTTTAAAGAGGATACGAATATCATTCGTCAATTGTTTTATCCAAAAATAAATGAATTAGAAAAGATTGAACAATATTCAATCTTTTCTAATTCATCACAACGTAAAATTGCCGTACATATAAGAAGGACTGATTATGTCAAATTATCGTGGTTTCATCATAATTTACCTCAATCTTATTATGATCACGCAATGATGTATTTTAAAAATAAATATCCACATTGTCAATTTATATTTTTTACCGATGATAAACAATTTGTAAAACAAAAATGTCATCATGACGTTTTAATCAATGACACCGATGTCAATGAATTCCGACTCATGACACAGTGTGATGATTTTATCATTGCCAATTCCACATTTAGTTGGTGGGGCGCGTGGTTATCAAAATCTGATTGTAAAACAGTGATTGCGCCGAAAACTTGGTTTTTAAGTGGCATTAGTGATTGGCAAAGTATTTATTGTGATGGGTGGATTGTCATGGATGATGATGGTACTTTTTTAATACATTAATTTGATAAATCGTAAAATACATGGGTCAAAAATTCTCTTGGTGATTTTAACAATATTGTCAAATCAGGTAAATTAAGTATATAATCATCTTGATTATCATATGAAAGATTTATGTTACATATTTTAATTTTATGATGACAATCAAATATATATTTGAAATCAAGGAATTCTAACGTGATTTCACTAATTTTATTATTAATTTTAAAATAATGATCAAAATGACGACCTTTAGAAATTTTAACATTAAGTATAATCGCTAAATTATAAAAATATACATAATCTAACTTGTTGTTGATATCAATAGTTATATCCTCATCCTCATCAAAATCAATATTATTTACTTTTTTATCTGATTCGTCAAGTTTACGTTGTACATAAGTTTGACAAATAGTTGTCAATGAACGATTATAAGTTTGACATAATTTTTGAACATCTGATAAAGGTAACATGTTGATGATCACTTTGTCAACATCTTCAACTTCGGTAAAACCTTTATATTCCATTTATATTAAAATAAAAATTATATATTTATTATACTTCTGTATAATCACTTCGTTTTTTTCTGCTAAACTCACAACAACTATTTACATTTTTAATAATACCATAATCAACAACAACCATTAAACCCCATATAGGACATGATAAAATTACAAATGGTATAGACCAACAGTGAAATAAACACGAATCTTGATGACAACACCCGTTGTCATTTTATTTATCGCACAAATCAACGCAACAGTACAAACAATTCATTTTAACACATTTAAAATATTAAATGATGATCATTTTTATACTACACTTCTGTATAATCACCACGTTCTGTATAATCACTTCGTTTATTTCTGCTAAACTCACAACATCCATTTACATTTTTACTAATGCTATCGCTTACTAAATCACCAACAAAAATTGAACCCCATATAGGACAAGACAACAATACAAATGGTCCAAACCAACAGTTAAACAAACACGAATCTTGATGACAACACCCGTATTTATTTTCTTTATCGCACAAATCAACGCAACAGTACAAACAATTCATTTTAACATTTAAAATAATAAATGTTAATCACTTTATACTACGCGTGGTGAATTAAGGAATAAAAATGATTTAATAATTAAAATAAATCAATTTACAAAATGAAAACGATTGCTTTGTTTGATATAGATGGTACATTAACACTACCGCGTCATCGTATCAGTAATGATATGATTGATTTGTTAAAACAATTACAAACAAAGATGAACATTGGTGTTATTGGTGGATCCGATTTGGTGAAGCAAAAAGAACAATTAGGAGATGTTTTGGATTGGATTGATTACTCATTTTCGGAAAACGGTGTTGTTGCTTATCATCACCAAACCTTAATACATCAAAATAACATCAGACATATTGTGAATGATGATACGATTAATAATTTTATTGATTTTTGTCTACACTATATTGATAAACTTGATATACCAGTTAAGAGAAGTAAGTTTATTGAGTGTCGAACAGGTATGATAAATATATCCCCTATCGGCCGCGACTGTACCCAACATGAACGAGATGAATTTGATAAATATGATCAAAAACACCGCATACGACAAACGATGGTTGATGTGTTGAAGAAAAAATTTGGTGATATATTTACATTTGCCATCGGCGGTCAAATCAGTATTGATGTCTATCCACACGGATGGGATAAAACTTATTGTTTAACATTTTTAAATGACTTTAATACGATTTACTTTTACGGCGATAAAACAGAAGAAGGTGGAAACGATTATACCTTGTATTGTCATCCACGTGTCATTGGATATCATGTTGATTGTCCATTGGATACTTATCAATTCATTAAACAATTATTATTGTAAATTATTAATATAACGGTATTTATCGTTATATTAATAAAAATGATTTTAATTAAATAAAATTTGATATTAAATGACCGACTACAAACCGATTGGTGCCGGCGGATTTGGAACAATTTTTATGTCATCACAAAGAACTGTTATAAAAGCATTATATAACAAAAACAATTGTGATAATGCTGAAACTGAATTTAACAAACAAATAAAAGTATATAACACTTTTGAATCTATTAAACATATTCAGTTTGATAATCCATTGATTGATGATGCTAAAAATATCATTAAAGTAAGTAAACCGATAAATTATGATAATCGTTCAATCATGATTAATAATAACCAATATGCTTGTTATTTTTCTATGGATTATTTATATGGATTACCATTATGGATGTATAAAGATATCGTTCCTCAAGCTTTAAAAAAATTAAATGCAGATTTTGAAATAATGCTACATTTATCGTTTAATTCACATTTGAAAGAAGATTTTTATGGCGCTAAACCTTCTTCGGTATTCATTGATGAACACAACCCACCACGTGGCTATTTCATTAATGAGAATAGCGAATTTTTAAAAAAACTTCAAAAATATTACAAATTTCCATATAATAATAATCAATTACGATTTATCATTGGTTTTATATATGGTGTATTATTTTTTCATGCTAACTTAATACCATTTGATATCGAAATCACTTTAGGATATCATAATGCACAATTTTATATTAATATTGTTGATTTTGGATTAGTTATAGATTTAGATGATTTAGAACATGCACCAAAACATTTTTATACTGAAGATGTTAAAAATATAATAAATAATAATGAATCATTGGAAGAATATATTTTAAATCAATTATCATTGGATATGTATTGTGACATTAGTAATGATAATCATTGTTTACAAGGATGGAATATAGCAAAAAATGTATTCTTATAAATATAAACTTGATTTTATATTTATTTAGTAAAAAAGTAACACAGTGTGGATATGAACTTGTATATAGACATGTAATAAGGTTATCTTTTTTCCATCAAACGGAAAGGAAACTCGAAAACGCTAACCTCGGAGACGAGGTTGCGCTCGCACGAAAACGTGGTCGGCGTAGACGTCCTGGTCTACGCTCTACCATGGCGTTGAACTCATAGAGCAGGTATATAAATCAACACATATAAACCCCGTAGGGTTTATATGTTATTTGTATTTTTTTTTGTTTATAACTTTAAACGTAGTACAGTGTTGATATGAACTGGTGTATCGCCGTGTAATAAGGTGATCTTTTTTCCTTCAAACGGAAAAGGAAACTCGAAAACGAGTGGGTCAACTTCTTCTTTTTTGTACACTTGATGTGTACCACCAAGAAGATGTTGGTAGATGTACTTGTTGTTTTTTCTGTAAACTTGAAAAAGTTCAGGTGCGATAGGATTAAGTAAACAGCCTGTGATCGTAACCATGTTTGGTTCTACACTAGGCGGATCTGGTAACTTGGTTAAAGCGATCATCGCAGCTTTGAAAGTTTCTGGAGTACAACGAAGTTCACAAGCCATCTCCTTTTTTAGGCTAATTTTTTAAAAAACTGATCAGTTTTTTTTTTGCGCTAACCTCGGCGGCGAGGGCGGTGTGGTTGTGCTACCTGATCGATGGCGAGAAAAGTACCCGCTGGTCGGTGCTCGTAAGCGTATCGTCACGGGTCGTCGGGCGCGATGAAGATTAGACGGCTATCCGAAGCTCTATATGGCGTTGAGCGTGTCGGCCCTGGCGTTGAACTAATCGATCCGGCGTACGACTACTGAACGACGGAAGCGTAGACGTTCTAGCGCTCGGTGGTAGGTCGCGGGTCTCTGAAATGACGCGTCGTCTTCGATCTCGTCTATCACACTATGATCATCGCACAGTAGAAGAGTCGGCGTAGACGGCCGGGCCGCGCTCGATGTTGTGTATAAATCAACACATATAAACCCCGTAGGGTTTATATGTTATTTAGGTTATTTAAGGATAATATTAGATGATAGACTTACAATGAACATCATAAGGAACAACACCACATTGGATAATATCTGTTAATATATTAACAACCAGAGTAATAGAAGCATCGGCGAATGTGATATACACATCAGCATGATATGCTTCTAACTTAATCATAAACTGATTATCGCTGTAACTAAAGATAAGCTGTGGTGGAGAATAGTCATCAACGTGATATGTCTCTCTGTCCCACTCTTCCCATACAGAATACCAAGGTCCGAGTTGAGTAACTAAGCTATTAATACTATCACTAATCTGATCTCGATTCACAAACACACCAGGATGGTTATCGCCAAGATCTGGTGGGTTCATGATTCTCTTAAGTACCTTATTCACTGTTGTATTCATGATAGGCTTGTATTATTTCAGATAATTATCTGAAATCTGATCATTATTATTAGTCTATCTCCTCCCGCTGCTACCCGCACGTCGATGTCTATGACTGGTAAGATCGCCCGCGGGTCAGTGCTCGTCTGCATACCGTAACGGGGTGTCGGTCGGTGGTGAGTTCGTATATATTTATAACTACGAACTCGGGCACGATAGCTGGCGTCCGCGCGAAGACGTAGACGGCTGGAACGCGCTCGACGGCGTTGAACTCAACGAGCCGGCGTATTAATCAACAAATATAACTAGGGTTTATATTTATAACTTATAAACGTTATATTAATAATTAATTTTTAAAGCTTTACATAATTGAACTTTATTCATTTTTGCGCGGCCGGCAATTTGTTTATCTGCAGCTAATTTACGTAATTCAGTTACCGTATACATATGGCCTAATTTATTTTTATCCATTTCAGGTTCCATTGATTTAATAATATCAATGGATTCACTAAATTGTTTGACATGGTCAAGTACTTTATCATCTTCGGTATAATAAACAAAAGAAATGTTTAATTGATAATTTTTAAATATCAATTCAAAATCATGAATCATTGTTTTTAATTGTTCTGATGATAATTCATCTGGTATGGTTGCTTTAATTAACAATGATAAAACATGTCTGTAGTATAGCTGTAAAGCTAATTGTCTCAATTTAGCTTTTGGTGCAGTTGTAAAATACGATGTTTTTAAACAATTGTAAAACATGGTTATATATTTACTTCGTGGTCTTGTTGGTTCTAAATTTTTAATATAATAAGCTATATAATGTAAATATAAAAGACTCATTTATCTTTTTTCCAATTAAATAAATCAATTTTAATCAATTTATTTATCAATAACTCATTATTTATGAAGCCTGTGCGGATAAAAAATTATAAATTATATTAATTTTATTTTAAATAATATGGACACATCATATCAAGAATATATTCAAAAATATTATAATCGTCCAAGTTCAAAAATATTATATCAAGATGTTGAACATAAATATCAAGATTATACTACTCTTCTTAATTTGTATGGACAATCAAATAAAATTGTACTTACTAATAACCCCGATATTGACTATCAAATTTTATTAAACTTAGATATAGATAATTTAAATAATTTTTGTTTTACAAATAAATACATTAGTCAATTTTGTAATGATGAAAATTTTTGGGTCAATAAAATTAAAAATGATCAATTACCTAATATATTCTTATTTCAAAATCCACAAAGTGAATTTGAACGACACAATTTACCAACAGATATCAATTTTAAAAAACCAACGTCATCTACTGATTGGATAAAATATTATAAAAATTTGAATTTGGCTTATCAATATGCCAATTACACATTTAAAATTGTTGATTTTGAATCAACAAAAAATAAACAAAATTTTATATTTTATGTAACATTTGCGAATAATGACTTAAATTTGTTTTTATATATTGTTAAACAAATGAATTTTAAATTCAAACAAGAATTTATCAAAAATTATATGAAACAAATGAAAATGTTTACCGATGAATGTTCAATTTGTTTAACAGAAGTTGAAGAACTTGATTATCATATATTTAAATGTAAGCATGGCCACCATAAACAATGCGTTAACCAATTACGTAAAATGAGATGTCCTGTCTGTAGAGCTGAAAACATAAATATGTATCCAATCAGTATTACCGTTTTTAAAAGTATTAATAGGATACAACAATATGTCATATCATTGTATATTAGTGAAAATGTTGGAGCATATTATTATACACAAAAAAATATAATTTATTTTTTAACTTTATTATATATGTTAAACATTTATTATCCGGATAGTATTACTATTCATGACAAATCAAAAACGCCATATATACCAAGTATTAGTCATACATCTGATGCTGCAACAAGGAGAAAAGAGATGATTGAAACTTTTAGATATTTAAATATATAAATATTATTTAATTCACAACTTATTTTTAAGAAGATTATCCGATACAAACAAGTAAAACGCTGGGTGTGATAAATATCATTTATCATGTATATGATAAATGATTAGTCAACTGACAACATAGCATCATAATATAGTTAAAAATGATCATGACATTTAATTTCAACAATTAAAAATGGAATTACCAACGGATATCATCTATGAAATTATTATGCAATGTAATGATATTGCTTTTGTCAAGTTGATGATGACTAATCGTGAAAATTATACATTTTTTAACAAAATATCAATATGGAGAAATAAATTACAACTATTTTATCCAAGTATGTATAATGAGTTTTTAGGTAACGGCATATCAAGTCATCAATTTTTCATAATATGTTTTAGATTAACCATTCTAAAGAATACGTTTGATAAAGATTTTGGATTAAATTTTTTATATAACACAGAAGGATTAAATATAGGTGAAGAACATTTAAAATATGCTAATGATTTTTTGTATTTACATCGATTAAAAACAATTACCTATTTATGTCATACGTATATGTCTGATATTAAATTACCACCTATATTAAATCAACATCCAACATTAAAACGTATTATAATTGATATAAATTATAATGTGTAAACATTGGATGTCATAAATATCATTTATCCTATACATGATAAATGATAAGTTAGTATTATTTAATATAAAAACAATTTAAATTCAATAACTGACAACATAACATCATACTATAGTTTATAATATCATCAATCATATAGTGTTTGATTATTTTTAACTTAATATATAACTCTCTCATGTCTAAAAACTGAATCACTTTTCTCATTTTAAATAAATCATCAAAATGTCTATCATATATTGCTGTTCCTTTCCATTGGTTATTTTTAAATGTCACAAACCCACCATAAGCATTGTAAAATTTCCATTGATACACTTCATCATGACATTTTTTAAAAAACTCAAATGTATTTGGACCATATAAATAGATATAATGTGGTTTTAATTCAATTTTAATCCTATGAAACTTGAGTTCAAATCGATTCATTTTTACACCACTGAAATTAAGGCTTACGATTAAATCATGTCTTAATATTTTTTTTTTACCTGTCTTTATTATCGTTGATGAATCAATGTTAAAATACCGAATGCAATCCCATAATTCATTACAAGTCATGCTACTAAATGATTTACATTTAGTGCTTGATTCATGATACAGGGTAAGCATTTTTTTATTTAATTTATTCAAATGTGATCATTTTTTTAACACAGATAATCAAAAATGAATCCTATTTTTTAAAAATTGAATCAATTCATTATTTGGTTTAAAATGCGTTATAATATTGTCTTTATCATCTTTAACACCAATAAGTTGATAATGTCGATTTTGATAATATAAAACAATAGCTGGTCGATTATGTTTGATGGATAATTTATATTCATCAGTTTGATACAAATCTTGTCTATCACCATCAAGAATAAATATATCTTTATTTAATTGATTACCAATATATTCAAAATAACCATAACCAATATCGTTATTTGAATTTAATGTGGCTTGCATTTTTTTCAGTGAAAATTCAGGTACTGCTTTTGCATAGTCGGCCATTTTACCATGATTTAAAACGTCGTAATAACGATGTTTTGTACCTGGTACAAAATGACTTAATTTATGTGCCAATTCATGACGTAACGTCATGATAATTTCTGTACGTGCCATTGTCTTAGCACTGATATATGGTTTATAGTAAGCTAAAAACAAGGCATGAAATAAACAATGCCCGTCATCGGGTACATTAAATTTAACAAATGACCACTTTTCATAACCATTTTGCCATGTCAAATTGGTTGATAAATTACAATCATGACATTGTTTCATTTTAATAAAAATGAAATGTCTTAAACAATTAAGTTTAACTAGTTAAAATCATGAGTCAGAAAATATTGTTTTCAGCTCATATTACTGATGGTTATTCATTACGGAATACATTCTGCATGTTAAAAAATGAAATTGATGAAATTACCATGCTTATTGATGAAACACAAATAACAATGACATTTATGAATAAAGGAGAATACGCTGTACATGATTTAGTGATCAAGGGGGATGAGCTTGAAGATTATCAATATCATATCGATAACCGAGATCGGTATCCAATTACCGTGAATACATCAGAATTATTAATCGCAACCAAATCAGTTGGTCGTAAAGATGGTTTAAAAATTTATTGGGTTGATGGATCAGATAAATTATCAGTTGAACCAATTAAATCAAGTAAAGAAACGGGACGATCAACGTCATCATTTATCAACATTATCCACAAACCATATTCACCTTGTCAATTGCAAAATAACGATTACGGTATTCATAATATGGGTATTAAGATTCAAAATCGTGAATTTGCTGATATATGTAATCAAGCGAACATTTTAAAATGTAATTATTTAGAAATTTCTGGTTGTCATAGTTATGTGCATTTTAAAGGTATTTTACCCGATGGAACATATGGCATGGATAGTAAACATCTATCTCAAAATCATAATGACGATGATGATTGTCATTTAATTAAAGTTAAAATACCTATATGTACAATTAAAACGTTGGCTAAATTGCATCAAATATCTCATCCGGGTACGTTGTTAAAATTTTTCTTTGATGAATATAAACCTGTTAAAATTGAAAGTAAAATTGGTTCGTACGGTACTTATAAAATTTATTTGAGAAATTGTACAAATTAATTATAAAATGATTAAATATGTATATTTAATCATTTAAATGGCATTGCAACAAATTGATTTAAACGAAGATGTCTTACGTGAAATTTTATCTCATGCTGATATCCAATCCGTATTTCAATTGTGTCAAGTCAATAAGATGTTATGTCATCAACATGATGATTTATTTCGACAGATTTATCAACGTCTTTATTGTCAAACGGGTATGACTGTTTATAAATCAGAGGAAACGACTTGGTTTCAGTTGATTAAACAATGTTATTTGTTGGAACAATTACGTATAACATTACCTATATTGAATATGTATTCAATAAAAAAATTATATACTTTACAAGTATTGAATTTGTCAAACAACCAATTGAGTGCATTGCCGCCGGAAATGGGTCAGCTTAGTTCTTTAAAAATATTGTGTTTGTCTCACAACCAACTGAGTGTATTGCCTCCGGAAATGGGTCAGATGCATGATTTACACTGCTTGAATTTGTCTTACAATCAACTGAGCGCATTGCCTCCAGAAATGGGTCAGCTGAGTGCTTTACAAACATTGTATATGTATAACAACCAATTGAATGCATTGCCGCCAGAAATTGGACAGCTGAGTGATTTTCAATACTTGAGTTTGTATAACAACAAACTGAGTGCATTGCCGCCAGAAATCGGTCAGCTGTATGCTTTACAAAAATTGGATTTGTCTCACAACCAACTGAGTGCATTGCCTCCGGAAATGGGTCAGATGCGTGCTTTACAATACTTGGATTTGTCATACAACCAACTTAGTATCTTGCCGCAGGAAATTGGTCAGCTGCGTGCTTTACAATACTTGAATTTGTCTACCAACCAACTGATTGCATTGCCGCCGGAAATCGGTCAGCTGCGTGCTTTACAAATATTGTATTTGAATCACAACCAACTGAGTGCATTGCCATCGGAAATGGGTCAGTTGAGTCATTTACAAATATTGAATTTGTCATACAACCAACTGAGTGCATTGCCTCCATAAATCTGTCAGCTGATTTATTTACAACAATTGTATTTGCATCACAACCAACTGAGTGCATTGCCTCCAGAAATTGGTCAGCTGAGTCATTTACGGGTTTTGTATTTATCTTACAACAAATTGAGTGCATTGCCTCCGGAAATAGGTCAGCTGATTCATTTACAACAATTGCATTTGCATCGCAATCAACTGAATGCATTGCCGCAGGAAATTGGTCAGCTGATTCATTTACAAACATTGATGTTGTCAAACATCAATTTATCATTAGTATTTATAAACAATTTAAGACGAGGATTACCAAATACTAATATAATCCTTTGATTTTAATCAGAATCACCAAAGAGGTTTTAATTTAGCATCGAGAATACAATCTTGAATTGTATCTTCAAGTTTTTCTAATTGTTTCCTTTGTTGATATTGATGATAGTAATCACAACAAAACTTAAATCTTTATATTCTAATTTTTGTTGTTGTTGCTGACATAATTCCAAACATGATTCTAATGCTAATTTTATTTTTTCGGAATTTGATATTCCCAAAGCTTCTCGTAGTTTTTTAAATCATTTTTTATTTAACATTTTTATAACTTGCTTTTGTAATATTTTATAAGCAGGTAAAAATGGTTCCACTTGATCAAGATAAATTAATAAATCAATCAATTCCGCGCGAGAAAGCACTGTTAAATTTGCATTATATATTGGAATGATACGATTATTGATCATAATAGGATGATTATCATTATTATAATATGTTAAAATGATATTTTTAGAACATGTATGCCATTGATGTTTAATCAATTTTACTTTTTTGTTATAAAGTTGGATCATATGGTTATAAATATCAATCCATTCATTAACACATAACATGTTATTTTTGTTAGATAATAAGCATTTTAATTTTTTTCTAAATAACATCAAAGGATGAGCCGTTACATTCGGTAACGGTTCTAATTGTAAATCCGATTGTAATACAAGCGCGCGGAAATTAATGTTGTTGTAATATAGATTAACAAATGATGTTATTAATAAATCAACGTGATTACGTTGGGTTTTTAATAAATGATCAAAATCAGATTGTGTTGGATGAATCGCTGATGGATATATGTTTTTTGATAATTCAAAAACGTATTTGTTTTTAATCATATCATGACTTGTTATACGTTTATTTTCTATTAACCATAATGAATCAAAAGTAGATTGATTATCAAAACAATGTTTAACAAAGGTGTCAAATTGACATGTTGTTATATTCGTCACGTCATAAAACGTAATACGTTCGACAAACGGATTTATTAATAAATCATTTAACGCATTTAAATAATAGACGTGTATTAATATATGACCATAATATAACTGTATATTATTATTATTATTATTATTATCATCATAAAATCCAATATAATGATATACGCCAAATAATTTGTTTAATAACAATGTCAACGGGTCATTGATGACTACTTCAATGATGTAAAACATATTTGTGTTATGATTTAAAAGATTTTAAATAAGCATAAAAAATGGAAAGACCACCTGAAGAATTACGATTTGTTAAAAATGTTGAAGTGATGGCTGATGCTATCTATAGTGGCGTTCAAACATTACATCAAGAAGGTTATAAAGTCATTGATCCAAAATTAATTTTGTTGGCTAAAGAAATTATAAGGCAATTTGATCCAAATGAATTAATACAAGATTTTATCAAAAATTCACAAGAACATTGGTGTAAAGTTAAAAAACGTGATGAAGCATTTTTTATTCATAATGCAGCGACTGTTTTTAAACAATTACCCATTGATATTGTTTTACTGTTTAAGGATTTATTTTTAACCGTCGATAAAAACAATAAATCAGTTGTATCAGATAAATTAAAAAATAGTATTTGGGAATTATTTGATGCGATGATTAAAATTGCCATACGCTATATTTATCGGCAACGTAAAATAAATATTCACTATTTTAATCATATTAATCTAGAAGAACATGCAACAATGTGGCAAATTGTTTTAAATTGATTTTTTATTTTATGACAAAATCATAAAATAAAAAAAATAAAAAAATATATGTCGTTTTAAAAATGCCAGTCGCCAGAAAATCATGTTCGCCAATACGTGTTAAAAATCCAAAAACTAACCGTTGCGTTATTGCAGGTGGAAGAAAATACAAAGAATTAGTAAAAAAGGGGATTATTAATCAATCTCCAGTGAAGGTTGCCAATGTAGAAAAACTTGATGCAGGTATTGTATCGTTGAAAAAGCCAAAAGCTTCTCCTAAAAAACGACGATCTCCATTGAAACGTAAATCACCAGTCAAAAGAAGATCGCCAGTTAAAAGACGATCTCCATTGAAACGTAAATCACCATTGAAACGAAAGTCTCCACGTAAATCTCCAGTTAAACGAGTTTTGAGAAAATCGCCAATTAAGAGAACGACTCGACGAGTTGCTAAGTAATATATATGAATTTATTTAACAAATAAATTCATTTAGTCATATGTAACATCAATTTCATATTTTGGATAATGATAATAGGAATGATAAATGATATTGAATAATGTACTGGCTGATATATATGTTGGGTTCATATCATGATAACCACAATCAGGTACAATAGAAATATATTTTTCAATAAAATATAAAATACCCATTTTGCCACATTCACTATCATCACTATCATCACTATCTGTATCAAATAAGCAATCTTCACAATATTGATTAAATTGTGGAAAAATATTTGGATAATTTTCTAGCAATATATCAGTTGCACGGATATCAAGTACAACAGTACCTTTATATTTCATCATCTTATTCATTAATTTTATACTTTTGTTATAAGAGTGTATTTTACGATTGAGTATTTTATCCAAACGACATTGTTTATAAAACTGCTTATTTGTTGTACAAATATCATATAAATCTTTCACATCTAACCTATATAATATATCTTTATCCAAATCATCAATCCTTGTTTTAAATATAATTTATTTTTATTTACGATTCATCTATGTTAATGGTCGATTATTATCCATTTAAAAATCACATTGGCACCAGTCACAATTCATCACGTCAGTCATAAATTTAACTGGACAGTCTAAATCGTGCCGCGCGGCTCGGTTATTCATATGTATTTTGCTGTTTATATGTTTTTTATATTCTACACTGGTTTTGAAATACATTAAGCATGTCCTACAATAGATTGTATTATTCATTTTGTAAATTATGTTTTAGATTTAAACATTGTAACATTAACCTTTGGTAATTGTTGTTTTAACTTTTTTATAAATATACATGATGATTTGTTGTATGACAAAGTCAAATATTGTAAAGCGCTCAGCTGACCCATTTCCGGAGGCAATGCGCTCAGTTGGTTATGATCCAAATACAATTGTTGTAAAGCACTCAGCCGACCAATTTCCGGCGGCAATGCATTCAGTTGGTTGTTTGACAAAGACAATCGTTGTAAAGCACTCAATTGACCCATTTCCGGAGGCAATGTACTCAGTTGGTTGTGAGACAAATACAATTCTTGTAAAGAAATCAGCTTACACATTTCCGAAGGTAATGTACTCAGTTGGTTGCGAAACAAATCCAAATATTGTAAATGAATCAACTGACCCATTTCAGGAGGCAATGTACTCAGTTGGTTGTGAGACAAAGACAATCGTTGTAAAGCACGAAGCTGACCCATTTCCGGAGGCAATGCACTCAGTTGATTGTATGACAAAGACAATTCTTTTAATTTATTCAGATGACTGATTTCCGGAGGAAATGCACTTAGTTGATTTTGTGACAAATCCAAGTATTGTAAAGCACTCAGCTGACCTATTTCCGGCGGCAATGCGCTCAATTGGTTGTGATACAAAAACAATTCTTGTAAAGCGCGCAGCTGACCCATTTCAGGCGGCAATACTTTAATTTTTTGATGAGATAAATCTAATTCTGACATCGTATATAATGATTTCATGGTATATTTTTGGAGTGAAGGTAATAAGATGAACAAGCGAGACAACTGGTAACACAGTCTAAGCAACTGAAACCACGTCATATCGGACGTTTTATTTTTAAATACATCCATACAGGTATGGATATATAAACGTTGATAAATATAATGAAACAAATAATCATGTTGATGATGACATAAAGTCTTGTTGACTTGATAAAATCGGAATACAGATTGGATATCAGCATGGGATATAATTTCACGTAATATATCTTCGTTTAAATCAACATTGTACATCAAATCTATTTTCATAGTTAAAAATATAATTAATTATCATTTTTATAACATAATTTGATCTTTAATTTCATGAATAGTACCAATAAAAATATTAAAAGCATCTTCCATCATGCTAGCACATTTACCGCCTTGTGACGCTGAACAAGGACCTGACTGAGTGACCGCGCCCGATTTATAAACCAAAAATGTATGATGAGGGATTTTTTTCTTAATCTTTTTAGCCATGTAATCTAACGGTTGGTTGTATGGCAGTTCAATAGTGACACTATTAGATAAAGCATTATCATAATATGAACACAATCCATTTCGACCGTTAATTAATCGATCCAATTCATCTCTGTTAATTCTAAAACCGAGATTATAATTATAATTCACCATGACTTCATTTACTTTGTTAATTGAGATTTCATCTTCAAATACAGTTTGAAGACGATGTATATTTTTAATCTTATCCATATAATGACTAAAATAAATTTGATCATCCATTAATGACAATAAATACGTCATCATATCATGATGATATAAAGAAGGTATTACAATGGGTTTTTGTCTTAAATTAAAATCCTTAGTACTACGTTGAATAAACAATTTAAATTGGTTGATATTTTTTTGTTCAATCCATGTTCTATCAACCACATCACCTTTTAGATGTTCTTCAATCCATTTAACACAGATGTTGTATTCATATGGATTATTTTGTATCAAATCCATCATATTTCTAATATGCGTTAAATGATTCACAATATAATTAATCGCGCTAATACCATCTGCCTTGGATGATGCACCACATAATTGTATCGTTTTAGGAGATATTTTCAAACTCACATTTTTAATTGATGTTGACATTTTCAATGTCACTGAATTTTTGAAAAACCGCTTCTTATTATTTTCTATAATACCGCGGACCAAATTTTGCCCATTTAATTTTGCCCTAATGGATAAAACGGATCCCGGTTTATCAGATACAGGCAATATGCATTTTTGTACGACTCTATTTTTGGACAATAATACTTTAGTGATGGGTAAAAGATGAAATATGGATTTGTTGTTCATCTTTCCATTCATTTGGAATACCAATGTCATGGTTGTAATTTTTAAATTTTTGAATTCAATCATTTATTATCTCTTTATACTATTTTGTTTTTACTTTATATAAACAATATATATAAAACTTAATCATTTTATTTTATTACAAAAATG
Source organism: Saccharimonadales bacterium (SeqCode) (assembly GCA_035478615.1). Classification (GTDB taxonomy): domain Bacteria; phylum Babelota; class Babeliae; order Babelales; family Chromulinivoraceae; genus JACPFN01. The sequence goes on from DATIJN010000132.1 coordinate 18,010, forward strand.
ACAGCGACCATTTTAGTCACAGGTTCAAATGGTTATATCGGTTCACATGTCATTATATCATTATTACAACACGACTATCATGTTGTAGCCATTGATAATTTATGTCATTCAGAAATCAACATATTACATTCTATTTACACCATCACAAATAAAACAATCACATTTTACCCATACGATATAAGAGATGAAGTTAAATTGAAAGAGGTATTTACAAAACATCACATTGATAAAGTTATTCATCTTGCCGCGCTGAAATCCATTCCTGATTCCATTCATAATCCTATGTTGTATTACGACAATAATGTGGTTGGTACTCTGACATTATTAAAAGTGATGGAAGAATTTACAGTAAATACCATTGTTTTTAGTTCAACAGCCGCCGTATATGATGTTAATACTTCGTATTATTTAAAAGAAGAATCACCAGTGAATCCCATATCACCTTACGGTCATAGTAAATTAATCATTGAAGATATATTAAAGCATTGTCATATCAATGCTATTATATTACGTTATTTTAATCCTATTGGTAATCATCCATCTGGACTATTGCTGGATATCAATGGTGCTAATATCATGCCCATGATTTGTAAATCAGTTATTAAAAAACATCGATTATCTATTTACAATAATAATACAATCGATGGCAGCGGGATACGTGATTATATCCATGTTATGGATGTGGCTGATGCACATATCAAAGTATTAAATGTTCATGGATATCACATTTATAATATTGGTACTGGTAAAGGGACGAGTGTTTTAGAATTGGTTAAAAAAATGGAAAGTACTCTAGGTACTATCGTACCGTTTGATATTGTACCATCAAGACCTGGTGATTTACCGACTGTGATTTGTTTAGCAGATAAGATTAAAAATGAATTAGGTTGGGAACCCACATTAACATTAGATAACATGTGTCAAGATGTTATTACCGCATTAAAAGTAAAACAACTGATATAAATATAAATATAAACTATCAGTTTATATTTAAAATTGGTTATATAAGTATATTAGTAATATTATCAATCTTATCTTCATCAGTCAAATTAGATCGAATAACTTCGCCAATTTTATCAAGAATTTGTTTATGTGATTTTGTAAGTGCAGTTACTTTTTCCATTATATCATTAACAAATTGAATATTTTCTAAACTCATTTCTTTCACATCTAACATTAACAATGATAAAAAGTTATCTTGAATAAGATATTGACATTCAAGTAGACACAATCGGAGTTTTTGCAATTTGCTCTTATTATCACTCTCTTGAAGAATGACAGACACCAATTTCTTCCTTTGTTGAATAATATTTGTAGCCATTTCATGAAATTTTACAACCTGAAGTTTAGTTTCAGACATTGTTATTAACACTATACTTTTAAAATTTAATTAATTTTATTTATTCATTTTTGAATTAATAATTTTCATAACGTTGATTATCAAATAATCGAAAAGTTAAGTTTAATCTTGGATCTCTTACTGTTTTATCCGCTAACAAACTATGTTGATACTCTTCTTGACATCCTTTACCCATCATTAATAAACTCCCGTGTTCTAAGGACATCTGTTTAATAATATCTTTAGAATTACATTTTCTAAATGCAAATAATCTTTCGGCACCTAAACTAATGCTAGCAATACAGCTAGTAGATCCTTTTTCTTCATTATCTGAATGCCAACCAATAGTATTTTTACCTGTATTGTAATAATTGGCTAAACAAATATTAAAGTTAAAATTCAAATCTTGTTCTAATCTGAGTTTTAGTTCTTGTAAAGATGATGAGAAAGGTAATATCGTAACATCTTTACCCCAAATCTTAGGAATAATATGATCATTAATCGTATTATCAATAAATACTAATGTTTTACGATTTAATGTATATAATTTATTGTTATCATCATCTGTAATGATATGTTTTTGTTCTTCTGTAAATAAGTTCGATAATGATGTAAATAAATCATCTGCTTCTTCTATTGAAAGATAATTTGGGGTATAAGTGATAGTAGCGTTATCGATATCCATTTGGAAATCTTATAATATAATTTATTTAATCATTTTTACATAATACCTAATTCACCTTGATTTGAAATATAAACAAGCTGTGGATCATCATCCGCGTTTAAATGATTATTATAAATACCAGCTTGAAAGTTTTTCATTTGTTTATTCGTATCACCAATACGAATCACACCATCATCACCCATAACACCTATTATAATGTTATTACTGTTGCTACCAACATAATTTTGACCACTATCATACCCAATACAAATATTATCATTACCGGTAGTAATTGCCCTTCCAGCATTTGCACCTATAAAACAACTATTATTACCAGTCGTTAAGTTTACACCAGCTTGAAAACCGAAACAAGTATTATGACTACTTGTACCACTCAATGTATTAAAATTGATATAACTAAATGCACCAGCATTAATTTGAAACAACATAACATAATGTTGTTCTTGTGGATTTTTAATCATATAAAATTTAGTATAATCATGGCATAATAGTTGATAACATAATGTATCTGTTTGAAATTTTGATACGATGTCGTTAAATGAATCTCTATTTTGTTTAAAAGCTTCGTCACAAATGGATTGTGTTTGTTGATCATTTTTAATATATTGTAATAATAACCCATTTTGTTTAACTACCCATAAACACAATTCTTCCGTTTTAAATTTGTCTGGGATATATTGTATATAATCAACATTCATTTTAATCACATGCCAACACATCAATTGTGTTTTATATTTATCATTGATATATTTAAAAATTGAATAATCAATGTTTATGAATGATAACCATTGATTTTCAGTTAGACAATATATATGACTAGCATATATAAAATTATTTTTAATAACATAATAACACAAACTATATTGTTGTTTCACTTTTTTTATAAATGATGGATTGAGATATAACATATCTTTTAATTTTTTATAATAATCCACACTATCACCTCTATCACATCTATAACCATGGCAACCGATCGGTGTTGAAAGGTCTTCATCATCTGTGACATGAATGATTTGATTAAACATGTTGATTAATTTATGACAATCATGACATTGTTTACTATTATTTAAAACAATGTCTTTTATTTGCTTATTAATAAACAAGCAGGTTTTATATTGATTTGATAAATGTATAATAATTCCAATCACATCAGAACATGATAATATATTACCCATTTTTGATAATAAATGTATTATTTATACATTTATTATATTTATTATATTATACAAGACGGTAAGCTACATTGACATGGTTTTCCAGAACTACAATTCACACTACCAAAACAGCAATAAGCAGCAATCGCTGCCACTTGTACATTGAGTAATATTTGATTAATATTATCTACATTGCTTGTTACAGTTTTCGATGCATTATCATATACATTTAATACCCACAAATAGATGATAATGGCTGCAATAATCAATACTAACAGCGCTAAAATAAATGTGCACAATATCACATAGGGTTCATTTCGCCAATATAGTGCCGCAAAAAAGATGAGTGTCAATAATAACAATGTGACAGCAATACCGCCAAAAACAATATACAAAACTTGTTGTGTCGCTGTTGAGCTTGTGGTAATAATTTTTGATATTTGATTGCGTATTTCTTCTAAAACATGATCCCCAGCAATGGATTCAAACTTGTCTTTAGCACAGTTAAAAAATTGATTGGCTAAGGTTTGATCAAAGCCAATGGTACCTGTAGCTCCGTTTATTGTAATAATGTGATTTAACGTACAGCCAACACGCTGTGTACATAAATTTTGTACATCAGGTAAACTACAATCAGACATTTATATATTTAAAAATTTATATTATTTAATATAAATTTTGATGATCGATACATTAGTATTAAAACAGCAAGAAATTGATTTACTTTTAAATCATGTTAAAGATCAGGAGAATACAATTCATGCGTTAGAAACAAATGAACGTAAACAATTTGAATTGTTAGAACAACAAAATCAACACATTGAATTGTTAATCGATAAACTTAAAACGGCAACAAATCAAAATAACAATTTAAAAGTTGATTTGCACAATTGTCAATTACAATTAGAATCATCAAACAAAATTATCAAAGATATTAAAAAAGTCATTGATGAATTAAAAACAATCAAATCATCACCTTATACGTATGCACCGCCAGCTAAATTATTGGATCATTTACTTGGTTTGTTTAAGGATTTACGATGTTATAATGATGAATAGTCGATTGGTAGTTACAATTAGATACGTATGTTAATATATTATAATAAATAATGATTTAATCATCATTATTTATGATATAAATGAGTATGAATGTAGATATATGGCGTGAGATTTTATATCACACAGATAAAACATGTCTCCAATTTTATCAAGTCAATAAATCTTTATATCAAAAAGATGATTATTTATTTAAACATATTTATCATCGTCTATATGTCAAGTCCAAGATGGAAGAATATAAAAAAACAAGTTATTTTGACTTGGTTAAACATTGTTATTTATTAGAAAAATTAAAACAAAAATTAAATTTACATGATTCTTTAGTTAAGCTTCATCTATTACAAATTTTGATTCATGTAAACGTACAACTGAATTTATTACCGCCAGAAATAGGCCAGCTGAGCGCTTTACAACAATTGTATTTATCTCACAACCAACTGAGTGCACTGCCGGCAGAAATGGGTCAATTGGGGGCTTTACAATCATTGTCTTTGTCATACAACCAACTGAGTGCATTGCCTCCGGAAATAGGTCAATTGGGTCATTTACAATACTTGGATTTGACAAACAACCAACTGAGTGAATTGCCTCAGGAAATGAGTCAGCTGAGTGCTTTACAAACATTGTTTTTGTCAAACA
>DATIJN010000133.1:0-3055 GCA_035478615.1 Saccharimonadales bacterium (SeqCode)
GTTGAAGCATACAAACGTGACATTGATCAATTTTTAACTTTTATAGAAAAAGAAAGCACGATTCAAACAGTTCAAGAACTTAAGAGTCAACATGTCAAAGATTTTTTAAAATATCTGCGTCACAATGAAGACATTGGTCCAAAAAGTGCTTCAAGAAAATTATCAGCCTTAAAAACATTTGCGAATTATTTATCAAAATATCATGACCTTGTGCCATTTACGCAAGGTGTAGCTTTTCCACAATTGCCCAAGCATTTACCAAAAAATTTAACTCAGGATCAAGTTAAAGCACTTTTGATTGCTGCAGATGAGTATAAAACGGTAACTGGTCAACGTAATAAAGTAATGTTATGCTTATTGTATGCATGCGGATTTCGGGTCAGTGAACTAGTAGCTTTAAAAGTTTCAGATATTAATTTTGAAGACCGATGTTTACAAGTTTCTGGTAAAGGCGGTAAAGAACGCGTGGTACCATTGCCTGATGAAATTATTACACTTTTGGAGTCATATTTACATCAGATCCATAGCCGATTACTCGGCGTTGATGGAAAAGATAAGCAAACTGATTATTTATTTCCTGTGTATTATGGAGGCAGAATAGATCATATGTCTCGTCAGACCTTTTGGAAAAATCTCAAAGAAATCGCGACAAAATCTGGACTCGTTAATGCTATTTCCCCTCACGTGCTACGTCATTCATTGGCGACACATTTACTTAAACGTGGGGCTCATTTGCGAGCAATTCAAGCATTGCTTGGTCATTCAAAAATTAATACTGTTCAAATTTATACGCATCTTGAAATGACGCATCTTCGGGAATTATATGATAGATATCATCCGCGTGCGTAAAAATTTTATGCCAATTCAATTGTTGATTTATGCTTAGTAGACAACAAAATAAAGAAAAAATGATAAAGAACAATAGATTTTGGCATGCCATTTAAGATATGGTATATTACTGAAAGGTATTGGCTAACTCATGGTATAGGGTATGTATGATTCAAAGAAATAGTATATTTTTGATGTGTTTTTTCAGTGTATGTGGTCTTAATATGCTAGGATGTGAACTATTGAGTTATGAACAAATGACTCAAAATGCAGTAACAAAAGTACTAAACCGCCATATGCAAGAAAGAATACATATTAATAAAGCTATAGAATCAGCTCGGTTAACTCAATTTCTCAAGGATGCTCAACAAGAAAATATCCATATTGAAACCTGGTTACATAATTTACCTTTAGTCATGGATCCTATAGAAGAAACTGAAATACGTGGTAATGCAGTTGTAGAACGACAATTATTTAAAGAGTTGTTGCAATTTGAAACAGAGCAAACAGAACATGAAGGTTTTGAATGGGTAGTCGTTGAAGAAGATGAAGAAAAAGAATCTCATGATGATGAGGAGTCACAATCTCAAGGTGACATTTTTGCTCATAGAGGATTAACTCAAAGTACCCTGAATAAACAATATGCAACTCTGTGCGATGTACAAAAAGCTATTGAGCAAGCTGAGGCAGAACAAGACAATCCACTTATAGCAGTAGAAATAGAAATAGCTCGAAAATATTTTGAAAAAAAATTAGCAAATCTTTAGTACATTTTTTCAGAGACATTTAATTGAGAAAAAATCTTTGTTTTTGTATAATGAACAAGTTGATTAATGCTCAAACAATGCAAGAAAGGTTTTCATGAATAATTCTTTTATTATTAGCCAAAAAGATTTTTTGGCGACTCTTTTTTTTATGCAGCCAATTTGCACAAAAAAAACAACAATTTCTTCAACTTCTTGCATTTTGTTTCATGTTTCCAATAAAGAGCTCACACTGAAAGCAACAGATTTGGAAATTAGTTTGCAGTATAGCTGTCCGTTATTGCAAAGTTCTGTTGAAAACGTTCAATTTTTAGTTCCAGGTAAAAAAATCTTTGATGTCGTTAAAGAAATGGATGGAGATATTGAATGTATCTTTAATGATAATCAGTTAACACTCAAAGCTGAAAAGAAAATTAATATTTCATTTAATATTAAAAGTGCTGAAGAATTTCCACCATTGCCTGAACGTATTGAAAATCTTATGCAACTTGATTCATTATTTTTATCAAACATGCTTGGAAAAGTATCATTTTTGATTCCACAAAATAATGCGACTCCATCATTAAATGGCTTATTTTTAGAAATCTCTCCTAAGGAATTTAAATTAACAACAACTGATGGACATTGTTTAGCGCAGGTTACCTCAGAAAAATATGTTTTAGACAAAGAAAAGAAATGGTTATTGCCACGCAGAGCTATTTTTGAACTGAAAAAAATTCTTGAAAATTCTCATGAATCATCAATATTTATTGGTATGTGCGATAATCAATTAGTCTTTTCTGGTAATCGTTTTAACTTTTTTACCAAACTGCTGGCTGATGAATTTCCAAAATATGAATCAATTTTGCAGCATGATTCATTTGTACCAGCCACAATAAGTAAATCTGATTTAGTTAAAACACTGCGTCGATCAACATGTTTACTTTCAGGCCAATTTTTAGCAACTAATTTTATGTTTTCTAAGAACAATTTAAAAGTTTCACTTAAAAATTCTGAAATTGGTAACCTAGATGAAATGCTTTCAATTGATAATTTCACAGCTGAAAATTTAGAAATGAGATTTTATTCTCCGTATCTTTTACAAGGACTGCAATCATTTGAAAATGAACATATTACTTGTTTTCTTAAAAGTAATACTCGTCCTATTATTTTTAAAGCAACTGATGATAGCTGTCATTTGATGTATTTAGTCATGCCGGTATCAGCAAATAATGCATAAAAGAGATTTCATTGTTTTTAACTAAGTTAGAGTTACAACAATTTCGTTGTTTTCTTGATAAAACATTACATTTTTCATCTCCCATTACACTTATTACTGGAAATAATGGTGTTGGGAAAACATCAATTGTCGAAGCAATTAATTATTTGTGTTATTTTAAATCATTTCGGTCTCACAGCGTAACCGATTTGATGTACCATAATTCAGATTCTTTTTTTCTGCGAGGTCAATTTACTATTGAGCA
>DATIJN010000134.1:0-6195 GCA_035478615.1 Saccharimonadales bacterium (SeqCode)
GTCGAGTTCTTGTCTATGAACATGTAATTGATAAAAAAATTGGAGATGTGGTTAAAGTTCATGTAGAACGCGCTGGAAAACCTATACAATTACAGTATGCTTTGATACAAAGTCATCAAGGACAAAAATCAGAAATGGCTATTACTACTGCAAAGGCAGAAGCTAAAGGAACAGTAATAAGTTCTGCTTCTCAATATTCTGAGTATAATTTTGAAGAACAACAGAAAAAAATGTTTGAGAAAAAAATAAAAATGGCGCCAACCGCTCATCAAATTGAAATGGAAGAACGCAGAAAAATATTTGAAGCTCGCCGAAATAACATGTTGTCAAATCATCATAATGCATCCTTACTCGGTCCGCAGAAGTTTGATGTAGCTGATTTAAATCAAATTGGGGCGAAAAAATAATATATGAAAAATATAAAAACATTATTTTTAAGAAGTATTATTGGTGTAGTAAGTACGCATTGTTTGTATGCTGGATTTTTTTTACCCGATGATAAACAAACTGCAGATTTTCCACAGAAAACATCACGTAATGCTATATTTTCAAGTGTTAACAATAATACTGAGTCTGAACCACGAGCAGATAAACCTGCGATTATAAATTTGCCTGTTCCAATAGACAAGCCTGTAGTTTCAGCAATGGATTTTTCTAATGCTGTCAGTGATTCTATCGATGACATAAAAACTGGATCCCCGGGTTACTCCTCCGCTAAAGCTACGTCGCACGAGCAAGCCCGCGTGTCCGTCCAAGCCTTAGCGAAGTCGGAAGGACGAGGAGGAGAGGAAAATATTTCTCCAGTCGCCGTGCCTACCATAGCTGAAAGCGACGGTCGGGTCATTGCCACCAAGGCGGCAGTCCAGGAACAATCTGCAATGATTGCAAATGAAACTTCGATGAAAAAAATAAATAATCATATTGCTGAAAAGCAAGTGCCAAAAAAGGTAGAACAAGATCCTGTTGAAAAACTTATCGAAGAAAAAATTAATCAAAAAGAACCTGGCGTTTTGTATCAAAATAAACATGATGTTCAAGATAGCGCAACTATAGCTTTCAACTTTGAAGAAGCAAGTTTAGCCAATTTAGTGTCCTATATTGAAACTGTTCATAACGTTACTTTTATTCATGATGAAATTATTACACCTGCAGCTAAAGATGCCAAAGGTTATTCTGGGCATAAAATTACTTTCCGAACCAATAAAAATTTAACCAGAAAAGAAAGTTGGGATTTATTCATAACTTTTTTAAATATTGCAGGGCTTGACGTTGTACCTCTCGTTCAAGAGGGTTTTTATCGAATTGTTCCTTTAGCTAGAGCAAATACTGAAACGATTCCTACCTTTATTGGTGTTGATGCTGATGTTTTGCCAGATAATGATATGATTGTGCGGTATGTTTATTTTGCTAAAAATATTGATCCAGCAAAAATTAAACCAGTTTTAGCACCTATGCAAGGTGGATCTGGTAAACTTGATCTCTTTACGCAACTCAAGGCTCTTATTTTTACCGATCGTTCCAGTTCGATTAAATCATTGATGCAAATTGTTACAGAATTAGATCGTTCAGTACTGCCAGAAGTATTATCTGTTGTGAAATTAAAACGAACAACTGCTAAAGATGTGAAATCTTTATATGAATCTCTTAAACCTGGAGCAGCTACTGCTGGTCAACCAGCAAAAGTGTGGGCTCCGGGCAAAAAAGAATCATCATTGGAATATTTTCCTCAAGACGTGACGCTTATTAATGATGATCGTACCAATTCATTGATTCTTTTGGGTACTGCAAAAGATGTAAAACGCGTAGAAGATTTTGTCGTAAAACATATTGATATTGAACTTGAACGTAAAAGTCCTCCGATATTTACCTATACATTGCAATATACCAATGCAAGTGATATTGCAGTTTTGCTTAATAAAATTGTTACGTATGGTACAACAACATCTGTTGGCCAATATGGTGGAGTACTTGGCGGTATTAAATTCTTTCAAAAAATGACTATTACCAATGATAGCCATTCAAATTCACTTGTTATCAATGCTGTAGAGCAAGATTTTCTAGCACTCAAACCTTTAATTGAAGAGCTTGATCAACCGCAAAAACAAGTGGGACTTGAAGTTCTCATTGTACAAGTAAAAGACATTGATACCAAAACTTTAGGCGCACAAATTAGTGGACCAAATGGCGCTGGAGCAGTAGCTCCTGGTGCAAGCCCACTTGGTCCAACATTCTTGCCAAGTGTGACAGCTCAAACCTCTGGAATTCCACTGGGAACACCAATTGTTACGACTGTTGGAAATCCGGCTACTGAAGATTTTTCAATTAAATCAAGTTTGTCACTTTTACTGGGAAGTGCAGTGCTTAATGAAGTAGGAAGTACATTGATTACGTTTGGCAGACCAATATGGGCTATTTTTAAAATATTAAAAACAATGGCATCATCTCATATTATTGCAAACCCGTTTGTAGTTGTTTCTAATAATTCAACAGCTGAAATTAAAAGCGGTGAGGAACGTCGACAGGTTTCTGGACAAGTTGTTTCGCAAGGTAATCTTTCAACAACTGGGTTTGCACCAGTTGAAGCAACGCTTGATGTACAAATTACGCCTTTAATTAATAAAGGAAATATAATTAATTTGGCTATTAAAGTATCAAATAGAACATTTACTCAGCCTCAGACCGTTAATGATCTTTCACCTGTTGATGAAAAAACGGTAAGTACGACTGCATCAGTTGCAAATGGCGAGACATTAGTGCTTGGCGGAATCATGACTGAAACATATACATCAACCTCAAATGGTGTTCCATTCTTAGAAAATATACCGGTGTTTGGTTGGTTCTTTAAATCAAAAACACGACAAATTTCGCGTAATCACTTCTTAATTTTTATATCACCACGCATTATAGATCCAGTTGGAGATAGCAATGACGTTGATGAATATACTGATTATAAATTAAGAGAAGCACAAAAAAGTATCGATTTAATTGATGAGTCTGATTGGTTTGGTAATTCAAAAGATCCTATTCAAAGAGCGTTTTTTGGAAAAACTGGTTTAAGAGTTTTACAAGAATTTAATACTGCAGGCGTTTTTGAAAAAAGAAGAGAAATTGAAGATAGAGTTAATAATGTGCCAACAGTTCAAGAAGAACAAATGCTTATGCATAGAGATGTTGAACAACCAGTCAAACAGAAAAAAGTGGTCAAACAGAAAAAGATTGTAAAAAAGAAAAAAAGAAAATCAAAAATCGTACCACAGCAAGAATCAGCACAGGTAGTTTTTGATATTGAACCGATTCAAGCTGAAGATGTTGTAGCACCACCATTAAGAAATACGATTCAAGCAGGCATACAACAAGGGAAGGGGTAACAATGTTAAGTGATATTTTAGTACCTCAAAAAATTGGTAATTATTATTTATTTTCAAAACGAGTTTTGAGTTTTGATGTTACACCCATGATGGTTCAAGGATTGTTGCTTGATTATACAGGTAGCACTATTCAAATTAAAAATAAAATTACGATAGCATTAAAAGATTTTTCACCACAATCACAAACGAATGCGATAAAAAAAATTGCATCAACTATTGGAAAATATGATGAAGTTGTTACTTCTCTTTCAAGTTCTTTAGTGGTATTTAAGGAAATACAGCTGCCTTTTCTAGGTCGTGATAAACTTGAAATGATTGTTACTTACGAGGTTGAATCTTTGTTACCATTTTCACTTGATCAAGCTGTTATTGATTTTATTATTACGGCAGAGGATCTAGATAAAAAAATATCAACAGTGCTTGTTGCAGCAGTCAGAAAAGAAGACGTTGATAATCAGTATGCTCTTTTTGAAAAGGCAGAAGTTGCAGTTTCTGTCATTACCATTGATGTTTTTGCCTTATATACTTTGTATTTCTATGGCATGTATACTGGCAGCAAAGTAATCCCTGCAGTATCAATGCAACAAACGTCGCAGTCTGAACCAATTATTCCATCTAATTCTCATTTTTCTACATTTAAAAAATATTTTAGTAAAATTAAATCTTTTTTGAGTCGTAAAGCAGTTACTACTCCAGAGCCTATAAAAGTTACTCCAGTGTTATCAACTCCTCAACAAGCAGAGCTTCTTGTTGATATTGGCTTTGATGTTGTTAGAGTTTTGTATATGCAAGATGGACTACTTCGTGCTGTACGAACAATCCCATTTGGTATATCAGATATAGCTCAATCGATGAGTAAACAAACAGGTGTTGCTTATTATGATATGGCTCAGGATCTTATATCATTGCAAGAACTAAATGTGCAAGAATCTATTGTTGCCACAGAATTAAACAAAATATTTCAGGAAGTTTCAAAAACATTAGTTTTCTTTGAAAAACAAGAAAATATGATATTTATAAAACCCAACAAAATATGGTTTTCTGGTTGGGCGTGTAATCTTTCAAGGTTTATACAAGAAGCTCAAACTTTTTTTGGTAATGCTGCTCACTTAGTTGATATAGATAAAATTTTAAACCGTTTATCGATTAAAGTTATATCGAAAGAAAAATTAAAAGTTGATAGTGTGCTCAATCTAGCTCTTGGAATTTTTATTCATTATGATGAAAACATTAATTTTTTAAAAACTTTTGCAAAAAAAACTGATAATAGTTTACTCAACAGACAATTGCTTACACTCGTATTCATGACTTTTTTATGTTTAGGTGGTATTTTTTGGACGAGTTATTCGGTTTTGCAAGATTGGCAGTCATCATATAATGCATCAAGAAAAGAACTTATTAAAACTATTAATGAGCGTATGCATACTGATATTAAACTAAGTGATAAAAATATTAAAAGTATTGTGCAAACAGCTCAAGATTCTTTAAAAAGAGAAAAAGATTTATGGTTTTTATTTTCAAAGCAAACTGAAAATTCTCTTTTACAATATTTGCTAGATTTAAGTGAACATATAGATCGTGAAGCTATTGGTCTTGATTTGACGCATATGCACCTTGATTATGAAAAAGCGAGTCTTACTGGAACATTAAAAGATTTAGAAGCTATTGAGGTTTTTGAAGAAGAACTTATGAGTTTGAAATATTTCACATTGGTTGACATACCGCGAGAAACGTCATTTTCTGTGCAACTTAAAGTTAAAGAAAGTCAGAAAGGATCGGTATGATAGTTTTTGATTCAGTTCGAGATTTTGCTGCAAGTTTTGATCGTAGAGAATTGCGCTTATGGGGTGGGGTGTACATAGGAATATGTGCTCTTATCGTAATTGGAATTATGATTTGGCATATTGTTGCTTTAAAAGATGTAAAAAAAAGAATAGTTAATTTAAATAAGTCACGTGCAACAGTCCAGGAAATTTTGACACAATATCAAATGGTTGAACAACAAAAAGATAAAGTTGCAAAGGATTTAGCAGCAAATAAAACATTTAGAATTCAAAAGTTTTTTCAAGAATTGCAAACGAAATATCCCGCAGTGCAACAAGGATTTTCACATAAAGTACTTCCTAATGGATACACTGAGGAAAAAATTGATTTAAGTTTTTCAAATATCGATACTCAGCAATTATGTGAAATTTTGCAAGAGATAGAAAATCAGGCATTGGTGTATATTACATTGGATGGAATTGATATTTCAAAAATAAGCCATGCTAAAAAAATTAATGTTAAAATGTCGATAGCTACGCTCAGGGCAGAAGCTACACTGCGAGCAGAGGAATAGAAACATGATACGACATACAAAAATATTATTCGTAATTTTATTAATGAGCAGCGTTCATGACTATAACATGCTTCTTGATTCTGATCTTGATGTACCAGCTTTGGAAAAAAAAATTAAAAGCATTGAAAAGAAACGTTCAATTGCGGGCACTTCAAGTAAATTGATTGAATTTTCATACAAACAAAAAAATATTAAAGAGCTTTTAGATGAATTTATTCAAGAACATCAATTAAACATTAATATTTTGTATCCAGAAACAGAAACTATTACAGCCACCGTCACCTTTGATGCTGGAAGAAAAGTAACGATAACTGAAGCATGGGATTTTATAACCATGATTTGTGAACAGGCTGGATATACACTTGTGCTTCGTGGCAATGGAAATTATACTTTAATTACCAATACCAAAGCTTTTAATGAACCGTTACCTTTGTATATCAGCGTTGATTATACACAACTTCCTGACAGCGCAGAGCGCATTCGATTCAT
>DATIJN010000135.1:0-6859 GCA_035478615.1 Saccharimonadales bacterium (SeqCode)
GTCGAGTTCTTGTCTATGAACATGTAATTGATAAAAAAATTGGAGATGTGGTTAAAGTTCATGTAGAACGCGCTGGAAAACCTATACAATTACAGTATGCTTTGATACAAAGTCATCAAGGACAAAAATCAGAAATGGCTACTACTACTGCAAAGGCAGAAGCTAAAGGAACAGTAATAAGTTCTGCTTCTCAATATTCTGAGTATAATTTTGAAGAGCAACAGAAAAAAATGTTTGAGAAAAAAATAAAAATGGCACCAACCGCTCATCAAATTGAAATGGAAGAACGCAGAAAAATATTTGAAGCTCGCCGAAATAACATGTTGTCAAATCATCATAATGCATCCTTACTCGGGTCGCAGAAGTTTGACGTAGCTGATTTAAATCAAATTGGGGCGAAAAAATAATCTATGAAAAATATAAAAACATTATTTTTAAGAAGTATGATTGGTGTAGTAAGTACACATTGTTTATATGCTGGATTTTTTTTACCCGATGATAAACAAACTGCAGATTTTCCACAAAAAACATCGAGAAATACTATATTTTCAAGTGTACAAAAAAGCTCTGAGTCTGAACCACGAGCAGATAAGCCTGCGATTATAAATATACCTGCTCCAATAGAATTGGATAAGGATGATAGTAAAGTTGGTTCTGTGCAGATGCCTGTTTTGGCGGATACGGCTATTCCAACTCCCGCGTCTGATGAAATCTTAAGTATGCCAAAGATAACAGCTATCTCCAAAGTACAGCGAGAGGAAAATGTTCCTTCAATTGTCGTGCCTGCGCTAGCTGAAAGTAACGGCCGTGTCATTCCTGCGATCGCTTCCGCTCAAAGTGCTATGCGCGAAGGCCGCAATGAGGGAATCCCGGAAGAATCTGCAATGATTGCAAATGAATCTTCGATGAAAAAAATAAATAATCATGTTGCTGAAAATCAAGCGCCCAAAAAGGTAGAACAAGATCCTGTTGAAAAACTTATTGAAGAAAAAATTAATCAAAAAGAACCTGGCGTTTTGTATCAAAATAAACATGATGTTCAAGACAGCGCAACTATAGCATTCAATTTTGAAGAAGCAAGTTTAGCCAATTTAGTTTCGTACATTGAAACTGTTCATAATGTTACTTTTATTCATGATGAAATTATTACACCTGCAGCTAAGGATGCCAAAGGTTATTCTGGGCACAAAATTACTTTTCGAACCAATAAAAATTTAACAAGAAAAGAAAGTTGGGATTTATTCATAACTTTTTTAAATATTGCAGGACTTGATGTTGTACCTCTTGTCCAAGAAGGCTTTTATCGCATTGTTCCTTTAGCTCGAGCAAATACTGAAGCTATTCCTACTTTTATTGGTGTTGATGCTGATGTTTTGCCAGATAATGATATGATTGTGCGATTTGTTTATTTTGCTAAAAATATTGATCCATCAAAAATTAAACCAGTTTTAGCACCTATGCAGGGCGGATCTGGAAAACTTGATCTTTTTACGCAGTTGAAAGCTCTTATTTTTACAGATCGTTCAAGTTCGATTAAATCATTAATGCAAATTGTAAATGAACTAGATCGTTCAGTATTACCAGAAGTATTATCAGTTGTGAAATTGAAAAAAACAACTGCTAAAGACGTTAAAGAGCTTTATGATAAATTAAAGCCTGGGTCTGCTACTGCCGGCCAACCAGCTAAAGTATGGGCTCCTGGAAAAAAAGAATCATCATTGGAATATTTTCCTCAAGATGTTACGCTCATTAATGATGATCGTACCAATTCATTAGTTATTTTGGGGACGGCAAAAGACGTAAAACGTGTTGAAGATTTTATTGTAAAGCATGTGGATATTGAACTTGATCGTAAATCTCCTCCGATATTTACGTATCCATTGCAGTATACTAATGCAAGTGACATTGCTGTGTTGCTTAATAAAATTGTTACGTACGGCACCACAACATCTGTGGGTCAATATGGCGGCGTGCTTAATGGTATTAAGTATTTTCAAAAAATGACCATCACCAACGATAGCCATTCCAATTCACTGGTAATCAATGCTGTTGAGCAAGATTTTCTAGCTCTCAAACCTTTAATTGAAGAGCTTGATCAACCGCAAAAACAAGTGGGACTTGAAGTTCTTATTGTACAAGTTAAAGATATTGATACCAAAACTTTGGGCGCACAAATTAGTGGTCCAAATGGAGCGGGAGCAGTAGCTCCTGGTGCAAGTCCACTTGGTCCAACATTCTTGCCAACTATAACAGCACAAACATCTGGAATTCCACTGGGAACACCAATTGTTACTACCGTTGGAAATCCAGCTACTGAAGATTTTTCAATTAAATCAAGTTTGGCACTTTTACTAGGAACTGCAGTGCTTAATGAAGTTGGAAGTACGTTAATTACGTTTGGCCGACCAATCTGGGCAATTTTTAAAATATTAAAAACGATGGCTTCATCTCATATTATTGCTAATCCATTTGTAGTTGTTTCTAATAATTCAACAGCTGAAATTAAAAGCGGTGAGGAACGTCGGCAGGTTGCAGGACAAGTTATTTCGCAAGGTAATCTTTCAACTACTGGGTTTGCACCAGTTGAAGCAACACTTGATGTGCAAATTACACCTTTAATTAATAAGGGTAATATTATTAATATGGCAATTAAGGTATCAAATAGAACATTTACTCAAGCTCAGACCGTTAACGATCTTTCACCTGTGGATGAAAAAACAGTAAGTACCAATGCATCAGTGGCAAATGGCGAAACATTAGTGCTGGGTGGAATCATGATTGAAAGATATAATTCATCATCAAATGGTGTTCCATTTTTAGAAAATATACCTATTTTTGGTTGGTTCTTTAAATCAAGAACACAACAAATATCACGTGATCATTTTTTAATTTTTATATCGCCTCGTATTATAGATCCGGTTGGAGATAGCAATGATGTTGATGAATATACTGATTATAAATTAAGAGAAGCACAAAAAAGTATTGATTTAATTGATGATTCTGATTGGTTTGGTAATTCAAAAGATCCTATTCAAAGAGCATTTTTTGGGAAAAGCGGTTTAAGAGTTTTACAAGAATTTAATACTGCAGGTGTTTTTGACCGAAGAAGAGAAATTGAGGATAGAGTTAATAATGTCCCAACAATTCAAGAAGAACAAATGCTTATACACAGAGATGTTGAACAACCAGTTAAACAGAAAAAAGTGGTCAAACAGAAAAAGATTGTAAAAAAGAAAAAAGGAAAATCAAAAATAGTACAACCCCAAGAGCCAGCACAAGTAGTTTTTGATATTGAGCCGATTCAACAGCAAGATATTGTAGCACCACCTGTAAGAAATACGATTCAAGCAAGCATACAACAAGGGAAGGGGTAATAATGTTAAGTGATATTTTAGTACCTCAAAAAATTGGTAATTATTATTTATTTTCAAAACGAGTTTTGAGTTTTGATGTTACACCCATGATGGTTCAAGGATTGTTGCTTGATTATACAGGCAGCACTATTCAAATTAAAAATAAAATTACCATAGCATTAAAAGATTTTTCGCCACAATCACAAACAAATGCGATAAAAAAAATTGCATCAACGATTGGAAAATATGATGAAGTTGTTACATCTCTTTCAAGTTCTTTAGTGGTATTTAAGGAAATACAGCTCCCCTTTTTAGGACGTGATAAACTTGAAATGATTGTTACCTATGAAGTAGAATCTTTGTTGCCATTTTCACTTGATCAAGCTGTTATTGATTTTGTTATTACGGCAGAGGATCTAGATAAAAAAATATCAACAGTGCTTGTTGCAGCAGTCAGAAAAGAAGATGTTGATAATCAGTATGCTCTTTTTGAAAAAGCTGAAGTTGCAGTTTCAGTCATTACCATTGATGTTTTTGCTTTATATACTTTGTATTTCTATGGAATGTACACTGGCAGCAAAGTAATCCCTGCAGTATCAATGCAGCAAACGCCACAGTCTGAACCACTTGTTGCATCCAGTTCTCATTTTTCTACATTTAAAAAATATTTTAGTAAAATTAAAGCTTTTGTGAGTCGTAAAACAATTACTACTCCAGAGACTATAAAAGTTACTCCAGTATTATCAACTCCTCAACAAGCAGAGTTGCTTGTTGATATTGGCTTTGATGTTGTTAGAGTTTTGTATATGCAAGATGGACTACTTCGTGCAGTGCGAACAATTCCATTTGGTATATCAGATATAGCTCAATCGATGAGTAAACAAACAGGTGTTGCTTATTACGATATGGCTCAGGATCTTATATCATTGCAAGAACTAAATATACAAGAATCTATTGTTGCTAGCGAATTAAACAAAATATTTCAGGAAGTTTCAAAAACATTAGTTTTTTTTGAAAAACAAGAAAATATGATATTTATAAAACCTAATAAAATATGGTTTTCTGGATGGGGATGTAATCTTTCAAGATTTATACAAGAAGCACAAACTTTTTTTGGTAATGCTGCTCATTTAGTTGATATAGATAAAATTATAAACCGTTTATCGATTAAAGTTACGTCGAAAGAAAAATTAAAAGTTGATAGTGTGCTCAATCTAGCGCTTGGAGTTTTTATTCATTTTGATGAAAATATTAACTTTTTAAAAACGTATGCAAAAAAAACTGATAACAGTTTGCTCAATAAACAATTGCTCACATTGCTATTTATGACTTTTTTATGTTTAGGTGGTATTTTTTGGACAAGTTATTCAGTTTTGCAAGATTGGGATTCATCATATAATGCATCAAGAAAAGAACTCATTAAAACTATTAATGAGCGTATGCATACTGATATAAAGCTGAGCGATAAAAATATTAAAACTATTGTGCAAACAGCTCAAGATTCTTTAAAAAGGGAAAAAGATTTATGGTTTTTATTTTCAAAACAAACAGAAAATTCTCTTTTACAATATTTGCTGGATTTAAGTGAACATATAGATCGTGAAGCTATTGGTCTTGATTTGACGCACATGCATCTTGATTATGAAAAAGCGAGTCTTACTGGAACATTAAAAGATTTAGAAGCTATAGAGGTTTTTGAAGAAGAACTTATGAGTTTGAAATATTTCACATTGGTTGACATACCGCGAGAAACATCATTTTCTGTGCAACTTAAAGTTAAAGAAAGTCAGAAAGGATCGGTATGATAGTTTTTGATTCAGTTCGCGATTTTGCTGCAAGTTTTGATCGTAGAGAATTGCGTTTATGGGGTGGAGTGTACGTAGGAGTATGCGCGCTTATCGTGATAGGGATTATGATTTGGCATATTATTGCTTTAAAAGATGTTAAAAAAAGAATAATTAATTTAAATAAGTCACGTGCAACAGTTCAGGAAATTTTGACACAATATCAAGTGGTTGAACAACAAAAAGATAAAGTTGCCAAGGATTTAGCAGCAAATAAAACGTTTAGAATTCAAAAGTTTTTTCAAGAATTGCAGACAAAGTATCCAGCAGTGCAACAAGGATTTTCACATAAAGTACTTCCTAATGGATACACTGAGGAAAAAATTGATTTAAGTTTTTCAAACATCGATACTCAACAATTGTGTGAAATTTTGCAAGAAATAGAAAATCAAGCATTGGTATATATTACATTGGACGGAATTGATATTTCAAAAATAAGCCATGCTAAAAAAATTAATGTAAAAATGTCGATAGCTACGCTCAGGGCAGAAGCTACGCTGCGAGCAGAGGAATAAGAAACATGATACGACATACAAAAATATTATTCGTAATTTTTTTAATAAGTAGTATCCCTGGTTATGGTATGCTTCTTGATTCTGATCTTGATGTACCTGCATTGGAAAAAAAAATTAATAGCATCGAAAAGAAACGTTCAATTGCTAGCACTTCAAGTAAATTGATTGAATTTTCATATAAACAGAAAAATATTAAAGAGCTTTTAGATGAATTTATTCAAGAGCATCAATTAAACATTAATATTTTGTATCCTGAAACAGAAACGATTACAGCAACAGTAACTTTTGATGCTGGAAGAAAAGTAACGATTACTGAAGCATGGGATTTTATCACCATGATTTGTGAACAAGCTGGATATACACTTGTGCTTCGTGGTAATGGAAATTATACCTTAATTACCAATACAAAAGCTTTTAATGAACCTTTACCTTTGTATATCAGTGTTGATTATACGCAACTTCCTGACAGCGCCGAGCGCATTCGATTTATTTATTATTTTAATAATATTCAATTGAAAAAGCAGCAAACGGAACTGCAAACAATATTAAATAACATGCTTCCTGCTTTAGCGACTCCAGCAGATGCAGCTAAGCAATTGGTATTTGATCAAAATACGAATTCAATGATTTTGACAACTAAGGCAGACATGGTTAAAACAGTCATGCAGCTTGTTACAATACTTGATGAATCAGGATTTCAAGAGGCTGTTGAGGTTTTACCACTTGATTATGCAAGAGCTTCAGAAGTTGTCTCTGTTTTAAAAAATGTTATTGGGGATGCGGCAAAACAAACTGCTGTAAGTTTGAGTGCTGCACCACGTGCTCGTTATTTTTCTGAACATGTGCGAGTTGAAAATCTTGAACCAAAGGATGCAAAAAGTTTTCCAAAGCTTAATTCCATTGTTATTATGGGAAAAGTACAAGATGTTGAGGAAATCAAAAAATTTATTAAAAAATATTTAGATGTACCTTTAGAAAGTGGAAAATCTTTTTATCATGTTGTTGAACTACAATGGTTAAATGCTACGAAATTCAAAGATGTATTAAGAACTTTAGTAAAAGGTGGTGATAGTGGAGGTACGGGACAATCTACCAGTTCTTTACCTACTGATTTAGGATTTGATCCGCAAATTCAAATTGAATGTGA
>DATIJN010000136.1:0-1643 GCA_035478615.1 Saccharimonadales bacterium (SeqCode)
GGTGGTTGTGTAAGTGCAACAATATAATAATGTACTGTATAACTTATCTTACTGAATAAGATTTGGTTTTTTATTACGAGTTGTCCAATATCCATCACCATAACTCACACTCAATTCTTTATCTCTGGCAATATCTTTTTGTGCTACATAACAAACATAAAAACAATCATCAACAATAGTATCTATTTTTTTTGTGTTCGGATTTGTCGCATGATTAATAAATCGCAATTCATTACCACGATATTTTCCATCAATGATTAATTTTTTCCCATCATGTGTATCACAAGAATAATACCATGCATAATCTGTATCATCTGGAGTTTTACCATTCATTTGTACCTGACGTAACTGCCCAGCATATACACCAATAAATTCACCTGCTACTATATCGCGTGATGCAAATATTCCATATCCTATTTCTGGTGAAATCCATTTTATGTACATAGGTGCTAATTTTCTATCCTTAATATCTTTTTCATATTTTTTTGATAAAGCTTCTATCTCTTTACTATCTTCTTTGTAAGAATTGGTTTGTCGTGGTTTAATTTCGCCAAACTGCGGAAAATTAATTTCCATAGTATTGGTATAATGACAACCTAAAGATTTAAAAAATTTTTGTTTTTGTCGCGATGTTACATACACATTTTCTTGATTACCTGAAGGAACATATTGTTTAGCAACCAATGCGAAACTTATAAAACACAAACTTATTAATAACTTTTTTAAACTACTCATGGACATCCTTTTTTTTCTGCCATGCACTCGTTATTTCTTTGACTTCTTGCGAGTACTTATGAATATCTTTTCCATATTTAAACGCAGCAATAATATCACACATTAATTGTGCAATTTTTTCACAATCAGCTTGCGTTGCTCCACGCGTTGTGATGGCTGCTGTTCCTATTCTAACACCTCCTGCAACTAAAGGAGAATTGGTATCATAAGGTATGGCATTTCGATTAACATACATGCCAACAGATTCAAATATTTCTTCTATGTGTTTACCTGTTAAATTTAAGGGGCGAACATCAATTAAAAATAAATGTGTATCCGTTCCACCAGAAATAATGGTATATCCCTGATCCTTAAAAACACGGGCCATTGTTTTTGCATTTTGAATTACTTGTTTCTGATATGTTTTAAATTCTGGTTGCATTGCTTGCATACACGCTACACCTTTGGCAGCAATCACATTCATAAATGCGCCCCCTTGAATCCCGGGCATAACAGCACGATCAATGCTTTGTGCAAATTCTTTTTTACATAAAATCACTGCACCACGAGGACCACGAAATGTTTTGTGCGTCGTCATAGTTACACAATCAGCCCTTGGAAATGGACTAGGATGTAACCCTACTGCAACTAGTCCTGCAATATGAGCAATATCTGCCAAAAAATATGCTCCAACTTTTTGTGCTATTTTTGCAAAACGCTCAAAATCAATTATACGCGAATAAGATGATGCACCTGCTATGATAAGTTTTGGTTTGTGTTGCATTGCCAACTGCTCAACTGCATCATAATTTATTAGTCCAGTTTTTTCATCAACACCATAAGAAACAATGGGATATAATTTTCCTGAAAGATTAACACTATGTCCATGCGTTAAATGTCCACCAGCGTTCAATTTCATACTTAAAATA
>DATIJN010000137.1:0-1513 GCA_035478615.1 Saccharimonadales bacterium (SeqCode)
TCATACATTTCTGCAATTTCGTTGTCCTTGAATCCATGTTTCTTCAAGTCAAAATATTGTGGTACTGTTATGTCAACAGGTTTGTATGTACTTCTCCTTTTAGTTTCCACACGAACTCTCATACCATCAAAAACAACACCAATTTGTTCATATAAAAAACGTATCATTTCCATGTTTGGTTCTTCTTTTCTCATTTCCATAGTAATTTGTCTTCTAATTTGTTTTTTCATGTCTCTATTCACTACATTATTCCCCTTCAATATGCTTAATAAATGAATTCAATCCTACACCTTTAATACCTTTTTCAGAATCAAACCATTTTTCACTAGTTGCCCAAAAATTAGTAGAATCAACTTTTATGTGACCATTTGCAAATTCTCTATAATAAATGTTTTTATTGTCTAATATTTCCTTTACTCTTTCAATCAATCTAATTTTATATTCTTTCATAGCGAACTTTTACCCCAATCATTGTAAAATAAAAACCCCTCATTATTGAACCTGTTAAGGCTTTTCAGAGGGGCTTGAATCAGTTGTAAAGAAACTCATATTTTTAATGCAACAGGTAACTAATCTGCAAAGGGTGTGGAGGAACTCAATCCTAGTAGACCCACATCAACCATACATTATAGGAAATAGAGCACCTTACATTTTTAATTATACCCTACTTCCCATATTCTGACAATAGTTAAATTTGTTCCCCTTCAAAACCTGTTACAAAATACCCTCTTTTTGGTTTATATGTAATTAACATTCTTGAAACATCTGTCATACTGTCAAGGATAAACATGTCTTTCAACTGTTTACCCTTTTCATTAGAACTAAATATATACAATCTGTAAACATTCACTTTGACCAACCTGAAGGATACAAACTATTCATATCAACAATCTTTACTTTTTCTTCTTCTTTTTCTTGTTTTATTTGATGAATCACTGTTACAGGTTTTAACTCTACATATTTTATATGGTGAACATTATTCCCGTAAATTTCCTCAAAGTCTGTTAAAGAAATGTCTTTGTGTTCTTCCCACCATGTATTTACACCGTCTGTTAACTTCCATTTTAGTTTATAAGAATCGGGAAACATACTCATTTAATTATCCTCACAATTTTTATTATTTAAATATTCCATATAGGAATTTTTACATTCTTCACTACAAAATAATTTTTCTTTTTCTGTTTCAATTCCACATTCTCTACAAATCATCTTAATTCTCCTCCAATTTCATTAGTTCTTTAAAGAATACACTTACACCTACACCGATTAACATTCCTAATACAATACAAAACGCTTCTGCTTGTGTTATCATTTTTATAACCCTCCATGTAATCTTTCAATTAATGTTTTGATTTCACCATTTAAACGGTCAATTTCTTCACCTAAATATTTGTAAAAACAATCTTTATCAATTACAACTAATTCACCATGATACTTTTTATTGTGCATTGAAGAGTTAATATCAGCACATAATGAAACATTTTTAGTGTAGTAATCTCCTACAACTTTTTGC
>DATIJN010000138.1:0-3438 GCA_035478615.1 Saccharimonadales bacterium (SeqCode)
GCCTTTAAAATCAAGGGTTTATAAGCTTTTTTTGCTTGAATGAGGCGTAAAAAAACCAGGAGGATGTCTCCTGGTTTTTTGCTTAAATTTTAAGCTTTTTATTGCGATACTGTACGGATTAATTTTCCAAGTTGTTGATGAGTGTGTAAAGCTGTTTTAGTTGCTGCAGCTAATTGTGCTTTTGCTTCTTGTAAATTAGCTCTTTGGTTTACCATATCTTCTGTTGATGCTGTTGCCATGTTTTTTTTAACGTTGCGATGTATTTCTGCAGCTTCTTCTACAGCATTTAAGTTTTGTTGAAGCTCAGTTACTTTTTCGTGCAGAGCTCGTTTTGTTTGTGGCTCAGGTGTTATAGTTGTATCATCAATCTCATCATATGTTTTTTGGATACCATGCATTGTATGATATCTTTTCATACGAGTATGACAACCATGATGGCAACCATCATTGATATATTCAGAATCATAACCATGGCTACCATCTCTATAGCCATAATGAGGCATGATAGCCATTGATGTTGATAATGCTGCTACAAGCATTGTTAGGCTTAATATATTTTTTTTCATTTGGACATCCTCCTGTTTTTGCCCTTAGGGCACATTTATTATTTAGTATAAACTATAGTGAAATAAAGCCTTTAAGATCAAGATTTTTGCACAATAAATAGTAATCTTTGCTTTGGCTCGAGGTTATCAGCTCTTATCTTAAGCATATGAAATGAGCAAAATGCCCTATTTAAACCATTTATTTAATAAAATAATGCACACCAAGGCAACCAATAGAGGTAAGAAGGGCGATAAGAATCGTTTTATGCTTTGGTTTAAGCTCAGGAAAGATGAACCATTTTTTATAAGCGACCCATGCAATAATACACACAGTGACAAAGCGAATGAGAATAATAGGTATAAGGATGACATACTTTGGCAGGCTGGTTGTATGATAGAGTGCTACTGCCAGACATGACATACTTATCGCATTGATAAGAGCAAGATAGTTGGATGCATGCTGGGTAATATATAACTTTTCATAGGTAATAACCAAGTATTCAACAAAAGCAGCAAAAATGAAAAGTAAGATATTCATGATGATAATGGGATGAAAGCAAGAAGATTTTAGTATGCAGGGTGTTATAGCAGCGGTTATGGCTGCAGCAAGCACATATAAAAGTTGAATATAGGCATTCGTGATTTTTAAAAAAGTGTCTTTAATCATTAATTGATCAAGCGATGACACACGTGGAAGCTTTGAGAGAAGGGCGCCACTAGGTATTGCAATTGAACGATTGAGTAGCATATAAAGTAAAATAACGATATCAGTGAATAGTTTGATATAACCGGCCCTGACCATACCTACATTATATGCAAGAAATAAAATGAGGAAATTGGGTGAGAAAAGCGCTTTGGCAACTTGATTGATATAATTAATGGCTTGATTGGTAAGGATGTATTTACGTTGAGGGATATGTAATTGAGTAGTAGCATACGCAGGAAGTGTACGGTAAAAAAGATATAAACGTTTTATAAGCAAGGTAAGTTCAAAGGCAGAGGTAAACGCCATAGGGATAAAGATACTATACAGGTCAATTGAACCTCGTATGAAATAGGATGACCATAGAATAGTCAAATAGGTGAGAATAGTTCCGATTTCCAAAATGGTGATTGATTTATTCAAAAATGAAAGTTGTGCCAAGATTTCAAGTGATTTTTTTAAACTTTCAGTGATAAAAATAGACGCAATAAAGGGCAGAAGTTTGTAAGGTACATTACTTAGAAAAAAATCGATCATTGGTATATGAATACCAAAAATACCAATAAGGCAACAACAAGCAACAATGATACATGAAACAATGAGTCGCCCTATATACTGTTGTATTAAGGATTTAAAATGTTTCTGACTTGAGCTATAGTACTGGTAAAAAGAGAATAAGGAGTAATCGAAACCAAAGTTTGTCAGACTAATGAAAAAATAAATAAATGAAAATATTGTTCCTGATATCCCAAACAGCTCTTTGCTTATGACATAAAACAGACACGCTTGATGTGTTTGTAATAAAAATTTATATAAAAATACGTTGATTGTATTCCATTTAATAGCTTGTACAAATTGTACCTGCATAATCGTGTCCCTGGTAAAAGATATAAGGATAGGGACTTTTTGCAAAGTAGCATACAAGTCCCTAACTTTTATAACCGTGTACACATCATATTACAAAAAGATTTTATTTAAACAAGATTTCCTTGACTGCAAGATATGTCAGCTTGAACTGATAAAGATTCAGTTGACTCATCTGTTTGTGTCGCTTGAGTTTTAACAGGCTGTGGTGTCATTAAAAGCTTTAAAATGTCAAAGTTATCTCTATTTCGGTTGTTTGAAACATACATTCTTGCAAAATCTATTGCTGTAAATCCTTGATGGTTTTGTTTATTTTTATCAGCACCAGCCTGCAGTAAAATTCGTATTAAGTTAGGAGTTGTTGCATTATGAAGAGGAGTAAAACCTAAATTATCCGGAATGTTTACATTTGCACCACCTTGGATTAAAGCATACACTAAATTGCTGTGTCCAAGTAAAATAGCTTTATGAATCGGTGTAAAGCCATGTTCATCAGTACGATTTAGATCTGCACCTGTATATATTAAATCTTGAACGATGCCAGGATGATTATATATAACAGCATTATGAAGAGGAGTAAGTCCTGATGCTGGATCAGGAATATTTTTATCTGCCCCAGCTTGCATTAAATTTCGAGCTACATTGGTATGCCCTTTTATAGCAGCATTATTAAGAGGAGTGAGCCCCTTTTGATCTGGTATATTTAAATCTGCTCCAGCATGTATTAATACTTGAGCTACTCTTAAATAACCTGATACAATAGCATGATTAAGAGGCGTAAAGCCTGTTGGACTTTGTGTATTGACATGAGCACCTGCATTGACCAACGCTTGAGCTATATCATGTGTAGTTGCATTATGAAGTGGTGTTAAGCCTGCATTATCAGGAACATTTACATCGGCACCTGCTTGTAGTAACATGCGCACCCTTTGTAAATTACTTGAAGCTGCAGCTTCATTGAGAAGAGTTAAACCAAAGCTATCTTGATTATTTATAAGACTGTGAATATAAGACGGTAATTGTTGCAAGCGCTGTTTCTCTGTTTCATCCTCTTCTTGAGGATCTTTTTTTTTTGATACAGCATATAAGATATGCCGATTTATTTGGTTTATATTGTGATGACCCAAAGATTGGGCAGCATCTATTGCATTGCGTCCATTTTGATTTGCTATCTGTGGATTTGCACCTGCTTGCATTAATGCTTGTACGATAGATAAGGAGCGATTATCTACAGCACTGATGAGTGCGGTATTACCTTCCTGATTATGTTGATTTATCAGTGCTAAAGATGCTGCACGGCCTTTTGGATGTTTGGCAAGAGTACTA
>DATIJN010000139.1:0-5422 GCA_035478615.1 Saccharimonadales bacterium (SeqCode)
TCGTTGCGTGCGCGGTTGCTGGCAGTGCAAGCCAGTATTGAATCAAAAAATTCAGCAGTCGCATTTCATGTGCCGAGAAAAGGCTCTGAAACTAAAAAATAAAGTCCCCCGGAACTCATTCATAGCCGGTAACTGTGATTATTGGCTTTCTCTGGCCACTTGCAAATAATTATAGTATAATTATAATGTAGTTATGGGTAATATAACTTTCGATTGGAACGCTTCAAAAGCGTTATCAAACAAGAAAAAACATGGGGTTAGCTTTGAAGAGGCCAAATCAGCTTTTTACGATGAGAATGCATTGGTAATTCATGATCCGGAACATTCTGATCATGAAGACAGATTCGTTCTTATGGGACGCAGCAAGACAACAGGATTGTTGGTTGTTTGTCATTGTTACCGAGAGCAGGGTAGCATGATAAGAATCATCTCTGCCAGAAAAGCGACAAAGAAAGAATCATCCCAATATTACGGTGGCTCATCATGAAAAAAGAATATGATTTTTCAAAAGCAAAAAAAAATCCATATCTTCAAGCTTTAAAAAAGCAAGTGACTATCAGGCTTGATTCTGAAACAATTAATTATTTTAAGAGCATGGCGACTGAAAATGACATTCCATATCAGACGCTTATCAATCTTTATTTAAGGGATTGCGCCAAAAAAAATAAGCGGTTTGATATTAAATGGTTTTCTAAAGAATAAATCTTTTTAAAAGTAAATAGATATGAGAATTCAATCGCCTGTTCAATCCGGATTTAATTTGTCATCAACTGCTATGAGCATAAATTAATTTTCATTGATTAAATGAAGTAGCGATGGTAAGGTAACTCGTCGTATATAATCAAGTTGTATAATCGTGAATTTTTAACCGCTTTAGCTACCATCATATGTCTTTATTTTCTTGAGAAAATGAGGTTACATCTCAATAACATAAACGAACGTTTTTGTTACCGTGTTTTTAGTAATCGATTGGAGTATTTATAATTATGAAAACTGCCTTAATAGTTGTGGACGTACAAAAATTCTTTCATGAATTTCCGCTGCTTAAAAATTCAGTAGATTTATCTTTATTTGCAATAAATTCTGCGCTTCAATTTTTTCGCCAGACATCGAATCCTGTGTTTTTTGTGCAACATGCAGATGACTCTTATCTCCCGGAAGGTTGTTCTGGTTTTGAATTGAGTGATGCTATAGATTGCAAAAGCAACGAACACCAGATAGTGAAGCGTTTTCCTAATAGTTTTTTTCAGACTAACTTAGCCGAAAAATTAAGAAAAGAACAGGTTGGTTTGGTTGTCATTTGTGGATTGTCTGCAAGTAAATGCATAATGGCAACAATCCAGGGGGCATTAGAACATGGCTTTAAAGCTGCATTTTTACAGCACGGAGTTGCAGATATAAAAGAAAGCCTGGTTTTGACACCCTATGAAGTTTGCCCTGTAGTTTCTGTAGATGTTCTTAAATATTATATGTCTGCATAAACCTGGCAACTCATCATTTGTAATAATTATCTGGATGTTAGCGAGAAAGCTTTTTAGACTGATTGGCCTTATTATTCATGATTTCGGTGCACTGTAATTGTACGTGACTTAATATCGCTTTTTTCAAGCTCTCATGTGTCTGTTTATTAAACCAAGCGTCGTCCTGGCCTAAAAGCGTTAATAAGGTGCGCCTGGTTTGAGAACCTTTTGCCCAATGAGACCAGCTATTTTGAGACAATAATGCATGCGCAATAATTTCATCCAGGGTATTGGTGTGATCCCATTTGGTTTCGCTGCTGGCTTTATGATTCTCCAAAAAATAGTCTAACGCTATTTTTTCATACGGATGATATTCCAACAATTCAGTTGGTTGTCCGTTTTTAAGATGAACCGCATTTTTGATATCATTTTTTTGATATATTTTTCTCAGGATAAATTGTGCAATAGATGCATGCAGATCTTGTATGTTATTTATTGAAGAAGTTTTTGGAATAACCAGATGTGAACAATCAATTTCAATCCAGCGTTTAAAACATTCGCCAACAGTATAATTCAATGCATGAAGGGCGTGAACATTATTTTCCGGGCTCAGTTGAAAAATAATTTTATATCCAGATATCTTTTCACCGTATTTCTCAACAAAAGTAGGGTGGCCAGCAGCTGTTTTAGCCGATTCAAGATCTGAAGATATTATATTATTTTTACCCATTTTTTCAACATTCATTGATATTGCAATAAGACCATCCGGATGCTGACCTGGTTCAAAAATAATATTAAAAAACTTGGCTAACATGAAATAAAATAAATCTTCTTCATTTTTTACCTTAGTATAAATAACTTGACAACTTAGTATTTTTGCCACATCAAGTACAAAATAATTATCATATTTTGATAGTTCAACTTCTTCATCTCCTCGATATTCTGAAATAATATCTACGAGTGTTTCAGGAAAAAAAGAAAGTGATTCATTTAATATTTGTTTTTGATCTGCCATATATGATGATTTTAATTTTGTGGAAAATAAGGATAGTGATGCTTGTTTAACAGGTTGGCTTTTTGCATGCGGTATAGTGCTTTCCTGTGGCACTACTTGTAACGATAAATTATGCTGGGCGTCCTTTGGCACTTCAGAAGAAACATGAAGTGTTTTTTTACCTTCTTCCTTGCCGAGTAATTTGTATAATGACGTGCTCAAACTTGTTGAAGACAATGGAATACCCTTATAACTACATTGATAAACTGGCTGGAGCCTGGCTGCAGCGCGTTCTTTGTTAATGAGTTTAATTAAATCAGACAGTGTGGTGTATTGATCAACATTCACTTTCAAAGGTATTTCATTTGTGTCTGATGGGCTGGTAATTATGATCTTCACTGTAAAACCCCTCGAGAGGTCAAATAATGTACAATTTTACCATTAGAAATGCAGTAGTGTCAAATAAATAGGCTATTTTTAATATATAGATTTAACAAAAGACAAAGATGCCGGGTGAAGCACAGTTGTATGATAAACAATAAGAATTCCGCTTTTAGTATTCCGCTTCAGCAGGTTGTCTTAATTGATTAAAATAATCTTTTAAATATTTTACTGATCCGGGTGAATTAAGCATGATAAGTAACTCAGGTGGCAGAGCCAGTGATGTATCTAGCAGTTGATAAAGACGTTCAAATTTTAAAAATAAAATTTCTTCCAGCAGATAGTCCAGCTCTTGATTCGGCAGGTGCATCTTTTGTTCGTAAGCGCCAGACAAATACTCATCAACTGTAGCTTGAATTGCTTCCTCCTGAGTCATCGTTTGAATAGGAGTTCGTTCGGGGGAAAAAATAGTGTAGGGCAAATCAGTAGCTGAAGTCTTTTCCAGCATTTCTGCAGAAATAATTTCAGCCAATAGCGGTGACAAATGAAATCCATCACGAAATGTTCCTGATAATACCCACAGATTTTCTAGCGAGGTTTTACCGACTAATGGAAAGGTATCAAGAGTAACAGCTCGATTACCAATTGAATAGTTTAATAACCTGGCATAACGCAAGTCATGATTGATTTGCTCAAATGCTGAATTTAATAAAGAGTTGAATTGATTTAACGCAGGATTATCTCGAGCAGTCACAGAAATATCATTGGTAGCACCAATATATATCTTGTTATCGCCTCTGGGTAAAACATGCAATCCGCATGCACCTGAGCGATTGGCGGTTCTGATGTTAGCGTTAAATTCAAGAGTCATATGCCTGACTACCAAAGAAAGTCCCATACCTGATAAAATCGGTGGAATTTTATAACGTAGTGAAGGAATTTGTTTGATGAGCTCATGAGAATAGGCACCTGCTGCCAGAAGGAATTTTTCTGCCTTAATTACTTTTCCCTGTAGAGTAATTGCTGCAGAAATTTTTTGCGCTTCTGAAACAAGTTCACTCACATTTTCGGGGAATTCGATGCAGTTGCTGGCCGACAGTGTTGCTTTTTTTAAAGCATCGAATAATTCATTAGAATGAATGCTGCCTTCACAAGGCAAATAAACTGCCTTGATTAATGAGGCAGTTGCTTCAGGATTAAAACCGGGAATGTCATGAGCGCTAACGTCCAGATATGTTTCGTTGTTATCGTTTAGCGCTTGTATGATGGCATTGAAATTATCTTTTTCTCTCTGTTTCGCCTGATTATTCAGGATGACAAATGTACCCGAATTAATTGTCAGATTCTGATGTGTATCCGGATTTTTTTGCAGAGTAGCCTGGATGGTTTCAAGCCATGCAGGCCACATTTTTGCTGCAGCAATAGACATGTTCAGCTTTGTTTTTCCAGCGTGACTGCTTAATAAATTTTTTGTCACTTCCGCATAGCAACCCAGCATAGCCCCTGATGCAAGTGTCGCCATATCAGAATTTTTTTCTCCGGAGATCAGCGCGATTTTAGCTTTTGGCTCTTTCGAGATAATTGAAAAAGCAGTGGCATAAGCCAATATGCCGCCGCCAATGATGGCGATGTCAAATTCATACATAAATATAATTTACCAGTTACGGTTTCAAAGATTTTGTTTCAGGTATCTCGTTATTTAAAATATCGCCATTCTCATCATACTCACCGACCACATCGGCAACCGCTACTGCCATTACTGGAGCAAGGGCGTCACGTACAGCCTGTTTACGCCTGGATGGATAGTTCTGATAAGTTGTAAGAACATTATACATCTCTTGTGAAAAACACCCTTTAAATGGTTTGATTGACTCTTCAGCCAGGAAGTTATTTAATTTCGTCATCTCCCGTTTAATAAGATCAATGTTTTTATTAATATCGCCTTCAATCGCCAGAGAGGGAAGGCTAATAGCCCGGTTTTTAGCAGCAGAAATTGTATCTATGCATTTTGAAATAAAACTTGTTCTAGTAGAAATTTGCACATAATCAAAATCCCAAAACGTTTTTTTACTACGCATTGCCAAATAAGCCCCCAGTTTATCCAGGAAAGTTTTTGTATCAGATCCAGCAGGGAAGGATTTGGCAAGATCCAGAGTTTTCTGCTTGATCACATCGGCTTGATTTATAATACGTTCCTGATTTTCACGTCTAATTCTTGCTTCCTCTTCAGCTCGTCCATTATCATCATCATAAGCTCCTTCTCCACCACCTCCACACATATGCACCTTCCAATATAAATTTAATTGATTTAAGTTTTCAAACATTTCATAGCTAATCGAATAGTCAAGAATGAACGTTTTTTATGCCTGACAGACGAATGTAAAACCGGGCATTCTAGCATATACAGCAAATTTTTTACTACATATTCCAAGAATGGCCGGTAACACTGATTACCGGTTATATAGAAATTTCTGTTCTTATCAGACGACTTGTCCTGCCGCCCAACCAGATGACCACGCCCATTGAAAGTTAAAACCACCAAGCCAACCTGTTACATCCACCACTTCACCAATAAAATACAATCGAG
>DATIJN010000140.1:0-158632 GCA_035478615.1 Saccharimonadales bacterium (SeqCode)
ATACAGCGGTAGGATCATCTGCATTAAAAAGTAATACCAGTGGACAAAATAATACCTCAGTAGGATCAGATGCCCTTATAACCAATACAACAGCTAACAACAACACAGCTGTAGGTTATGAAGCTTTACGTCTCAATACAGTTCAGGGTAATACGGCCGTCGGGTGTGACGCCCTGAAAAATAATTCAACAGGGGGTGATACAGCAGTCGGAGCATTTGCACTTCAAGCCAATACGAGTGGTGCTAATAATGTTGCTATTGGTAATGCGGCGTTATTTAGTAATAATGGAAGTAGGAATACAGCAGTCGGTGTTGATACCTTAGGTTCTAACACCTCGGGTAATAATAATACGGCAGTAGGTCAAGATGCATTAGGTAGCAATATTGTTGGTTCTAATAACGTTGGTGTAGGCTTCGTGGCAGATACAGCCGGTGAATTTAACGTCATTATCGGAGCAAGCTCTGGTAATAGTAATGCATGGACACAATCTGTTGGTGTCGGTTATAATGCATTATCTAATTGCCGTGATGCAGCCATTGATAATATAGCTATTGGTTATCAATCATTGTTTTTTAACACCACTAGTAGTCAAAATACGGCGGCTGGAACCCAATCCTTATTTACAAATAGAACAGGTGTTGGAAATGTTGCATTAGGATATCATGCATTAAATTTGAACAACACTGGTTCAAATAATACTGCTGTTGGCACGCAAGCCTTAGCTGCTAATTTAGCTAATCAAAACACCGCTGTTGGTAGTAACGCGTTAAATATCAACACATCAGGAACTGGGAATATTGCCATTGGATATAACGCAGGTAATGCGCACACATCTGGGTCAAATAATATATATATTGACAATGTGGGTGTTGCAACAGAATCAGCAAACATCCGTATCGGCACTTCACAAACAGGCTGTTTTATACAAGGGATTAATGGTGTTACGGTGGTTGGTAGTGCTGTGTTGATTGACGGTAGCGGACAATTAGGTACAGTACCATCATCTATTCGATATAAAGAAAATGTCAAAGACATGGGTGATATGTCATCAGGCATTTATCATTTACGTCCAGTCACATTTAATTATATTAAAGAGAAGGATCCTGCCGGATTACCACAAGTCGGTGTTATAGCTGAAGAAGCACAACAGGTATTACCTAATTTTATACTCTACGACAAAGATGGCAATATCGATGGATTTAAATATCAGGATTTATCCACATTACTAGTGAATGAAATGATTAAACTGAATCAACGTATTACAGAATTAGAAAATAAATTGAAATAAAATTATTAATTATAATTAATTAATAATATTAATGACAACAACCAAACATGGTTTTAAATGTGCGTTTTAAAAACCCATTTAATATGTTTGGATACACTTTATTACTACAATTACAACATCCTTGGTATTTTGTATTATAAATACTATTAATAACGACATTGTCATGATCCAATGGATCAATAAAAATATCAGCAGTTGTATTATTTAAAAAAACACCACCGTTTATCACGTTGTTATTGTTTTCATGTCCTGATGTCCATAATCCATCCGAATTGATTGGATTATTAATGTCGTAATGACAACATGCACAACAATTTGTAAATTGGTTATATTGGCTACCAAAAGTTAGCGCAATCCCCACCGTTTGAGAAATATGACTTTGTACATTATGACATTGACAAAACAGCGATCCAAGAAATTTGATACCTCGGTATGTTGCACTGAGTGATGATAGGTTTGAAATTTGGCAAAAATTGCACCTTATAAACATTGGTCCAAATCCTGATGCGTTCAAAGAACGAACATTTGTTATCGTACTATTGGTTTGATAAGAAAACATCGCATCGCCTTCATTGATATTACCACAATTTTCTAAATCAATATGATTGATATAGTTTGAAAATCCTTGATCAATAAAAATGCCAGCACTACCGTTAAAATCAATCAATTTTATATGTTCAAATTTACCATTGGATATGCCATTTAATCGCATCGCCCGTGTGATTGATGTATTATGATTACCATCAAATGTGATATTGGATATACTGATATTGTTTAACAATTTGATGGGTACAATGTTATATTGATCTGATAAATTGATATCGAATGGGATAAATGGCGTTATAGTAATACGATTTCCATTGATTTTAGTAATGTAACAAATCAATGACCATACAATGACATTGGGTACCAATGTTTTATTAATGAGTATATATGATCTTTCTTGGATATTTGAAGTCGTAAAAACATCAATGGTATTATCAAATTGGTTTACATTATTCGTCAAAATAAGTGGTGTGTAAATTTTGATCGATGATGAAAATATCGTCATATCACCTGTAGCAGGTGCTATAATTTTTGTACCAGCAGTCCCTACAATATGAATATCATCATGATTAATGACGATATGACCACTCTGATCATCTATATAATCTTTACTTTCCAACAAAATGGTACCGCCATTTGGATTTAATGACGCTTGATTGATAGCATTTCTGATACCTGTATACGTGTTATCAGATGGGATAATAAATGGTAAACTCATTTATTATTATGAAATTATAATTTTATAATGATTATTGTTCATAAGTTAATGAAGCCATAACTGCTAATGATCCAAAAATATTTGGTAATAAGGTATTATTAGCTTCAACAATGACACCTACTCTATCACCCGCTGAAACAGCTAATGCTCCAATGATTAAATTAGATGCACTATAAGATCCTGCCGCGCCCATAGTAAATACTAATGTTCCTGTTAATCCAGTTAATGCATAAGCATTGGTTACAAATGATGTACCAACATTATTGGTTGATGATGAAACATAAACAGTAAATGTGTAGGTAATGGTTTGTGGTTGTGGTGCTAATAAAATAATCAAATCGGCACTAATTTCCATAGATGTGATAGTTCCATCAAATGGGATAGGGAAACTGTATCCACCCATTTGTGTTGCAACCAGGGTAGAAGCTGGGGAGAATGAACTACCGAAACCCATGACTAAATCAGATGTTAAACTGATCGCTAGTGGACTGATAATATAACCAGATGAAAATGGTATCAAAGTCCCAACAGCTGGTCCAGTTGGTCCAGTAGCGCCAGTATTTACAGCAGTACCTGCTATTCCAGTTGGTCCAGTAGGACCACGTAATCCCTCATGACCTCGTTTACCACGTTTACATTTAATTTTACATGGTTTATTATAAGTACATTGATTATCACATTTGTATTTACAATCATCGGATGAATCGTGACATGTGTTATGTTTTTTACAGCAAGGCATTGTGTTTTATTAAAAAATAATTATATTAAAATTATTTTTAATTATTTAGATATAGGTATATAAGGTATATGATCAAATATTTGTGGTTTTATATGATTGGTAGTGACAATAATATCTTTTTTGTTTTTGGATTTTAAAAAGACAAAACAAGTACCATTACCTCCTTTATTAGCAAATCGTTCATCTAATTTTTTTTCATATTTTATATTCAACTTTTGACACATCGTATCGTAATTCTTACTCCAAGTTACCGGATACGACCGACTTGTATGTTCATTAAATCCTTCCATCAGAGATTTAAATTTAACATCAGCCGTCTCACTGACTACATATTTTAAATCCATATAGGCTTTGAATTGATTTAAAACTTCTTCATCTTCTGTCCAAAATTTTTCTTTTTCTTTTTTTTTAACAACATTTTTACTGTTTAATGTATAAAATTCAATAATTTTGTTTGGTAAGGTAGCAAAGATTTCATCTTTAGTTAAAAATAAATTGCTATTTTTATAACATGTCAATGTTTCAGCATTATAATGGTTGATTAAATAAGTTTTTAATTGGTTTATATTGGTAGTGATATTGAATTGATAGTCGTTGATAATATCTTCTGGAATTAACATTTCATGATTAAAATGATTTGTGTTAAATCAATTTTTATAATAAGACGATTAATAGATATTAATCGTCTTATTATAAAAATTGATTTAAAAATAAATAATTAATTTTAAAAATGTTGTCGGACCATATTTCACCATCTGATTATCATAAATTGAGTAAAAAATTGAGAGAATTTTTTGAAAAAAAAGGATTGGTAGAATGCTATCTACAAAATAGGTTGTCAATTCTGGCCGCCTGCGAAGATCCTTCAAATATATCTACTTTCCAGTATGTTGGACAAATATGGCCTCAAATTCAGACAAACCAAATGCATCTTGAAAGGGTGATTTTAACAGAACCTGATCCTCAACCTGGCTATTTTGTTACTACCACATCTTATCGAGAAGAACAGAATCCAATTCCAAATCGTCATTGTCTTATATTTGGCATGACAGAATGGGAACTTCCTTGTGATTTTGAAAAATTAATACAGTTTGAAAAGGAACTATTGGAACATTTAGGTTTTGGCGAAACTTCAACTTATGTTGAAGTTAATTATGTAGACATGTGTGAAAAATATGGTGTTCAAGAAATAACACATGTTGAAGAACAACGATTATACGAGGATTACGGACCAGTTGTGTTTTTGAAACATTTTCCTCATCCATATTCTTTTTGGAACATGAAGAGAGAAGGAGAAATTGCCTGTAAGGTTGACGTTATTCTTACGGGATTTGAGACCATAGGATCAGCTCAGCGGTCTTGCGATCCGGAAGAAATGAGACAATCATTTCGAACGATCAGTGATGGTCAGTATGCTCAATTATTATACGATCAATTTGGACATGAACGCGTTGATAAAGAATTGGAAGATTACTTAAGTTTAAAATTTACGACACGTTCAGGTGCTGGCATGGGTCAAAATAGAATGATAACAGCGATGAAAAAACTTAACCTATTGTAATTAACTTATCTCTCCAATTCTGGTTATACAATTAAATATTACAATAATATTTAATTTTAAACTCTATTTTGTTCACCGTATATGTTATCAGGTGCAAATGATTGTACAAATTCCATGTTTATGTTATTTTTATCATAAATAAAATTGTAAGGATATTGATAATGTTTTAACACTTGATAAGATTTTGGAGTGTTATATATAATATACATATGACCATAAGATAAAGTGTAAATGTTACCATAATTATCAATAGCATAATCATATATAACATCATTATGACCGACAATGGAAACAAAATAAACAATAGGATATAATGATGACCATTGATAAACTATATCACCAATATACATGTATTGGTTATCTATCAAATGGCATAATAGACTAACACCCAAGGTTATTGATTTATCATAATCTGATAAACCTGCACCAACCCAAATCTTATCAGATTTAAAAGATAATAATGGTTTATAATTGTAATTGGTATGATTAATAATATAAAATAAATCACAAACATAAGATATAATCGATGGATGATTTTTATCAATTTCCACTTCAGGATATTGAACATGGACTTGATAAGGTCGATAACGATTATCATGCGTTTGATAAGTACCATTACGGTTTATAAATTGACTATTGTCTGGTAAAAATAAGCCATCAATGTAGTCAACCAATTGTTTAAAGGTAGCAAATTGAATATCAATATCATACATTTTTGAATAATGTTGTATTACTTGTTGTGAATTTAAAACACGCATCCATTGTTTATCAATTAAATATAATGATTTTAATTCGTGTATCGAATCAAATTTGAGTACAATCTCATAAATCAGATCCATTTTAAGTATTAAAAATAAATTTATATTTTTGATAATAATTAGTATAAAAATGGATGTCATAGTAGGTGTGGTATTATCACTTATAGTCATAGCAATCATCATTCTCATTGTACTCTATGCGACAGGTCATTTAAGTATCAATAGTCCGACAGGTCCTACTGGCCCTACTGGATACACTGGCCCTACAGGACATGGTTCAGCTGCAAATACAGGAGCAACAGGACCTACCGGAATACCTGGAATACAGGGTAATAACGGCATGCCGGGAGCAACAGGACAAATGGGATTAATAGGCCCGCGCGGGCCCATGGGATTAATCGGTCCACCAGGTCCCACCGGACCTAGTAATACATTAAATACATTTTCTCATTTTATTTGGGTGAATAATACTGAAACAACATCCATTTCACCCGGTCAAAATATAGCATTTAATTTTAATTTTATGACCAACGGATTTGTTTATAATACGGAAACAAATCAAATCATCATTAACAATCCTGGTTTATATTTAGTAT
The DNA here is from genome assembly GCA_035478615.1 of Saccharimonadales bacterium (SeqCode). Classification (GTDB taxonomy): domain Bacteria; phylum Babelota; class Babeliae; order Babelales; family Chromulinivoraceae; genus JACPFN01. The sequence goes on from DATIJN010000140.1 coordinate 6,208, forward strand.
CTTTTGGTTATGCTAATTTAGCACCACCAACAACCATTATTAATCCAGTTAATATAATCATTGTACTTTCTGTGAATAACAATGTATTACCGCAATATACATTGAATCAAATTTTCTCATCACAGATGACGGTAAATCAAAACGCCACTGTTTATATTCAAACATCATCGGCGAATACGCCGATATCGTTATTCAATGCGTCTAATCAAACCTATTTCTTCCCGTTACAAAATTGTATATCAGCTTACATTACAATGGAAAGAGTGATGTAATAATATTATGACCACATCCTGTTTTAATGGTGATATCAGGTATTTTATAAATGATATAGGTTAAAATATCAATTAATTCTTGTGGTGTTTGATAATATAAAATGAAATCATCAAGTGTATCAAGTTTGTTATTTAAATATATTAAATAAAATAATATTTATTCGTTACCCAGCCTGAAACTAATCCGTATGTATAACAACCATGTTTATATAAACAATATATTGTTTATTAAAAAACAATATATTGTTTATTAAAAAATGTCATTTATTGAGTTACTTGATGACATTAAAAAAGAAGAATTAGAATATTATTATCAAACATTTAAAGATAGTTTAACAAATTTAGTTAAAATGGATCCTACATTAATATATTATCAAGTACCATTACCTCAACAAAAAAACATAACGATTATTGGCAGTGATTATTCTTTTGATTTTCGTTTACGGGACTATATTAAAAACAGATTAGCTAACGAAGGACTTGTTGCTGATTCTATTTTATTTCAACCATTTTATTTAAGTGTAACATGGAAATAGTATTATGATGATGATGATGATGATGATGTATCATATGATACATCATCGTCATCATCAGATATTGATGATGATGTGTCATATGATACATCATCATCAATATCTGAGTAATATTGTTTACCTGTCCAATACACAAATCTACGATTTATTTTTTGTTTATGTTTTTTACTATAGTTATTACCCCACCACGGTGGTTGTTTATTAAAATAAGAATCATTAGCATCATCCACAATATCACTATTTGGATAATAATACAAAATTAATGACAATAACTTTTCAAATGCAGACCACGTTAGTGTTTGTAATTGAACACTAAGCAACTCTGTATGGTCAGCATGATGTCCAAAATCTGTGTCGTAAATACGATAATAAACCTCGATTTGATCTTTATACATAATAAATTCTAAATTTTGATGCGTAAAAGGTGGTTCGATTGTGGAATAGTAATATTCCATATATTCATCAGGTTCAGTTTTATTGATTGTATTAATATCATCTGATGATAAAATGGTTGATAAATCGACATTGTATTTAAAATCAATTGACACGTAAGCCTCATAACCCTGTAATTCTTGTTTCACAAGTATCATTAACTTTTGTACTTTGTGTGCTACTTGGTATAATTTTTGGTAATCCGGTTTCTGTGGTAATGGGGCTAGGTTAGGATAGTCAATCAAAATTTTTTGTTGCCAAAAGTACTGATCTTTGCATATCGTGTTGATTGTTTTGTCAGTTTGACATAACGACATGATGGTGTTCATATTGCTGTGTAACAAGACTTGGAACATAGCATCTTTGGGTAACGGTTTGATGACTGACTTTTTCCGCCACACGTACTTGCTATGCTTATATGACATTTTTATTGTTAATTTTAAAAAATTAATCAATTATTTATTCGATAAATCATGTATCAATTTTATCAAACCAATGTGTTTTTTTTGTTTATGAATTTGATGCGCCCGCGTATTGATTTGTTTATAAATCTTTTCCGCTTCAGCATTACTGTGTTTTTTATCATCCTTTATTGTCAATTCATTTTCCATTTTTAACACAAAATCTTTCCAGGGCATTTCACCAACAAAGGATTCAGAAAAGAATAAATCAGTCAATAAATGGGATTGTGCAACAGACACCGCTGATTTTACATCTTTTCCCCAAAATAAATGTGTTACACTCGGATTACCTCTATTACCATCATCCATTTCATATGTCGTCACGCTAATACATACTTTGTTTAGCATTTTATTATAAAATAATGTTTTGAACATTTTATTTATAAGACAATTTCAGTATATGGTAATTGTCGTTTTAACTCGTTTTTGAATATCAATGAGAATCTGTTGTTAGACAAATTCAAGCATTGTAAAGTATTCATCGGACTCATTTCCGGCGGCAATGCACTTAGTTTGTTGTGAGACAAATTCATGTATTTTAAATGACTCAGCTGACCAATCTCAGGCGGCAATTCTCTCAGTTGGTTGTCACGCAAATACAATTCATGTAAATGACTCATCTGACCCATTTCTGGTAGCAATGCACTCAGTTGGTTGTTTGATAAAGACAAGCATTGTAAAGTACTTAGCTTCCCAATTTCCGGCGGCAACGCAATCAGTTGGTTGTTTGACAAATCCAAAATTTGTAAATGACTCAGCTTGCCTATTTCCGGCGGCAATGCACTCAGTTGGTTGTTAGATAAATGCAAATATCGTAAAGCACTCAATTGACCGATTTCCGGCGGCAATACTTTAATTTTTGAATAAGATAAATCTAATTGTGTCATTGTATATAATGCTTTCATGGTATATTTTTTAAGTGAAGGTAATAAAAGGAGCAAGCGAGACAACTGATAACACAGTTTAAGCAACTGGAACCACGTCATATCCTTTTTAAATACATCCATACCTGTTTGACCATAAAGACGTCGATAGATTTGTTTAAACAAATCATCATGTTGATGATATAACGTTTTATTAACTTGATACAATCGGAATACAGATTGGATATCTGCATGAGATAAAATTTCACGTAAGACATCATCGTTTAAATAAACTTGACGATTTGTCATTTATGGATTAATTTTAAAAATTTGAATCATTATATTATATAAAAATAAAAGATATAAAAATTTAAAAAATTATATTATTATAAAATACATAATGCAACACAATTTACAAATTATTATTGGTGTCTTAGTTTTAATCGTCTTGATTATCATTTTAGCTGTTGTTATTTCTTTTGTAAATAACGACAATCATGATGGGCATCATGGCCATCATGGCGGTGGTGATGGATTTGACGATTCTTGTTCTTTACTCGATGAAAGTCAACATCATTTTCCATCTTCGATGGAAACTATTACCGATATGGATCATCATCAAGATTGTGACCATCAGTTTTCATCTTATTCTTCTGACAAACATAAAAAACCAAAATGTGGTAAAAAATATAAATAAATAATAACATTTATAATATGTTATTATTAATGCATTTCAATCATTTTAAATGATGTGAAATAATATTTTTATTTATTAAATGTCAGGTAAAGTGACAAAAGTTGATTTGTTAAATCAATTACAATCTTATTCACAATATCAAAACATGTCTAAACATTATATTGATAAAGCGTTAAAAGCCAAATATAATCTAAAAACAATAAAGAATGTGGATTACGCGCGCGAAATTGAATCATTAAAACAGCCCATGATTGTCTCCCAATTACAAGATGACCCTGTAAGAGAAATATTATTGCACGCGGACATTGATACAATTAAGAGATATTGTAGTACACATAAGAAAGCACAATTATTATGTCAAGATAAAGGATTTTGGAGAGAAAAATATCGTATTCACAACTTTTACTTTCCCGTTATTTTGGATGATGAGCAAACATACATGAAACTTTTTGATTTCATGTCAGATGAAATTAAGAATGTAAAAATAATATTAAAAATCAATGATATTGAGAAAAACAGACAGTACAATAAAACAAAAGGCATTATCGTTGTCCGGATTGAAGACATGTTGGCAGACAATTTGGATGATCTATTATCATCGCATTTTCAACGAGATAAAGATGGAGATATGATGTTTAATGATATGGTATTCACATTGACCGACAAAGGGTATCACGTAAAGTTGACTAATATTAAAAATGTGAGTATTGATGTTGGTTATAAAACGATACAAGATGTTGAAAAGTTATTTACTTATGCCATAATGTTGACTGGTATTGTGGATGACGATTTAAATATTATATTTAACAGCATGGATGATGATGCATTTGATGAAGATGATATAAGAGAATATTATAGAGAAACAAAAAAGATAATTAGAGCAAGTTTACGACGTGGTTTGTGGGAAGGAATATTAAATAAATAATAACATTTATAATTTTATTATATAAAATATATAATAAAATTATGTACGTACATAAGTACCAAATAAAATATCAGTTATATAACTAAATCCAAAATTTTTTGACATTTTTTCATGATGCACATTATGATGAGGTGATCCTGTTAAGAAATTTTTATTAGAGCTATGACTTTTTAAAATATTCAAGCTTACCACAGACGATTCAAACATTAACATATAAGGACTATGTGATTGAATTAATTTCAATGGGATAACCATGGCAAGATGATTGGACAACAACATTTCTAGCGGATGACAATAAAGTCCTGCCAACACAGTTGGTGATACAAAGTGATGGTGCTTTTTATGAATTTGATAAAAAAAGGGATGATGAAATAAACGATGTGTCCAATAAAAAATCAAATCACCAATGAGTAAAGCCATAAGTATACGTGATATATAGCCAATGAATGTATCATTTACCATAATTAAAGTAGGTATGATGTTGGCAATAGGGATAAATAAAAAGGTTAATAACGCATTTAACCCAACTGTATTTAATAATTGTTTTGTTGTCACATGATGATTGGGTAAAAAATCAACATGATCATCGCTATAAAATAACATGCCGAATATAAGATGAGTGAGCCAAAACGCAGCCCATGACCAAAGCATCATTTTTATATTTTAATTTTTATTTTTAAATATCATCATATTTTGTCACTAATTTTGCCTGTTTGTTTTTCCAATTCATATTTGTTGATGTAATCATGTCTACTAATGATGGACCAAAATGATCTCGCGTCACGATAATATATTGATCATACTTTTCTAACGCTAGCCAACAACCAATGGTTACCTGAATACATGTATCGGTACCATCTTTACGTGTTGAGGGAGATTTAACTTGAATGAATTTTGGATGTAACATTTTATTCATCAGAGGATGGTTGATGCCTATAAATCCATAAACGTGCAAATTGTCATTCATTAAATCCTTTTCCGGAATTTCTTCAAAAAATTTTGGCATATTTTCAATATCAATCACAATGGCTGTTTTTAGTGAATAGTTTTTAGAATGATGATCGTTTGTATTCTTAGTTTCTAAGCATACAAAAGCCTTCTGAGCTGCTGATTTTTCAGCATTACTTTTAGAATAAAAAACATCACCTTCGTAATAGACATTGTCATGTAATATGACGGTCGATGACCATAAAGGACAATGATCTTCTCCGCCCACTTTATTCGTTTTATACGTGGGTAATGGCAATTTTAATTTTTGAAAGTATTCTTGAAGTTTGTTTTTATAATCCATTTTTGATCATTAAATAAATTGGATTTAAATCAATTTATTTTATAAAATAATATGTAGAATTCCTTTACCAAAGGAATTCATTTTATATGTATTGATAATACGACACTTGGTATTACCAATACATAATACCAATCGATGATCAATTGATCTATACGCATGGCATATAGGACATACATAAAAGGTGTCTATAAAATTACCATGTCGTACATTAACACCAAAATATATATCTATAATTTTACAATTACAAGTACAACATCTATTCCTATTTTTGTGTGTATAAAAGTTTAATTTATTTATTCGTAACATTTGTATGGATAATTATTAATAATATAATCAATTTTATTACATTAAACCATCAATTCTAAAAATTGTGGATCTTTTTCAAGTTTTTTTGCCATGTTCTCAAATTCTTGACAAGTCATAGATTTGATGTTTTTAACTTCACTAAATAATAAATCGCCCAATTTTTGAGTTTCAGCATTATATTCTAATTTATACAATAACCATTGTTCATATAATAAATCACTATGTGTATATTGTAAAAATTTGTACAAAAATGATGTTTAATAAATAAATTGTTCCCCTTATCACCCGTATTACTAAAACAACCTGGTAATATAAAATATTTGCGCCGCGCCTTACTCAAACATCATACGTAAAAACTCTGGATGTTTTTCAATTTTCTTAGCAGCAGATAAAAATGAGTCTGCACAAGGATTAGTAATTCCTTGTGCATGCTCAAATAACAAATCACCAAAAATTTGTGTATCAGTATTAAAATCTGATTTTGCTAGCAGCCATTCTTTGTGTAATAATGGGGAATGCGCACGTTGTAAAAAATGAGATACAAAAGAGTGACAATCCAAGTCTGCAAATGGTAAAGTGATTATAATCTCTTCCCAAAAGGCAAAGATTTTGTTTGCCAGTTGATGTCTTAACAAGTGATTGGCGGCGCAATCATCATCACTATCATGCTGTTCATGACAATCAACCAATGGAAATAGGGAAGAAATAAATTGAGGTATTTGTGGGTGCGCGCGATGCAACTCATCCATTGTATCAGTTAACCTTTTTCTTAATTGGGAAGTTGAAGCTATGATGTCTTGTCTTTGTTGTTGCATTTGCATAGATACAACTGCATAGTAGAACAAGAATGTTATAAATAAGCCTAGGCTAGACAGGGAATATAACATAACACTCGTTCGAGTTGTATTAAAAGTTGCAGGGTTAGTAGTAAAAACAGATATAAGTAGGGCAACTACTAATATAACTACAAATATTAAGAGGGCAAATTTAGGGGTTATAACGTTATTGAATTTATTATACATCCTATTTTATAAGATATTAATAAAAATAAAAATGATAACAACAATAACATTTATTCAAATAAATGTTATTCTTCATGATATTATTTAATCTAATTTTAGCAGATTGGTTTGCCGGAAATGGTATTAATGTAACAACATATGATATCCATGGTCAACAATACGTAACAGGTTGTATGACATATGATGGTTGTTATATGTTATTTTGTTATTTTTTATCCGATCCAAGTATTATATTGATCAATATCAATGTGAATAAGTATGATGGCGATTGTCTAAAATTAAATCCAAATGATGGCCGCGCGATGAATGCATTTATTGATTGTTATCATGATAACCAATTTGTTGTTGAATACACCATCAACAATGTATCTTATGCATCGCAACTTTTATGTATTTTGGGTAAGAATAAAACGATGACTGAAATTGATTATCTTTATATATCTTGTGATACCTTGTGATACCGTGTGATTCAGTGCATGGGATATAATACAAATTAACGTACATAAAATATATTAGGTTTATCGAAACGATTGCTGTGATAAAAACACCGTTCTTCTGGATCACATGTTAATATATTTATAAAATCTTGTTTATTAAGATTAAATCCTAAAAATAATTTATAACATTGGTGTTCGTAAATAAATGTGGTATACCATTTTTCAACATATTTATCATCAATTTTACCAAATACTATATTTTCAAGACACTGATCTTTGACTTGATTGTAAATATGATCTATATTTATATTCATTATATTATTCCAATAAGTAAGTGGTACATCATCTTCTAATACTTGATATTCATCCGGTAGTAAACCTTCGCCGTCTGTTAAATCATCCATTTCTTCCAATGTATTACCATTATAAATAGCTTGATAAGGTTGATAAATGTATTGTGGTGAAAATTCAACCACATCACCGCGTACTAAATCCAATTGAATGTCGGATTTGTCTGTTACTAATGTCATACAGCGATGCAATTCTTCATAGTTACAATCAAAATCATTCATTTTATTTAAATATATCACGCTAGATGGTATTTTATAATAATGATAATGTCCATCTAATCTTGGAAATCCTTTAGTAAGACGTTGCTTTGTTTTTATGATAACATCCGTAAATTTATTTGCACCATGTGATATACATAAAAAAGATTTGATATATCGATATTTTAGCAACACGACAATGTCGATAATGAGTTCTTGCGGTAATTGTAATAACATTTAATGATTTAAAAATGATTCGTTTAATCATTAATAATAATTTAAAAATGACAAGCGTTTGGATTGATAAAGCAAAAGAATTTATAATAAAAAATATAGAAAATCATCGATTAAATGATACAATCAGACAAAAGATGTCTGATTATTATCAACAATTAAATATATCAAATGCTTATGATGTTTATCAAAAAGTGCAAAAATTGTATGATGACGCTACTAAACCTAATATAAATGGACTACATAGCGGATTTTTATTTATATCAATAATTTTATTGGCAAGTGTATTTATAACATGTTTTGGTCATTTTAATCAAAATGTTCCATCACGTCACTACAATAAAGAAAGTTATATACAAATTCGAAATGATGGGTTAAAAATGATTTGTATTTGTAGTTTAATATTAATATTAATATTATTATTATAAATTAAAATATGGAAATTACACAAATTACTGACGTTAGTTCATTTTATTTGTATATTTATAATAATAAATACTATTTTTTCTTTGGTGATCAACATGGTTCAAGAAATGAAGGTGGATGTACTACAGTAACATCATCATGTGATACACTTGATGATCAATACAATGCAATGTATTATCATCAACAATGCACATCCATTGCACTTTTATTAAAAAATTGGTTTTTATACAATAAAGATCATCAAATTAAGACCGATTTTTATGTCGAAGCTGCTTTTACCAAACAAAATATCCGTCCTTCAAGTACTATCGGCAGTTGGTTACAAGTCATGCCTACATTAATGCCACATTGTTTTATCAAAGACAAAACGCAATGTTTTTATTATCCCTATATTCATGCGCATTACATGGATATAAGATCCATGGATGATAAAAATGTTGATCCGTTTGATATCCATTTGTTACGTGTGTTATTAAATAAAAATCCACCCAAAGATGAGAAACAATTTTTAGTCATGAAAAATACTTATTTATTTATAATAAATACATTAGTCGATAATATCAAAGTCATTATCAATGCATTAATCAATCCTGATGCTGATTTTATTAAAATAATAAACGATTTATTATTGTTAAAAGATAAATGTAAAACTAAAATATGTCGAGATCAATTTAACACATTTCAAAATATCTTAGATACAGCAGTAACAAGAGATGGTAAAAAAATGTTCCGCGCCGCGGCTGAGTTGCGGAAATTACAACACATGGATTCACATTTAGCCAACCTTATTTATCAATATTATCATAATATATTAAATATACAAATTAGTCATATACAAAAATCAGTGTCTAATGATTTACTTGCATTGGTTGATATTAAATTTGATTGGTTACCGATACCCATAGCCATTGATATTATTAAATCAATCATTAATAAATTGGAATCACAATTTTTAATTTTATCATCCATACCCATGGATGTTTATATGTTATCAAGAATGTTTTTACAAAATGAAAGTCAACAAATTATTGTTTATGCTGGCACTCACCATGTTAAATACTATGCTGAATTTTTTAACATGGCGTTAAAATGTGATAGCACCATCGCCATGCCGTATATCATAGATAAACGTTGTTTAGAAAGCAATCTATTACCAAATTATTTACCTGCTGATATTTATCGCCAATACGCATTAAATAAAAATTTATAAAATAAATGTCATTACAATCACCGAAACTGATTCCGCGTGTCCATTTATCTCCTAAACTCAAATCGTTACCTATTAAAAAAGTAACGCACGTATCTCCATCCCGTCATCATTATAAAAATAATCCATTTTTAATTAAAAAAGAACAATTTAGACAAAATCCTGACATTAATCCAATAAGTGGAAGAAGTATAAAAAAAGGTTCAAAAACTTATTTAAAATTGGTTCATTTATATGGTGAACCTTATTAAATTTAATATATTTATTTACATTAATATATTAATAGTTTGCTTTATAAATACGATTTACTTTTGGACTCACAGTGGCCCATTTTAATCGATAATCTGGTGATATTTTTTGTAATGTATTTTTAATAGATTCATCGGATAAAACGGCATAAATATCTTTTTGACTGCGGCGTGGCGATGAGGATTGACGCAATGTGGCACGTTTAGGAGATGCACGACGTTTAGGTGACGCACTGCGCTTAGGTGATGCACGACGTTTAGGTGACGCACTGCGCTTAGGTGATACACGGCGTTTAGGTGATACACGGCGTTTAGGTGATGCACGACGAATTGGATTTTCAGATTTGATAGTACGTGTTTGACGTGTTGACATTTTATAATAATTTGTATTTTTTTTTTAAATTTTATTAATTTAAAAATGGCTGATGATGGAGGATCTATATTTTTTACCGTTATTATTATTATTTGGTTGATTATTATTACTGTTGTATTGGTAGCTTTTGGCGTAGGCTTATGGACACATAGAATCGATTTTGGTCCAACAGGTCCTACTGGTCCTTCTGGTGGTCCTGTAGGACCAACCGGGCCAACTGGACCTAGTAGTACTACGACAACAACATTATCAATGGTACCACCTATCATGATGGGTGGTACAAATGGTCAAAATGGCCAAGCACAATGTTTTCCATGTCATTTCAGTAATCAAGGACAAGTGTTAGATTATCAACAAATACCACCTCATCGACCACAAGTAGTCAAATGGGTGTTAAATAGTAATACATTATCGTCAAACTATAACGATGGTACATTTGTATTACCAGTAGGTACCTATGTTATTAGTACAGATCAACTTGCCACCTCTGTTGTTTATCCATCGATAAACAGTCAAGGGTTACCAAACACGGGAGGAACATATCGTTCCATGTCGATATGGTTACGTGATAATAATGTAAACAATGTTGTTTATGAAAATGATTTGATCGGTACAGTATCTGCATCACTTTTACCTAATTCTGCAACCACTTTATCATTCCCTATTGGTTTAAGATTTGACGTTGGTAGTTTTAAAAATCGCTTATCGATCATCACGTGGACAAATAGTCCAACGACGACCGAGATTGGCGCATTGAGTCGATTTAATTTAATTAAAATTGCTTAAATAAAAATGATTCAATTATTATAAATTAACTATAAAATTGATATGGAAATAGTTGTTGAATTTTCAGAATTATTTACTAAATTAAATAATTTAGGTATTTATCATCATCTTGATGACGAAATTATTGAATACTTATCATGTGTGCCACCAAGTAGTATTCTTTATTTCCAAAAATTAAATAAGCTTCGATTTGTATATGATGATATTCAAGAATTTGTCGATATTAATTGTTCATATGAACAATATCAACAATTTAAATTAATATTTAAAACCAGCATCAATTTATTTTAAGGATTATATTATGATATGATATTCAAAATATCATTAACAAGTTTAAACTTATCAATGTATTGATAATCGGAATCTAATACCTTTATAATATATAAATTATCAATATATAATAATGTTTTTAGATAATATGGCCATACAACATGGATCACCATCCACATATCTTTATCTTTTTTTAATTGTGTATTGAAATTTTTTGATTGTTGCCGCGCGCGAATAATATAATTTATATTATTCTCATCCGTAACTGGTAATAAAAATGTGAATAAAAAATGATAATCAGGATTTATATGTGGTAATAAGTAATGCCGCAATGCAAATCCTGTCACAATAACATGGTCGTATTGTTTCTTTGCTGAAAGAATACGATTTTCAAATTGTTGATAATCAATGGAATCATCATCGTCCCAATTATCCAAATCGCCATAGGGTGATTTAATTTTTGGTTTTTTAAATTTGTAAAACAAATCTTGATCGATCCATATGGCATTTGACAGAAATGATGTTAGTAATCGACCTATGGTCGATTTACCTGTACCACTGATTCCTGATATAAATATTAACTTACCCATTTTTAAAATTAAAATTTAAAAACACATCAATTTATAAACATTAAATAATGTTGATATATATCATCTAATAATCTCTTATATTCGGTCTCAAAATAAATATCTCCTTCGTATACAGGATATCCATATGAATGAGTCATTATTAATCTTATGATATTTTGTTCATTTTGTGTAATTTCTAGTTGATCGGTATTCACAACCAAAAATTTAATTCTTTTGGAATAAGCCTTTGCAAAATTAAAAATTCTGAATAAATAGTCTTCATTGTAGAAAACTTGAATTTGACTCGAGAAACATCTGACACTAACTTCAAAATTTATGAGTGCTGTCGCATTGATGAGTACAATACTAAAGTCTGCCTGATCAACATTATCTATGACTTTCATATTAACTTCATGTTTATCGGTAATTATTGATATAACTTCATTCGGCTGATAGTTAACATCATGTTTTTGGAATATATCTTTTATTATGTCTTCAGCGGTTTCAACTGGTAGTAATTCTAGAAAATATAAAGATATAACTTCGTTAATTTATTTTTAACAGTTTAAAAATTTAAAATCGTGTCAATTTCTTGACACGATATAAATGAAAGTGTCGGATTGTTATCGTCAACTGAATAAGTAATGATGATATTATTATTATTATTATTACCATCAAAAGCAATCGATAAATTAAATTCAACACCAATTTTATCAAAATAAAAACATTTAGAAAATTTAATGTTATTAAATTCCCTATCTAACCATACAAAACGGTGATAATATTTACGCTTTTGTGCATAATAAACTTGATGTACCGTCATCAGCCACCCATCTTTATACAAGATGGGTACCGCTGATCCGCGGAATGTACTTAAATTTTGATGACTCATTTTTTTTTCTAAAAATGGTTCTAATGTACCATCTTCTAAATTTAAAGTATATATTGTTAATGGTTCAAAACTGTAAATAATACGGCATATACCATTATTATTATAACACGGTAACCAATTTTTTTCCGTTTTCATATCACCATAATTTAAAACAACTAAACTGGTCGTTTGTTTTGTATTAACATCATATTGACCAAAGCACATTTTAGGATGATGACATGATGTAGCATCTAAACGTGTGCAGAGAAAATAGTTTGGACCAAACAAGCGGACATCTTCCATACCCATAACATGACATGGATATACAGGAAAGGATTTTAAATCTTTCAACTCCCACATGTTGGATAATCGATATTGATTATCTACATCGGCAATGTAATTGCGTGTTCTTACAATACCATCTTTGTCTTTACTCTTATAACTTCCGTCTTGATTGTTATACGTGTAATTAATCGCACGAAAATTACATCTCATTTTACAATCAATAAAAATGACCGATGGTGACGATATATGATATGAATAAGGGGTAGGACAGGTAAATGTTAATTTATTTTCGGTTGGTAATGGATCAATAAATTGTGATATTATATTTAATTGATCATTTTTAAAAGACCATGATGATGCATCTGATAAAATAATATTGTCACATGTTTGATAATTTGCCATTTTAATAAGATATAAATCCCTTATAAGGGATTTATATTTTAATTTATTTATTACATTCTTTCATTTTTTTAATTAAACTGTATAAATTTTCACCATTTGTATTATTTACTTTTACTTCAATTGAAGTAAGCACGGCACTATTTAAGTTTTTAAATTTACCATTATTATTTTTTGAATTAAAAAATAGATTTTTACCATTTTGTCGTGATTGTAAAATCAATGTAACACCATATTTACCAATTAGACTAACGTCTAATTGGTGGCATGCATTATGACACGTATATAACCACTGAATTAATTGATCACGCTCATTTATAAACTTTTGTAAATAAGACATGGCATCCTGTTGCATCGCATGTGGCAATGCCATAACATAATTTCTCCAAATTTGTTGCAAAATAGCATCACGATTATTTTTATCATTTTCGCTCATTTCTGTTATATTCATGTTTTCATCTAATATAACAAATTTATTTTTAAAATCAACATAGTCGGCGTAATTTGACAAATGACAATAGCTATGATGAACTAATTCAAAAAACCGATGATATGGATTAGGATCATTACCACGCAAATTGTAACGATATTGATATGCTGGACTATTGATTTTAACAATGTCGACAATTTGACCATCCTTTTTCTTATAAATATAAACCGCTTCACCTGGCCATAAACGTGTATTACTATAACCACATTTTAAATGATGATTCGCTTCATCCAATGTTAAATCTTCTGGCATTAATGATATAGTTAAATTTTTATTAAAATTTAACTCATCATCAACATCATCCAAAGGAAACGGACAATGATCTTTATCCGTTTCCCACATTTTTTGAATGGATAACAATTTAACAAAAGGTGTTTTAACTATTTTTTTAGTTGCCAACAATAATTGTGGATGCACAACAACAAAAACATAACAATAAGGTGAATATTTTTTATCTAAATTAAATAATTGATCATCTTTTGGACCGCCTGCTTCGTGATAAATTTTAGTAAAGAATGGTGAATTACCCCAACGTGATTTGAGTGGACGAATTTTACGATGGATTAAGCGATAGACTTCTCCACCATAATAAATCACGCGCATGATCGTGCCTTCATAAGCACGTTTGATGCTTATGTCATCTTGATGAAAATCATGTTTATAACCATGTTCATCAACGACTTGTAATAAGCCATGATCAAATTGTATTTGATCTAATACAACAGATGGTGTGTGGCCAAAAGAAGAGGCAAGAACGACATGATTTTTTAAATCAACCAATACACCGCGCAAATGACCTACTTTAGTCATATCAGCATCATCATCATAATGAACTAAACTCAAATGATGATATTCAATATAATCTACTTCTGACCAGCCTATAGGTGAATCTAGTTTTAGAATACGCATGATGAGTTGAATACGTTCTTGTTTAGATAAAATAATATCATTATTTTTTAATAAATCATCATGTGTTAAAATGCTATTTTTTACATATCCGGTACCTTCAAATTGAATACCATCATCTTGACACAATGAACTATGGATTGTTTTTTCATTTGTATTGACAATCAACAAACGTCGATTCTCCAATTCAATTAAACAATCATCATGGTTGTATGATAACAATTTAAATGGTACATTAACGAGTTGTTTCACGTTTTGAATTTGTGCTTGCATATTCGTAATTTTGTAGTTAATTTTTTAATCTTTAATCATTTTTTTTATAAATATAATGATGACTTATTATATTTTAACTATGATAAATGGAATCGATATGATTCGTCAAGTTGATTTAAACGAAGATGTCTTACGTGAAATTTTATCTCATGCGGATATCCAATCTGTATTCCGATTTTGTCAAGTTAATAAGACTTTATGTCGTCATCATCAACATGATGATTTATTTCGACACATTTATGACCGTTTCTATCATCAAACAGGTATGGCTGTTTTTAAAACAGATATGACGTGGTTCCAGTTGCTTAAACTGTGTTACCAGTTATCTCGCTTGATTAGCTTACTTTCACTCGAAAAATATACGATGAAAGAATTATATACGATGAAAGAATTGGATTTATCTGATCAAATAATTAAAGTATTGCCGCCTGAAATAGGTCAGCTGATTAATTTACATGCATTGAATTTGTCTTACAACCAACTAAGTGCATTGCCGCCGGAAATAGGTCATCTGCGTGATTTACAAGAATTGTCTTTGTCAAATAACGAACTGAGTGTATTACCACCGGAAATTGGACAGTTGAGTAATTTACAAACATTGACTTTGCATAACAACGAACTGAGTGCATTGCCTCCGGAAATAGGTCAGTTGAGTCATTTACAAATATTGAATTTATCAAACAACCAATTGTGTGCATTGCCGCCGGTAATGGGTCAATTGGGTGCTTTACAATACTTGAATTTGTCTCACAACCAACTGAGTGTATTGCCGCCGGAAATTGGTCAGCTGAGTGCTTTACAAAAATTGGATTTGCATCACAACAAACTGAGTGTATTGCCGCCGGAAATAGGTCAGCTGATTCATTTACAAGACTTAGTTTTGTCACACAACCAACTGAGTGCATTGCCGCCAGAAATAGGTCAACTGCTTAATTTAAAAGTATTGTATTTGAATCACAACCAACTGAGTGCATTGCCTCCTGAAATAGGTCAGCTGAGTCATTTACAAAAATTGTATTTACATCATAACAAACTGAGTGCATTGCCGCCGGATATCGGTCAGCTGCATGCTTTACAACTATTATCGTTGTCAAACAATAACTTATCATCAAAAATTAAAAATGAGTTAAAACGACAATTACCAAATACTAATATTTTTTTATAATTAAATGAATGATATCATAGCAATGTTTTTAATGATCCTATCAATTATACTATTAATCTTTTCTGTGTTTTGGATTTTTTATTATAATACAAATAACACCATCATTATTGTATTTAGTTTAGGTATTTTATTAGGTATTATTGCTTGTGCATTATTTATCTACATAAGAAGTTTAAAAATTATTTTAAAATCAAATTAAATGTCATTTCATCTATATCCGGTAGCAGCAGATGCTATTACCAATGACACGTTAACTGATAAAGTTGTTGTACTTGATTTAGATTCTACCCTGATTCATACCCAAGAAAATTTTGAAGATTCTAAAAAATTAAACATTATCAATGATCCAACATTAATGGCATTAAAACGTCGTTGTTATTTTTTTAAGTTAACGGAATTTGAAAAAAATGGGGAGGGTACTCGTTATGATTATTGGGGCATTAAACGACATCATCTCGATGAATTTTTGTTATTTTGCTTTAATTATTTTAAAATTGTTATCGTGTGGAGTGCTGGGACAAAGAATTACGTCCATGCCATCGTTAACACCATATTTAAAAATTTAAAAATGCCACATATTATTTGGACAAAAGATGATACAGAATATGAAGATAAAAATGTGATTAAAGATTTAACAAAGTTGATTAAAACAATAGATAATGCAGCTATTAAACCGTATTTAAAATTGGAAAAGATGATTGTGATTGATGATAATGAAACGACATTTTCAAAAAATAAGAAAAATGCTGTCTATATACCACCTTATGATCCATTACCCAAATTATCCGATTTAAACAAATCAGATACTGCTTTATTACAAATTAAATATTGGCTTTTATTACCCCATGTGATGTATAGTGATAACGTCACAAAATTAGATTTAACGAGTATTTTTAAATATACACATGATGATTATAAAAATATTGCCAATTCTTATTATGATGATGTTAATTAATAACTTATAATCATAAGTTATTAATATAACGACCAATCAATCGGTGATAATTGCCACGTGATCAGTTTAGCATTAGCCAATTTGAAATGCATGTGATTAAAAAATAAATGAGATGAATAAGGTGACGGATGTCCTGACGTAAGACAATAAAATTTATCATTTTCATAAAGATATGAAAATGATTTGGCATGATTGCCCCACATGATAATGACTGCATGTTCAATGTCGCGCGCGATCAATTTAAATAATTCAAGGGTGATTGGTTTCCACACTGCTGAATGAGAATTGGCTTGATTTTGTAAAACAGTGAGTGACGTGTTAATCAATAAAACACCTTGTTGCACCCACGATTCTAAATTACCATGTTCTTGTAACACGCGATAACCGTTGGTTTGTAATTCTTTAAAAATGTTATTTAATGAAGGTTGGATGTATGGGTAGTTGGTTGGGTGAGAAAAAGCGATACCGTGTGCACTTCCAGGATTATGATACGGATCTTGTGATTTGATAATGACTTTGATAGATTTTAATGGTAATAGTAATAAAACATGAAACACATTTTCCGGTGAAGGATATATGTTATAACCTTTTTTACAATCATTTATTAACCGTTGATTTAAAATGTTAAATTCATCCATTTTGGTTATTGTTTCGATCCATGGCCACCAACCGTTATCTGTTAGTTTTTGTTTTTGACTTTCAATAATTGGTATTAGTCCGTTACTGTAATCCATTTTTATAATAAAATAATTTGATGTTATCATTTTATTTTGTTAAAAAATAAAAGTATTTGGTAATTGTCGTTTTAACTTCTTAATCAATGTCGATGATAAATTGTTGCCATACAAATCCAATTGTTGTAAAGCACTCAATTGACCCATTTCCGGCGGCAATGCACTCAGTTGGTTGTTTAACAAATCCAAGTATTGTAAATGAATCAATTGACCTATTTCCTGAGGCAATTCACTCAGGTTGTTGTAAGACAAAAACAATATTTCTAAAGCACGCAACTGACCGATTTCTGGCGGCAATGCACTCAGTTGATTGTGTGACAAAGACAATTCTTGTAAATCACTCAACAGACCTATTTCC
Organism: Saccharimonadales bacterium (SeqCode); assembly: GCA_035478615.1. Taxonomy (GTDB): domain Bacteria; phylum Babelota; class Babeliae; order Babelales; family Chromulinivoraceae; genus JACPFN01. The sequence continues at coordinate 24,544 of DATIJN010000140.1, forward strand.
TGCGGTAATGCACTAAGTTGGATGTTTGACAAAAACAATCGTTGTATATGACTCAGCTGACCAATTTCCGATGGGAATGTACTCAGTTTGTTGAGTGACAATTTCAAGTGATGTAAAGCACCCAATTGACCCATTTCCGGCGGCAATGCACTCAGTTGATTGTCTGACAAATCCAGGTATTTTAAATGACTCAGCTGACCCATTTCCGGCGGTAATGCGCTCAGTTGGTTGCGATACAAATCCAGATATTTTAAATTACTCAGCTGACCCATTTCCGGCGGTAATGCGCTCAGTTGGTTGCGATACAAATACAATTTTTGTAAATGAATCAGCTGACCCATTTCCGGCGGCAATACTTTAATTTTTTGATCAGATAAATCTAATTCTGTCATCGTATATAATTCGTACATGATATATTTTTTGAGTGAAGGTAATAAGAGGCGCAATCGAGACAACTGGTAACACAGTTTAAGCAACTGATACCACGACATCGTATTTGTTTTAAAAACAACCATACCTGTTTGATCATATAGACGTTGATAAATGTGTTTAAATAAATCATCATGTTGATGACATAAAGTCTTATTGACTTGACACAATTGGAATAAGGATTGGATATCTACATGAGATAAAATTTCACGTAAAACATCTTCGTTTAAATCAACTTGACTAATCGTTTGTGATAATAAAACATTTTCACCATATTTTGTCAATAACTTTTTATAAGTTTTCATTTAATTATTTATAAAAAGAATTTAAATCATTTTATAATTCATCAACCCTACTCCGCGGTGGCATTGTTGTATATAACACTTGATCTGGCTGATTATAACTACTTTCATCAACTATAATCCGATTACAACTACAATAACCATAATAATAATCACAATAATCACAAATATGTGGACTGTTAAATCGTTCTTCACGTTGACGTAATATTTGTATACGATCTAGTTCATAACATCTCCTGACCAACTGATAATAATTCAAATGATCTTTAGTCATTTGACAATGTTTATAATGTTTATAGTATAAATGACGCCATAGCTTCTCGTTGTTACATAATACACGATTCTCTTTACTACTTGTACAAAGTCTTATGACATCATCCATATCAAGTGTATCAAAAATAATTTCTATTAATTCTTTCGGTAATTTATTCATTTAATTTAATAAATTAAAAAAATGATTAAATAATAAAAAATTAAGCCTAAAAATTGAGAATGTCTGAATCAAACCAATCTACGATATTGTTTAGTATTGTTAACACAAATGGTGGAGAAGTGTTCATCAAAGCAAGACCTAATCAATCATTTTTAAGTATCTTACATAATTATCGGAAAAGACAAGGTTATGATAATGATAAAACGGTAGGATTTTATCTCAACCGGGTTCAGTTAACCGATAGCACAAAAACACTAATACAATTAAACATTGTGAATGGTTGTGTTATTTATGCCTACCCTGCAACCAAAATTACGTTTTATCTCGCAGGTACTAATACTCAACATCAAGATTGTTTAAGCGATACATCACGATTGTTTGTCGTCATGAATGATTATAAAAATACTTATTATCCAGGCACAGCATCACGATTTATTTATAATGGTCATTTCTTGACTGGACAGGAGACACCCTTGTCGTTGCAAATGAACCATAATGCTACCATTACTGTAATCTAATGTTAATCGATTTAAATCAAAAAATAACCAGTTAAATTACTGGTTATTTTTATCTATCAAATTCTATCCTTCGGATCCAAATAATCCAATTGTAAATGTTTAAAAATATCTCGTTCCGTTTTTGCAAATAAACTCGTTTCATCATAACCTTGATATAATCCATATTCATTTAAAGTCATTCCTAATTCAATGGCTCGTTTACGTGAATATTGATTAAAATTTTTTGAACCGGTAAAATACAATAAGCCATAAGGCCAACTTGGTTCATCAATGATTCTAATATCAATACGATGTGCTACATCATGTGGTGATAATCTCATAATCCCCATCAATTTACTATGTCCTTTTGCTAATATAGCAACAAGGACTGATTTTAATAAATCAACAATCGTATCCATGGTCATCGACAATGGCGTACGTTTTATCAATACATCGACATCGGATGATTGTGGACATTGCCGACGGTAAGACCCAACCATCATCCACTCGATCATGTTTATATGTTTTATAAAAATACTATTGATTGCTAAATAAATACGATCCATTTCTTCACGGTTGATTTTTAATACTAAATGTTTACGCCACAAAATACCCAATCTTTGAGATTCATTTAAACTCGCTTTGTGCCATAAATCATTTAATGTACGACATCCACGGTCGTAAAATTTTGTCGCCTCTTTAATACCAATACCATAAAATGATGTAAAAAAAGTCAACACGTTTATTTTGTCTTGATATTTCATTTTTAATTCATTTAATCGTTTCACTTGACCCGTTTTTAAATATTCATCAATAATATCCAAACTTGATTTACCAATATTTTCAATTTTTACTTTTTTAAATGTGTTTATGTCTGTGATTGGTATATTATAGTTGGATAAGGCTTCAGCAGATTTGTCAAATGCGCCAGCACGAAACTTATCACCCTCCCATCTATAATAATCAGATAGTTGTTCAAAAATGGTGATTAAATTTTCGTTAATTTTCATTTTTTCCTTAAAAATGCGTAATTGATACAAATCATGACACAATGTATAAATGAGTGGTGATGATTGAATAAAATTTTCCAAATCATCAAAGGGTAAATATTCACAAATGTTTTTAACGACATCGTTTGATAATTTATTCATCTTTTGAATAAATTATATTATTAAAAATAATATTACAATATTATTTACAATAAAAAATAACAGGTATAAACGGTGCTAATGGTAACAATCCCCCATCATATTTTGCAATTAAAATATAATCATATGTATTATAATCCGATTCTTGTAAATTTTTTTCATTTATATCATTGCCACCTAAAGTAATATAAATGGTACCATCTTTACGTATATGATTTAAACCAAAATTAATATTACCATTTTCATATCTTTTTGATAACTCATCATTATACGATAATGGATAATTATATACTTTAATATTTTTCCAATGTTTAGAAATATGTCCCCCAATCATAAAATCTTCAGCACGAGTTCCTAACAATAAAAATTTATCACCATCTTTTGTTTTATTAATATCAAAATGTTCCATTTAATTTATTAAATTAGTATTTAAATCACTAATGTCATTTTTATTTTGTATAGATTTTAATTCTACTACTGTCATTGATTCATATTTATAAAATGATGATATTTTAATAAATTAAGTAAAAAATGAAGATATCCAATTTTAAAAGTCAATTGTTTACTAAATTATGGTTAATAAAATGTATGACATGTGATGGTGATGTTAATGATAGTATTAGTAAATTATTAATATATTTAACACTAAATAGGAATCCTAACTATGTACCAACTATGGATGATATTAAAAAAGTCTATCCTTATTATAAATATTGTGAAAATGAAAATGGTATTGTATATGAATTAACATATTGTAAAAAGGAATATAGCAATGTAAAATTAATTAGTCATTTTACACATAATAGATTTATTGAATACAGTTTTAATAATATATTAATTTACTTATATATTAACTTAGAATTGTCTGTACTTAACAAACTTCCATCTGTGTTAGATCGTAATTGGTTTATTTAATATATTGATTGTCATCAATATATTAATATATTAATCAAATTGATAATTTTTATCAACATCAAATTTTTCATTCATCAATTGTTCACATTCATCATCCAATAATGCACGCGGGGCGTAATCATGACCCAGTCTACCAACAAAAATAAACGTTTTGTCATCAATAATATTGGCGATAAAATTTTTTTTTGTATCTAAATATAAATTTTTTCCTTCATCATATACTTTGAAATTAAGTTCGTTGGCGTTGAAAATAGATTGATTTTGATTAGTATTATTATTATTAATCAATGTTTTTTTTACAGCGTCGCGATTAATACAACTTTTGCAATATTGTGATCCTTCAATGGCAGGCTTGCCACAAACGGTATCTATTTTTTTGCCATTTTTAAAAACCCAGATACATGTATTTGTATCCGATTCTTTTAATTTTGTCTTTCTTTTTTTAGGTTTTAATTTGTCGTCATTATCCATCAATGTTTCTAATTCAGAGACAGTGATATTTAAATGATAGGTTTTGTTGGTGTAATTTACAATTAGGGGCAATAATACCGTTTTAATCATTTTATTTGACATACTCATCTTCAAATTTTAAAATTTAATTATATTTCAACAAATCATTTTTTCCACTCTCTATCACATGCTAAACATCTATATAATATCGTCATTGGTTCATCTAACGATCTTAGTTGTAGTTCTTGATAATAAATTTCTTCCGACTTACAATATGGACACTGTCCGATACCCTTCATACCCGTTGGTTTGTAGCGGGCGCGGCCAATCTCATCACGATGTTCTTTTTTGATCACATCAAATTGTGGTAAATGCCATATGAAATCATGTCCGTATGTTGTCATCAAATAAATTAATTGATGATATCGATTGATGATATCATCATCATGGATTTTATCCATGGCTGATTCTGTTGCTATAGTGATAAATTCCCACGATGTGGTTTGTTTTTCATGAACGGTGATATTTGTATCCATTCGATTTGTTAAATCGAATTGATTTAAACTATCACCATATAAAAAACCAATACTTTGTGTGATTGTATCTAAATTTTTATCATTGATAACCAATTTATTATTGAATTTAATATCAAATAAAGTTTTATTCAAATTAATCAAATTAATATATTTTTGCATTTTTTTATATTAAATTATTAAAATTAAATCATTATTATTTAAATGAATTATGTTTTTGGGAATAAAAAACAATTAGAATCCGATGATCAATTTGTAAAATTGATTATTACCGATAAAACAAAATTAAAACCAATCAATATCAATGCTGCATATCAACCTAAACCATTGTTTATTACATTACCTCATGAACCTCATTTACTACAACAACCTATAACAATACAACCTGTTGTACAACCTGTTTCTGTACAACATGTTGTACAGCAACAACCGACAATAATATCAAAAGAAGATCATCGCTTAGATTTGTTAAACTTTATCGATATAGATAAACTTACAGAAGGGCGATCAGGTAAGAATAAATCTTATTTTTTAAACGATTTAAAAGAGCTAGCAAAGAAATTAAATCTATTTAAGAATCAAACAGCAAAACAATATTTTGTCAATGAGATTAAAAACGCATTAATACATACATTTGATCGTGATCCTAATTTGATTGCTGACATTAAAAAATTAGATGATCAAAAAATCAAGCATTTAAAAACAATTGAAGAATTGTTTGTAAAACATCATATATCAAAATCAACAACTACATCATTGCTTTTTAAAATTAAATCAACATTGAAAAAATTCAGTACATCAACACAATTACAAGATCACGTCATTGAAACCATTGAAAATGAATGGAAACCTGTTAAAAAATAATTATAATAACCAATAAAAATGACCAGCTTTTTGTAATAAATTTTGCACTCTATGAAACATTTTTCCTCTTACATTAATACATTGTTTAAAATCATTGACATGTAACCATGTCATATCACATACTTCTGGTATTATGTGGTGATTAATCATCTCATCATGACGCTGTCTAAATAAAGACTTGATATGGTCAATATCACATGTTATATATTTAAAAATAATCAAACATTGATTATTATAAATCACAGGTGATTCTAAAAAGTCATTCATCGTGAAATTGAATATATTTAATGATTCTTCATTAAATTCGCGTATTGCACCAGCAATGACATGTTTATCATGGTTTTCCTTATAGGATATTCCACCGCCGAAATCTGTCAAATCTTTAGATTTAGCATCGACACCAAGACCAAACCAAAAAGCATTATTATATTTTGTATATAAAATAACACCAGCACGTGGTGGTTTTATAATATCTAAATCAAGTTCTTTGACTATTTTTTTGTAAATGATATTTTTATTTTTACTCATCATGGATTTTTCCCATGGTTTTTTTGATATAGCGGTCATATATATTTTAATTAATAATGATTTATGATTAAATCATTATTTATGATAAAATTGATAATAATTTAATTTTTTAAACTTACAAATATGAATGACGATGTCCTACGTGAAATTGTATCTCATGCTAATATCCGGTCCGTATTTCGATTTTGTCAAGTGAATAAGACTTTATGTCATCAACATGATGATTTGTTTAAACAAATTTATGAACGTTTATATCATGAAACGGGTATGGATGTATTTAAAACGTCCGAAATGAAGTGGTTCCAGTTGATTAAATTGTGTTACCTGTTATCTCGCTTGATTAGCATACTTTCACTCGAAGACTATACGATGAAAGAATTATATATGTGGACACGATTAAATTTATATGATTCGAAAATTGAAGTATTGCCTCCGGAAATAGGTCAGCTGATTCATTTACAAATATTGAATTTGTCATACAACCAACTGAGTGCATTGCCGCCGGAAATTGGCCAGCTGATTGCTTTACAAACATTGGATGTGTCAAACAACCAACTGAGTGCATTGCCGCCGGAAATCGGTCAGCTGAGTGCTTTACAAAACTTGTCTTTGTCAAACAGCCAACTGAGTGCATTACCGCCGGAAATTGGTCAGCTGAGTGCTTTACAAAAATTGGATTTGCATCGCAACAAACTGAGTGTATTGCCTCCGGAAATAGGTCAGCTGAGTCATTTACAATACTTGTATTTGTCAAACAACCAACTGAGTGTATTGCCTCCGGAAATAGGTCAGCTGATCGATTTAAAAACATTGTATGTGTCTCACAACCAACTGAGCGCATTGCCGCCTGAAATCGGTCAGCTGAGTGCTTTACAACTATTGTCTTTGTCAAACAACCAACTGAGTGCATTGCCTCCGGAAATGGGTCAATTGGAGGCTTTACACATCGCATGGTAAAAACAATAATGATTAAAAAATATTGATTAATAATAAATAATTTATTATTAAAAATAGGAAATGTCGTTCAAAATTAAAACAAACAGACAAAACCTTATACCGTCATCCAATTTAAAAGATTTAATCATAAATCTTTTAACACCTATCGTAACGAATGTGAACGATTACATCACCCCTGATAAGATGGTGTTATGGACGCGCGCATTTACGAGTGAAATTTTCGATCCTACTTACAACTACGAAGAGAACGAATATGTTGGTGATAGAGTATTAAAATTTGTTTATCCAAAATATTTAAAAAAGCGTGATCCTTCCTACACAAGGAAGGATATTACAAATATCGATATGTCGGTCATGGAAAAAAAGACACAAAGTGATTTAGCATTTGAGTTAGGATTGGTTGATTTCATCCTCATCCCGCACCATGGCGCGCAAGTACCGATCGGTGTGCGCGGTGATGTTTTTGAATCATTTATGGGTGCCTTATTTAATATAACAAATCAAATTATCCCTGGACTAGGATTATTTACATGTTACAATATGAATGTATTTATATTTAATCAAAATCAAATTCCGGAGGAATTACGAAAGGGTAATGCTAAAATGCTCGTTGAACAAATATTTAAACAACTTGCACAGCCCATGGTTATAGTAGATGAAAAAAAAATTGCAAATAAATTTGACATACAAATTAAATTAAACAAAACATCCATTGATTTTTTTAACACAAATCATATTAATTTACCATTTATTATTGGTAAAGCTGAAGGAAATACAAAAAATACAGTGATTAAAACAGCTTATGAAAAAGCATTGAAAACGTTAGAAGAAAATGGCGTTGATGAAGAGTTTATTAAACTTATAAAACAAAATAAGAAAAAAGAATTTTTTATTAGCGAACGCGATACAGCATCACAACTTATTAGTTTTGACATTAAAACAGTCGTTGTTGATATATTAAGTTTGTTTATTAAAAATGAACAAATGTTAAATCAATTTGTATCTGATGACAATATGACCATTTGGAAAAATGTATTTGAACAAAAAGTTGATGACGATTTATTCTATTTTGGTGAAATTGCCATTAAAGGTTTGTTGGCTATTCATTTGTGGCAAATTTATCAACATGATCAATACAACAAAGAAGATTTCAATAACATCATGAGCCATATATCTAAAAATTTGTCTTTATTTTTAACCGAACCACCGCTAAGCTATTTAGATAATCACCTTGAGGCGTTTATCGGTGCTGTAGATAAAATATCGGACGATATTTATTTCGGTCTAAGTATGATTCACGATTATCAACTCATTCAACATATTTTTACAAAAGAATTAATTCCTTATGATTTCCGATACAAACATCCTAAAACTGCATTGGAACAGTTGTTATCGCCATTTTTAGGCCGCGATGATGCTAAACCGAATTTGAATGTATCATACGATGAAACAACTAAAACACATACATTTGAAATTACCTTAACAGATAAGCAATTACAATGGATTAATCAACATGGATTTAAAAATTTAGTACCACTGTTAGCATATCATACAGGTACAGGTAGTAAGAAAAAAATACAAAAAGAAGCTTATCAGATGGCATTAAAAACGTTAGAAGAATTAGGTATTACTAAATATTGGGCTGATCAGTTGAAACAAAAAATTGAATTTAAAAGTTTTAAACTATTGCCTTTTTATGATGAATTGGAAAAGAAGCGTCAAAAAGATGGTTATGATTATTTATATTTTGCCGCGCCAATTAAAACCACCACGTTGACAGAAACGACGATTCAACTTGTAGGTGTTGTAGTTAATAAAAAAACTATTTTAAGTTCAATTTTGGTAGAACCGAGTGTGGATAAAATGGATGCGAAAGTGTTGTTGATTAAAGATTATATTTATGGTTTATAAATAAAATGGATGATTGTTGTACCTATCCCGGTTGATCAGCAGAGGTTTATAATTGTTCTTCTTCTGATATGTAATATTGTTCATCTTTTTTTTGTTTATATTTTTGTATATCATCTAACCATTTTTTGTATTCTGGTGACAATCTATAATGACCAGCATGATGTTTATCAGGAATTAACATTTTTTCATCTAACAATATTTTAATAGTTTTGTTAATTCTTTTGTCTGTTGGTTCAATTTTATAATTTGCTTCTAAATATTTTTTTATATAAGGCCTTGTTGTTCCTTTACGACTTTGTTCACCTCGGATTGCATGTCCAATCATTCGCTTTATATCAATAAATTCTTCATATTTATACTTTTTGATACGTGTTAATAATTTTTTATTGTTTTTACACAGTTGATTTAATCTTTTATTTGATCTACAAGCTTGTACCAAAGATTTATCATCTAAAAAACTTAAGATATATGTATCGGTGTCATTTACACCAGTTAGTTGTGATAAAATAGGAACATCTACGTTATCATAAATTATAGTTACTATTTTTTGTTTTGTTTGTTTTGGATATTTGCTTAATACTTTTGTATTTCTGGGACTTTTAACTGCTTTTGTTCTAGGTAAAGATAATAGTGTTTTTTCAGAATAACCTTCTTTTATCAAATTGTTATATGCATCTCCATATAAGTAAATTAATCTTTTAGATTTAGGGCTAACGATTTGTTCAAATGTCTCCATTTAAAGATAAATAAATTTTTATTTATTTAAATGAATGTGGGCGCCGCGCACAGCGTCCCTTATTATCACATCCATTAATATTGAAGTAATTACTACGACAATTGGTGAAAAGTATTTATCGTGGTCATCTTTTTGGCTATGGCTAATGTTGCCATGAAATGTATAAAATAATATAAATCTATAACAGATTTATATTATGACCAATTGATATTTAATATCGTCAAATCGTTATGTTTCAATTTATATATAACATAAACAATACAAATACTCACAAGACGTGTATGACTCACTTTTGTTGTTGTCGACGACGTTATAGTAATAGGTTTCATATTTTGTAGACTTAAAAACCAAGATCCTCCGGATTGTTTAATCAAATCATGAACATACGCATTTTGTAATAATTTCTGTGCCGTAATACCATGTTTATGAATAATCACAAGTAGATTAGCAATATCCAACTGATTAAAATAATTTGTTAATTCATTCTTATCATAACGATATAAAACACTCAACATATCATTGACATCATAACCATGATGATACAAATCATCGATGAGTTGATCCATATTAACGTCTTTGAAAGTTAATTTTTGCAATAATTGATAAATTTCTGCTTTCATTGGTTCGTAATATTTAATTTGATAGTGACAACCGACGATATCATTATCTATATGATAATAATGTGGTGATGTTATTTTAATTGTTTTTGATTTATGTATATTTGACAATTTTTTAATTTCAACATGAATTGCTTTTTTTTTATCTTGTATTGGTAAATGATTATTTACCAATACAACGGTGTTATTTGTATAATAATGTTCGAGATCGCTTTCAGTCATTGGTTTTTGATGATTATAATCATATTCCCGTTTTTTTAACAATTCATTCATTTTAGTTTTGATTACATCTGACGTCATTTATTATCATGGATTATATTTTTTAAACGAATAAATCCTAAGATATATGATATTTTATTATTTTGAGTTACAATGTTATGATATGTAATCACAACATCCTTGATGTAATTGAATGATTTAAAATTAAAATTTGAAGGTAATTTTACAATGATGAGTGCGGAATTTTGACACAATAGACAGTTGATAAAATCAACCACATGATAAGATGATAGATGTAAATCTATACATGTTTTTAATTTGTAATCTGTACCATTCCAAGGTGGATCAATATAAATTAACTTTCTACTTAAATCACGATTCATTAAATAGTCAGTACAATCTTGATGGATAATATCTATACCACGTATATCGTGATGAACAATCTGACAAAGATTGTTCATATTTTTTTTTAAAATGTCAAATGTATTTTCATTCTTTTCAATGGCGGTGATTGGTAAATTAGGAAATAATAATCGAAATAAAATAGTATCACAACCTATATGTGCTGTTGCATCAATAATGCCATCAAATGATATATCATTTGTAAAATGAGTAATACAATTTTTAACTTGACTGATATGCCATGGCATTAATGATGAATAACGTGACTCATCCTTTACAACACTGATGTATCGATAATCAAAATCGTGTGGTGATAAATTTATAATATAATTGTCAAACTTGTCCATTTTTCTGACTAAATATACATTATTTAATCATTTTTTATAATTAAATTATTCAGTTGACCTATTTCCGGCGGCAATGAAATAAGTTGGTTGTTTGACAAATACAAGTATCGTAAAGCACTCATTTGACCCATTTCCGGAGGCAATGCATTCAGTTGGTTGTTTGATAAATTCAATATTTGTAAAACACTCAGATGAACCATTTCCGGAGGCAATGCACTCAGTTGGTTGTAAGACAAATACAAATATTGTAAAGCACGCAGCTTACCGATTTCCGGAGGCAATGCATTCAGTTGGTTGTGTGACAATGACAATATTTGTAAAGCACTCAGCTGTCCTATTTCCGGAGGCAATGCACTTAGTTGGTTTTTATTCAAATACAATTCTTGTAAATGACTCAGCTGACCCATTTCAGGTGCTAATGCACTCAGTTGGTTGTGATGCAAATACAATTCTTGTAAAGCACTCAGCTGACCGATTTCCGGCGGCAATACACTCAGTTGGTTGTCTGACAAATCCAATGCTTGTAAAGTATATACTTCTTTTATTGAATAGTCATTCAATATGGGTAATGTCATACGTAATTGTTCCAACAAATAACATCGTTTAATCAGTTGAAACCAAGTCATTTCAGATGATTTATTTTTAAAAACATTCATGCCCGTTTCATGATAGAAACGGTCATAAATGTGTTTAAATAAATCATCATGTTGATGACATAAAGTCTTATTGACTTGATAAAAGTGAATTGCTGTTATAATATCGGTACGAGATAACACTTCACGTAAGACATCTTCATTCATACTGATTTTTTTTATTTGTAAAACTTAGTATAATCATTTTTATTTAAAATTAAAATTAAATATTATAAAATAGAATGATTGACGACGCAACGGATCGTATTATGGATAAACTTAAATATAATACGATAAAAAAACCAGTTTTACTTAATAATAATGATATTGAACCCATTTTATCACGTCGATTAAATCAATATAAAGAATCACGTACTGTATTACCCTATGTGGAAAAAATGAATCATGTTACTCAAAATCTTGATGATATGGTACCAGCACCAACATCATCACGTAATGCATTACCCTATGTGGAAAAAATGAATCATTTTACTAAAAAGCCAATATTATCACAAAGTTTTCAAAATCTTGATGATATGGTACCAGTATCTATGCCTGTACCAGTATCTGAGTATGTACCAGTACCAATATCTGTACCTGTAACAGCACCATCATCAAAAAATTTATATACGATAAACTTTTCTATACCAGGTAATAGAAAAGTAACTCATCATTTTGACCCGAACACACCATTCAGTGATGTTGTGATGCAACTTCAGGATGATTTAAATCATTATGATGGATTGATTTTTATACTACCTCCTGATAAAGTGATAACATCTGATTTATCAACACCGATTTACTTATGTGGTATGCAAGATGGAAGCACCATCATTGTTGCTATAGTTTAAAAATGTTTTTAATTAAAACCATTTTTTAAAACATTTATTCATTATTATAACAATACTGTTTATCATATTTACAATCGATTGATATAAGTGCTGTTCTGGATGATTGGTACGACGTGATGGATGGATAGATCATAAAGGATGATAATGTGGTATTCAAATCGGCACGGGGGATATTTAATTTATAATGATACAATAATGGTTTTGTTAATATTTTTCTTTTAAAATAACAAACATTCATTTTATTAAATTAAAAAATAAATTTGTTTAAATTTTTTTATTTTTTTATTTGCAAATTTTCCTAATCCCAATGCTCCATGTTGATTATAACCAACTACATAATAATCATCCTTATTGGTTTTTATCATTGTATTATAACTACCGCAAGCAATGGATTTAATAGGATGATTAAAATGAATTCGTGTCGGTATATAAATATGATCATCGTTATAAATACTATAATTACTATAATACCGATCACCACAGCCGTACAATTCATTATCATGATTTAAAAATAACGTAAAATGATGGCCACATGCTATCGATACAACATTATTTATGGGTAATAATGTTGGATGACGGATATTATTTTTAGACATTCCTAATCCTAATTCGCCACAATGATTACTACCTAATCCGAAACATGTACCCAAAGATGATAATACAACCGTATGTCCGACACCACCACATGCATCGATATATTTTAAATCCCCATCAAACATCATGTCTAACGGTGTTGTAATATAACTACTATTACAACAGCCAAGTTGATAATTTGTGTTTGATCCAAACCCATATACCAAACACGCATCAACAATAACAATACTATGATTATACCCACAAGCTATTTTAGTTATATTTTTATATTTAAAAATTTCAATATATTGAAATTTTAATCGTTTATAATCCATCATATACAATCCATTTTTTTTTAATAATAACACATTATGATGACTTATAGCAATAGCTAAGATGTTGTGATGATACACGTTTAATTGTGTTGTATTTTGTGATGACATGTAATAAAGTCCATCTCTGCACCATACAATAGATGTATATTCTTTACAATGAACGGATATAGGATTATTAAAAAGTAATACTGTGGGTTTATATAGATTGGTGCCACAATGATGCCCTGTGGTTAAAATTTTGTTATGGTGTATATATAATGATTTCGAATGACCAGCGTTGAAATTATTTTTATGATTTATAAATAATTGATAATATTGATCATTGTTTATAGCTTGATATAATTTAGAATTTAGCATTTTCATACGACATAAATCAATGATGTTTAAATATTTTAAAATTTCATAAATAATATCATCATAATCAAAAATCATTAATTTATTTATTATTTGTAATATTTATACAAAGTGTGGTTGTTTAACACACGCTTCACTTGATCAAATTGACATTTTGTTTGAGGCATTTGTGGACGTTTAGTTCCTTTGTTTGGTCTATGATCAAATAGTTGTTTGATGATTGACAGGCTTGTTATTGCATCTATTTGATATAATAAACCAATGACGATAGCTGCTATCGTGCCTGTTCTCCCCTTTCCACCCCAACAATGTAACACGACTGGTTGTTTTAGACCAATCGATTGTAATATGATCAATGCAATATGAATAGCACGATCATCGCTTATAACCTTTCGGTCAACAATACTCCATCTTGATAATCTGATATCATCATTGATGATATCAAAATCTTCAAGTGTTGTTTGTTGATGGTAATCAATTTGTTTATCAACTTCTTGTTTTTGTTCCATCAACGATACAAAATGTTTAAATCCTTGAATTTTTAATAAATTAAAATAATGTTGATTCGGCGCTCCAGATGCTAATAACATACCTGGAATAATCCAGTGACTATACGGAAAAACGAGAGGGTAACGAGTTGTATTAGTTGTATTATTAAAACAACCACCCAACAAATATCGTGTTTCTTCTACTATTTTTCCCAACATGTTGAGACCATTTTTACATCCATCACCCCAATACTTGTCATTTGTTGTATGTTCGTATAACAACTTATTAACAGTTGATAATAGTTGTATTTTTAACGGTTCATGTTGTGCAAATTTATGATACACTCCGCGCCGCATGACATGGTCTTTAATTTGTTGCCAATCGTCACGTAGCTGTACTTTATTACCCATTTGCTTTGATTTTGCTGCCGATTTGATGGTAGCAATATTATTGTTATTCGATTTTTGGGATTGAAAATAACCTTCAACATGATGGTACTGTACATTACAAATCGTGATTGTAGATGGATAAAAGTTTGACATATAACCGTGTTGATTTTTAACACTATAAAACCAAATAGTATCAGCTGGGATGTGACTAGTTATTTTTTTGATGGTTCCACCTACAACGAGTGGGTTGTCAAATAGGTGTAAAGGTGTTTTAAATGCGCGAATAGAATGTTTTGCTTCTACACCTTCACGCAACGCAAAAGTAACATGTTGTTGTTTTTTATTAAAAATTAATATTTGTTGTTGGTTAGCAATAATACATACTACCGATAAAATAAAGGCATTGATATCTTGATGATAACCATCAATGATACATGTACAATCTATATGAACAAATGATTTATAATACTGTTCTTTTGCTTTAGTTTTGGTGTTACATATCAACAGCGTGGAGTGAATAGATGGCAAACGAGTAAAGTTAGTATTGATTAACGGTTGTAAAAAATCAAAATCATTTGTGTTCAATTCAACTGCCCAATACGTCTTCATTTTTACATTTAAATTATCAAAATGTAAACAATTTTTATTTATATTTAATTATAATAAATGGATTACGATTATATGTATCAATTCTATTTTTGGTTATTGATTTTAAGTATCATCTTATTTGTTGTATTTATCGCCGTTGTAGAAACAAATGGTAATTTTACAAACAATGGTGATTTATCAGGATGGGTTTGGATCATTTTTTTATTTTTAATCCTCTTTTTATTTGTGTCATTGCTATTGTATTTTTATTATCGTTATTATCAAATACCTGTTTCTCCAGAATTTGTTATCACTGAACCATTCGTCACTGAACCGTATATCACTGAACCTTTTATAACAAATGTTGAACCAGAAGAAACAGTGGTTGAAACATCAATCATTAAAAAAATCACACCTCATCAATATAATAAAATAAAATGATTCATTTATAAATTTATTGATTTATAAATGACTGAAGAAATCTTACAACACACGGCTGACCGATTAATATTATATCCCATCAAACACGACAACATTTGGAAAATGTATAAACAGGCTATTGCCTCATTTTGGACTGTTGAAGAAATTGACCTTACCGATGATTTAAAAGATTGGTATGAAAAATTGACTAGTAATGAACGTTATTTCATTAGTCATATTCTTGCCTTTTTTGCATCCAGTGATACTATTGTGGCTGAAAATTTAACCACGATGTTCTATAACGAAATTCAAATACCAGAAGCTAAAATGTTTTATGGTTTTCAGACAGCTGTCGAAGGAATACATTCTGACATGTATGGACTATTAATTGACACGTTGATTAAAAATCAAGAAGAAAAAGTAAAATTATTTAATGCCATTAAATCTATCCCTTGTATTAAAAAAAAAGCAGAATGGGCTCTTAAACACATTAATCATACAAGTCTCTTTGCAGAACGACTTGTTGCATTTATATTAGTTGAAGGGTTATTTTTCTCTGGTTCTTTTTGTAGTATTTATTGGTTAAAATCTCGCGGGTTAATGCCTGGACTTAGTCATGCTAATCAATTTATCAGTCGAGATGAAGGTTTACATCAACGATTCGGATGTTTGATTTATCATTTACTACAACATCCACTATCACAAAAAGATATTTATCATATTGTTGATGAAGCAGTAGCACATGAAAAGGAATTTATAAGAGATGCACTACCAGTCTCTTTGATTGGTATGAATACGAGTACAATGTGTCAGTATATTGAATATGTTGCAGATATGATTATTGTCGATTTGGGTTATGAGAAGAAATACAACGCAACAAATCCGTACCTCTTTATGATTATAGGTGATTTGGATGGTAAATCGAACTTTTTTGAACGCCGACCGAGTGAATATGCTAAAGCAAATGTTGGCGTTATTGGTGGTAATGATAAATTTACTATTGATGCTGATTTTTAATTATTTGTATATAAATATTTATAACACTTGATGTATAAAAATGATTTAAAAATAAATAATTAAATGTGTAAATGCAAGAACTTGACGTATTGAAACAGTTAGGTGAAACTATGAATGATGGCTCTTATACAAGTATGATTACGTTAATCATTCCTGGCTCAACCTCTTTGAGCATGTTGACCAAGTGGTGTGTTTGACGAATTGAGTGGTGCAAGTAACATTAAAAGCAAACCAAACAAGTTGGCGGTGATTGCAGCGTTGAAACACATTCAACAGCATTTGAAGTTGTATAAACAGATTCCATCTAACGGTGTTGCTTTGTTTGTTAACAAAGACACTATAAAAACATTAACCCCACCGTTACCCATCACTCAATTTGTGTACCGGTGTGACAAAAAATATCATGTAGACACCTTGTTATCGTTGTACGACACACACGACACAGAAGGTATTGTGTTGGTATCAGGTAGTGTGTGTTTAATATATACTTACACTAACACACCCACATTGATTTGCAAAATGGATGTCTCATTACAGTCACGACAAAAGAAGGGCGGGCAATCGGCGCTGCGTATTGCTAGATTGGCGGAGGAGAAACGACAGTTGTATTGTCAACAGATTGTTGAAAAAATAAACACCGTGTACCTCAACGCTGAAAAGTCACACGTGATTATTAAACATTTGTTAATTGCTGGGCCAGCAGAAATGAAGAAACAAGTAGGCACAAGTGATAATATCGATTACCGGTTAAAACCAATACTGTTACCACTAGTGACGATTGATACGATTGATGATGACACCATTCATGCGATAGTTGCGATGCAACTGTTTCATACAAAACAATTATGTCAAGATGACATGTTATGTCGTATGGTTGTGCAGCAAATCAACATTGGTGCATTAATTTACGGACAACAAGAGATTGATTATTATATCAAACACTTTAACTGTCAACAGTTATATGTGCATGCAAGTGTTGTAAACAATTATACTAATGTGGATATGGTTATTATTAACACGACTGGTGCGTACGGAATGATGTTTTGTAAGTATGGTGGTGTCGCGTTACAACCTTACTACATGATGGAATACATTGATGATTGTCGTGTTGATGAGATATAATCATATTACATTATCAATAAATAAATATGAATTGTTAAATTCATATTTATAATATTTATTCATTATAATATAACTGAAAATTTCAGTTATATTAATAATAAAACGGTGTATTTTCAGCAGCAATATTAGTATTTGGTAATTGTCGTTTTAACTTGTTTATAAATACCAATGATAAATTGTTGTTTAATAAATACAAATATCGTAAAGAACTCAGCTGACTCATTTCAGGAGGCAATGTACTAAGTTGGTTGTAAGATAAAACCAATTCATGTAAAGCACTCAGTTGACCTATTTCTGGAGGCAATGCACTCAGTTTGTTATTTGACAAATACAATGTATGTAAAGCACTCAGCCGACTAATTTCTGGAGGAAATGCATTCAGTTGGTTGTCTGACAAATACAATCTATGTAAATGACTCAGCTGACCCATTTCCGGCGGCAATGCACTTAGTTGGTTGTCAGATAAATCCAATTCTTGTAAATCACTCATATGACCCATTTCCAGCGGCAATGCACACAATTGATTGTGTGACACATTTAATTCTTGTAAAGCATTCATATGACCCATTTCAGGTGACAATGCGCTCAGATTGTTGTAAGATAAATCCAATTCTTGTAAAACGCTCAGTTGACCGATTTCATTTGGTAATACACTTAGTTGGTTGTAAGACAAATCCAATTCTTGTAAAGCACTGAGATGACCTATTTCCTGAGGCAATGCACTTAGTTGGTTGTATGACAAATCCAATTCTTGTAAAGCACTGAGATGACCTATTTCCGGTGGCAATGCATTTAGATTGTTGTAAGATAAATCCAATTCTTGTAAAGCACTGAGCTGACCTATTTCCTGCGGCAATGTACTCAGTTGGATGTTAGACAAATACAATTGTTGTAAAGCACTGAGCTGACCTATTTCAGGCGACAATACACTGAGTTTGTTGTTTGACAAAGACAATACTTGTAAAGCATACAGCTGACCCATTTCCGGCGGCAATACTTTGATGTTATAATAAGATAAATCTAATTGTTTCATCGTATATAATACTTTCATCGTATATTTTTTAAGTGAAGGTAGTAAGATAAGCAATCGAGACAATTGATAACATAGTTTAAGCAACTGATACCACGTCATCTCTGCCGTTTTTAAAACGACCATGCCAGTTTCATGATAGAAACGGTAATAAATGTATTGTAACAAATCATCACGTTTATGACATAAAGTTTTGTTGATTTGACAAAATCTGAATACAGATTGGATATCAGAATGAGATAAAATTTCACGTAAGATATCTTGGTTTAAATCAACTTCCATTTAAAATATTATTTTTATAAAATTTTATCAATATTAATTTGTTAAAAAAATGATTAAAATTATATAAATTATGTATAAAAATGGCTGATCAATTTGACTTTGATGAATTTTTTGAAACACAAATTACACTACCACCCATTAATACGGATGTTGTAGCAAAAACATTTCCCATCGAACATATTACTACAACATTATACAAAAAAAGAGAAGGTGAATTAATGGAAACGTATTTAAAATACAATTCATTGACACAGCAACATATTGATGTGTATAATCAATTTTTGACACGGATATCTAATATCATTTCTGCTAAAGAAATTATTTTAGATGACGGTAGACGAGTGAGATTTGAAAATTTAAACTTCGACAAACCTTTTTACAAAGTCAAGAATGAACAAAAACGCATCTTATATCCTCAATATGCAAGAAGTGAACACCTAACGTATGATGCTGAATTAACTGCAAATTTAATTATCAGAAAAAATGACAAGATTATTTATACAAGCAAAAATCGCATTTTACTTATGAAAATGCCTGTTATGTTATTTTCCATGCTTTGTCATTTAGAAAATAAAACTGCACAAGAATTAATTGAATTAGGTGAAGATCCAATTGAACAAGGTGGTTATTTTATCATTGAAGGTGTTGAAAAGATCATCATGCTTGAAGAAAAACTTTCTACCAATCGTATGTTTATTATGCCTGCACCAACTAAAATTAAAAAATATGCGACAACAATCAGACTAATAACAAATACAAGTAAGGGTACACTTTTAAATGAGTTGATATTTAATAATAACAAAACGATGAAATATAGTATTCAATATTTGCGTAAAAAAAATCTTAAAAAGGGGGAACAGTTTGAAAAGACTAAAAAAATAAATGTCATTTTCATTTACCAACTATTTAGTGAAATGTATTTAAATAAAACATATTGTTATAAGATTGATGATATTAAAAATTTGATACGTATCTATTTAATCAATTCAAGAAGTTTAGATCATTTTCATCACACCGTTTCTGAAATTGATTTGTTAAATCATAATAAACCTAAATCTATTACACCGATGGATGTTTTGTTGAAAAAAGCAAATCAAACCAATTTATCTGATGTTGATAAAAAAGAGTTTGTTAAAAATTTATTAAAATCAATTTTTGAACATGATGATATTGATCCATTTGAAGGTGAAAAAGATGAAAATTACAAAATACGAATCATTAAAACTAAAATTACTTTATTATCAATCATGGTAGCAAAATTTTTAGATTACTTATCTGGAGAAATACAACTCGACAACAGAGACGATTGGGCAAATAAAAGAGTTGAAGGACCCGGTAGGAAAATGGAACAATTGACACGTATCGCTTGGAATAAAGTAACAAAAAATATTGTTGATAACATGTTACGTGAGAATATGAATAATGAAGAAATTGAAAAAGTGTATCATAGTAATGTAGCAAATGACGCCATGAATAAAATTTTCCGGGATAGTTTTATCAATTCAAAATGGGGACCTAAGGGAGGTAATCAAAAAAATAATGTCACACAAACTTTAGTACGTGATAACATGTTTGCTACATTATCACATATCAATACTATCAATGTCAATATACAACGTACGGATAAAAAGATTGATTTACGTTTAGAACAAAGCTCACAGTATCGGTATATTTGCTATGTGAAGACCCCAGAGGGTTCAAATTGTTACCACATTAATACTGGTATTTTGTTAAAAAATGGAGATGTGAAATGTATAGGTGATTTAAAAAATGGTGATGAAGTAATGACTATCAATCCTTTAACTTTAGAACAATCACCATCTAAAATTTTCAATCATTTTATCAAATCAACCGAAGAATATGGATGTCCTGTATTTAAAATAACTACATTAAATGGGCGAGAGATTATCGCTACAGATGATCATCCTTTTCTTACACAACGAGGTATGGTGATGTTAAAAGATTTGGATATTAAAAATGATAAACTTGTTATCTATCCTGGTGTTAAACCATTACCACATATCGTTGATCAACGTACAATTGTTTTAGATGAGAATATTGTAAGAAAAAGATTACAAGATATGATTAATTCATCAGCTATAGAAAAAGCAATTGTAAGATTAAAAGAAAAATCATTACTACCACTTTATAACGATGATTATAAACTACCAATTATTGCACGTATTGCTGGATTTACATTAGCAGATGGTTCAATTACTATTACAAAGCAAAAAACACCCATGATATCCTATTGTTTTGGATGTCAATATGATGGTTATTTGTTTTTTGAAGATTTAAGAAATTTAGGATTTGATGAACAGTTTAAATTAAAATATCGTCAAAATTTAGTAAAAAGTAAGCGTAGACAAACAGCATCACTTAATAGTACATGGCATACACAACCAACAAATTTATTAGCCTATTTAATGTTATCATTAGATTTAATGTATGGAAAAAGAGTGGAAAAAGAATCAAAACCTGTACCCGATTGGGTTATGAATGGTTCCATTTTGGTTAAACGAGAATTTGTTGCAGGTTTTCAAGGTGGAGATGGTTCAAAAATATATGCAAAGAAAAGAAAAGGTAAAGTAAATGCTTATAATGTAAAATTTCCACATACAGTAAATAATAAATGTCCTGAGCATTTATCTAGTTTAATCATGTTTTTCAATCAATTAGTTGATATATTTACAGAATTAAAAATAAAAGTTTCAAATATAAAACATAAATTGATTTACGAGGATAGATATGAAGTTAAGATTAATTTTTCAAGTACCAATGATAATATTATAAATTATATGGATACCGTTGGATACAGATATTGTGTTGATAAAAGCACGTTTAGTTATCATATAAGTGAATATTTAAAATATAAACAAAACAAAATTGAGGAACGAAATCAATTAAAAAGTCAAATACTTAATTTAACCAATGAAGGTTATAATCCAAGTGAAATTAGCAAAAAATTGGTATCAAGTATTTTAGAATATACAGGACTTGGTAACACATTAGCACCAAAAGATACTATGGGTTTAAAAGAATGGTTAAATATAACATCATCTAACAATAACTGTGTTTTTATGCCAATAAAATCTATTGAACCAGAACAAAATTGTATGGTTGCTGATTTTACAACTTTATCTGATAATCATAGTATGGTAGCTGATGGTTTTGTAGCATCAAATTGCGGCTTGTTAAAAAATATTGCGCTTACAACAAGACTTTCACTCGATCGAGGAATAGAAGGTGATAGGATCATCCAAAACTACATTACAACAACAATGGATAAAACAACATCGAATAAACATATATTGATGCTTAATGGTAAATATATCGGTTGGTGTAACGGAGAAGAATTAAGATCAAAGTTGATTACATTAAGAAGACAAGGTTCCATTTATTATGATACATCATTTTATATCGATAGCCAATTTTTATATATCGATGCAAGCCCATCGCGTCTCATTAGTCCAGTACTTATTGTCGATGAAAAATCACAACGGTTAATATTGGATATGAAAGATATTCAAGATTTGAATCCGGAAAATCTCATTCAACAAGGTGCGATGGAATATATTAGTGCATGGGAAGAAAAGAATTTGAAAATTGCTGAAGATGTTGAACACTTACTAAAACGTAAACACCTATTAGACGGTTTAAACCAAGATGAACTAAGTTTGTTTTTATTAAAAAACAAACCATATACCCATTGTGAAATATCTGGCCGTGCCGCTTTAGGTGTGGCTGCAGATAGTATTCCATTTATGACCTATAATCAGCCGGCGAGAAACGTGTTTCAATGTTTGTGGAAAGAAACACCAGTTTTAATGTCTGACGGATCAAGGAAGAAAATCAAAGATATCATGATTGGTGATGAGGTGATCACATTTGATCCTGATACAATGGTTACAAGTACAACAAAAGTGATTCATCAATATGTTAAACATACAGACAAAATAATTTATAAAATTAAAACTAAAAGTGGACGAGAAATTACCGCTACTGAAGATCATAAATTTATGACTAATCAAGGATGGTGTGAAGTTAGAAATATGAATATGAAAACGTTATTAGTGATGTATTTAGATTGTCATTATGTTTATGAAACTATCGACTGTGTAAGGAAAATAGATAATGTTGACATTGCAGACATTACAACAGAATCAGAAAATCATAGTTTTATCGCTGGCGGTGGATTTTGTGTTCATAATTCTTCCATGATAACCCAAGCTGTCAGTAATTATCATTTAAATTATAAATCTCGATTTGACGGTACGGTAAAAGTACTTGAATCACCAACACCACCTATTGTTAAGACAGCCATCTATGATACATTAGGATTAGCACAACGTGGTATGGGACAAAATGTCATTGTTGCATTTATGGCGTATCCAGGTACGGAAGAAGATGCGTTTATATTTAATCAAGGATCCATTGATCGTGGCTTATTTAGAATGGTGAAATATTTTAATTATGATGGAAAAGTAAGAATATCTGATCCTAATGTTAAATCGTATTTTGGAAAACCACAATTAAACCCTGGTGAAAATGAAGACACATATCAACATATTAATATGCACGGGTTACCAATTATTGGTAGTTATATCAAAGCCGGTCAATGTGTTATTGGCATTATTAAAGAAAAAGATGGTGTAAAATATAATCGTAGTATTTATTTGAATTATGGCGATGAAGGTATTGTTGATGATGTTCGTTTTCATGAAACTGACGTTTATGAAATTATCAGTGTTAAATTACATGTCACGCGAATACCAGAAAAAGGTGATAAATATGCAGCACGAATGGCTCAAAAAGGTACTATAGGTAATATTAAGCCTTATCATGCCATGCCGTTTTCTGTCAAATCAGGTATTACTCCTGATATCATTGTCAACACCACTGTTATTCCAAGCAGAATGACGATATCTTATTTAATGGAAATGTTAGCTGGAAAAGCTGCCGCCTATTATGGCGAGACGATTGATGGTAGTGCTTTTCAAGATGTTGATTTTGACATTATAAAACAAAAATTAAAAGATGTAGGATTCAATCCTTATGGATATGAAATTTTACGTGATGGTGAAACTGGAAAATTACTTGATGTGGAAATTTTTATGGGAGTTGTTTATATGCAAGCGTTAAAACATCAACCTGTTGATAAAATGTCCGTTCGAAGTGTTGGAACTATTACTTCAATGACACAACAACCGGTTAAAGGTAGGCCGCGCGGTGGTGGATTACGTTTTGGTGGTATGGAGGTTGATACATTAATAGCTCACGGATCATCTGCCGCGATTAAAGAGAGATTATGTGATGTATCAGATAAGTATAAAATGGCAATTTGTAAACCATGTGGTACTACGGCTGTATACAATGATATTTTAAAACTGTATGAATGTCCTGTTTGTAATGCGAATGATGTACGTAAAGTGACTTTGCCATATTCGCTAAAATATCACAATCATATAGCCAACGCAATGGCGTTTAATATTACACCTAAATTAGGACAAGAAAAACATAAAATGGTAGAAGAAAAAGAGGAAGTAGAAAAAGTAGAAGAAGTGAAAGAAGAGGAAGAAGAGGAAGAGGAAGAAGAAGAATCGGAAGAAGTGAGTGATGAAAGCGAAGAAGAATCAGATATTGTTGACATTGAGGAAGAGGAAGAAGTGGATGAAAATGTAGATTATGATATAGATGATGAAGATTATTAATTATAAAAATAATATATTATTTTTAGTTACTTAAAAATGTCTTGCTCTACAACATCATGTACTACATCTACTATTGTTCCTGCATGCAATCTAAATGCATGTTCTACGAGTTGTTCAACTTCATCGAGTTCATCATCAAGTTCGACATGCCCAACATCGTCGTCATCAACGTCATCAAGTTCGACATGTCCAACATCCACATCGACATCCTCAAGTTCGACATGTCCATCATCATCATCATCGACATCCTCAAGTTCGACATGTCCAACATCATCATCGACAACATCAACATGTAAAACGTCATCGTCGTCATCGTCATCGTCATCGTCGTCATCGTCATCGTCGTCATCGTCATCGTCGTCGTCATGTTCATCGTCGTCATCAAGTTCTGAAGATTCATGTTCGACATCATCGTCATCAGGCTCCACATTTGAATCTTGTGATTCATCATCAGAATCAGTACAAGGTAAAAAGAAATTTTGCATTACTTTTGGTAAAAAATGTGGACACCGATATGAAGAAGATATTACTGGATGTCAGGCTATCTATGTCAATGGACGATTGGCACCCATTTTAAAACTTAAACGTGGCTATGAATATTACTTTAATGTAAAACAATGTGCTTGTGATGGTGTTTATGAAAATACCTTTTTGTTAACGGAAAGTCCAATTGGCCGTTATGGATGCTTATCACCATGTCCACTTAAACATAGTTTTGATCCAATTACTCACGGCTGTGTTAAATTTAAAGTGACAAGTAAAACACCAAAATATTTCTATTATCAAAGTAGTACCAACTCTTTTATGGGTAATTTGGTGATTGTTGAATAAATATAAACCTTTCTAGGTTTATATTTATTTAAATTTGTTGTAAGATCTCATCCAATGTCAATCGTCCAGTCAATTCAAATTCAAATTGCCATCGATTCGTATCAATGTTATTATAGGTAATAGCAGCAACCGCGTTCCATTTTTGATGCCTATGACCAGTGCCACGCTCAGTTTCTAATTCACAATGAATTTCTTCCCCTTCATCCAGATAAAACAAAGGTACATTATCGTATTTACATTGTAACCCTGTTATATGTTGTGATATTACCATAGTTGGACCGTTTAAATATAAACGACCAATACTGTGTTGGTTATTATCAATGACTAAAAATGCTAATCGGTGTGAAATGTGTTCATTCGTAAATTGTGTCGTGTTTTTAATAAAATGCACGCGGTGAATAGCATGACATTCAAGTTGTGTCATGAATTGTTGACGGTGTTGTGCTGCTTGTTTTTCTGTGCCATTAAAAATAAACGATACATAATCATCATGTTGTATCATACTGCTACGATCCATTTTTTTAATATAATAAATAATGATTGAATCATTATTTATTATCTGAAAAAATGTCAGGCGTTCTGGATCAATATCAACATTTTTGGTATAACCTATTACTACGCAACCCAGAATTACAAAAATATCAAATACCAACATGTGAGTTTTATAAAAACAATCAATATCAACATTATCATCATGATAATGTTGATATTGATTGTTTTTATCATCATGATATTCATAAACAATGGTTACATCAATATGCATGTCAGAAATTTACATTTAAAGCAGATAAAAAAGAGTTACAAATTCATGTTTATTTACAACATTATGTCATTCAAAATATTGTATTAACAGATATGATTTTTTGTGATGATGAACAAAAATTAAAAGTTTATGATCGTGGAAACATGTTAAATGGGCAGTTTTATCAACTCATGTTACAACATTTACAACATTTTAAAGCGATTACTTGATGATTAAAAACGAATTGTAGTATTTAGTAATTGTCTTGTTAATTTGTTTATAAATACCGATGAAAAATTGTTTTTTGACAAATACAAGTATTGTAAAGCACGCAGCTGACCGATTTCCGGTGGTAATTCACTCAGTTGGTTGTATGACAAAGACAATTCTTGTAAATTAATCAGCTGACCTATTTCCGGAGGCAATGCACTCAGTTGGTTGTTTGACAAATTCAAATATTGTAAATGACTCAGTTGACCCATTTCCGGCGGTAATGCATTCAGTTGGTTTTTAAACAAATACAATGTTTGTAAATGAATCAATTGACCCATTTCCGGCGGCAGTGCACTAAGTTGGTTGTTTGACAAATCCAAGTATTGTAAATGACTCAGCTGACCCATTTCCGGCAGCAATACTTTGATTTGTTGATTAGATAAATTTAATGCTATCATCGTATATAATGCTTTCATCGTATAGTTTTTGAGTGAAGGTAATAAAAGGCGCAAGCGAGACAACTGGTAACACAGTTTAAGCAACTGGAACCACTTCATCGCAGCTGTTTTATTTTTAAATACAGCCATACCTGTTTGACTATAGAGACGTTGATAAATACGTTGAAACAAATCATCATGTTGATGACATAAAGTTTTATTGACTTGACACAATTGGAAGACGGATTGGATATCAACATGAGATAAAATTTCACGTAAGACATCTTCGTTTAAATCAACTTGACGAATCGGTTGTAATAATAAAACATCTTCGTCATATTTATTTAATAATTTATATTTACCTGAATCCGGATTTTTAATTTGCTTATACGTTTCCATTTATATATTAAAAAATAATTAATATATAAATGCTTACAAATAGTGCTGACGTGGATGAAATTGTACTTTCATCATTATCCTATCATGATTTAAGCAATGTTTGTTTTTCAAATCAATATTATTATCATGTATGTCATCAAAACATTATGATACAAAAAAAATTGAAATTAATTAATAAGATTGTTATGAATGTGATGCGTGAAGCATCAATAATCAGTATCGTTTACCCATCACAACCCATGACAATCTATGATATGATAAAATTCATGCTACCATATAAAATTGATTTAATGTCCGATCCTCCATATCAAAAGGATAGTATCATTGTTGAAATTAAAATATTTTACCCAATTAGTACTACCTATTTTATACAATATAAATATAGAGTACATGGAAACACAAAATTAATCAATACAAGTTTTATATCTACTGAAACAATGAAAGAATTTTTGTTTTATTTATTTTACGATGATATTATAAAACAATAAAACTAGTAGTTTTATCAAAATTTAATGTATCAAAATGAATATAAGATGTAACAAAATCAATATATAACCATAATTGATATTGATAAGTTTTGTAGTAAATATAAACCATTTTGTTTGTATTATCAGCATAACTACATAAACTTTGCATATTGTTATCACATCGCCTTATCGACTGTAATTGAAATACAATACCTTGTTCATTTTCATAATATCCAGTCTGATGTATATACTGAATATCATCAAATGTCGGCCACTTGAATTGTCTTTTTAATGATACATGTATTAATAACATACGAATGGTATTGATAATATCATCAATACAATCATAATATTTGAATAACCAACTTTTGTAAATGAGATTTTTTATATAATTGGACATTATTTAATTATAAATTTGATTGTCTTAATCAAATTTATAAAATAATTTATTTTCTATTTTTATACTTGTCGCTGCAACTGGCAGATTCCCAGTCTCCGCAGCATTTGACTTTGTGTCCACCACGTTTACATTGATTACGCTTTTGTACCCATTTGTATTCAGTAATGGTTACAGTTCGTTTATATTTTTTTGGTTTATCACAGCTTGAATCAGATTCACACCAAGAATCGTAACGAGTGCATTTAGGTTTACATGGTTGTTCGACTTTGGCATCGCATGGCTTTTCACACTTTGGTTTTTCACATTTAGGCTTTTGACATTTATTGTTAGGCATGTTGCTTTTTTTTAAACCATTTATTTTTTATTTTGTAAAATTTAAAAAACGTTTAAAATTAAAAAAATTAATTTACACGTAAAATATAATTATGAATTATTATATTTTTAGTATTAAAAATCATGGATATGGATATGATTAGAGAGTATTTGGTCCATGTGAGTCCTTTAGAAGCACTAAAATTTGTATCAACCAATAAATACTTATATAATCAAGTTGATTTATTCAAGTACTTAATGTCAGTTCATTACCCAACAGTACCGTTTTTTAATCAACCTAAAGAACAATTTATTGCTTTGGCAAATGGAATAACACATACTTATTACATTATATGGAAACATTTAGATTCAATAAAATGCCCAGAGATGTTAGGTAAACACCTTTATTTGACTAGAACACAAAAAATGATTGAAATTGATGAAGAAAGTGAAGATGAATCTGAATCAATATTAAAAGTCAATGTTGTTGGTTTAAAACCACCTATAGGAACAGTGTTATATGTGAGCATGTGGGTAGATTATGCTTATGGTGAAAGTGTTAATAATGCTTATACGATTGAAGACATTGTTAATATGTCGATTAATCAATTAGAATCGGATTACAACGTAAATCAAGAACGTAAAGAAGAGTTTACCTATGTTAAGGCATCAAAAAAGAGTATGATGATGTCATTGGAAGATGGACGTTACTGTCTTGTACTTCATGAACATCCGTTGGACGAAGATTATACACCACCTGTGCTGACTATACAGCGCGTTATTGTAGTTTAATATTCCTGTTGTTATAAATATCCAATATGTTGTTGGATATTTATATCGTTGTAAGCAAATGTGATTACTAACATCCTGTTATTATTTTACATTTTTTAAACTTAAATCATTTTATTATCCAATATAAAATATGTCCTGTTTTACCAACACTAATTCAATTAGACCAAGTGCACAATATCGACGACAACTTCAAGCCAATGTTGTGAATAAAAATTATGTTGTCATTGGTGACACCACATTAGCGTGTCTTTATACAGCAAAGCTGTATGACACATTTAAAAATGAATCACAGCAACCACAAATTTATTGGATTACAAGTGGTAACGATCAAACGACCGATATCAATGTTGAATCTTTAGATTATATTGTAAGAAATGAACAAACGATTGATAAAGCATTAACACCGAATCGAGTTCATCTTGTTTTAGAAAACAATGAAGTGATTGAAACGTTAGCGCTTGATAATCGCGTATTCGAACAATATTTCCAATTTTATACTGGATCTGGACCACTTGGTGACGGCGTGGTTGCCTATTACCAACCAGTGATTGGACCTTGGTTTACAAGCGATTCACGTTCAAGAATAGAAAATTTTATAAAAACAAATACATTACAAGTTGATTTAACAAAAAATGAAATGATTATTGCTACCAATTTAGCATCATTGTTAAATTTATCCATGACAACAAGTGTCGTTGCTGTTAAACCATCCATATTAACCATCAATAACATTTTTGTCTATCGACAAAATCAAAAATTAGAAAGACAAATTTTCCGTGACTTATATGTTAATTTGACAACACATAGTAATGTTAATATTGTGACACATACGAATAATTTGTATATTCAACCGGATCCCAATGATTCATGTTTAAATACAGTAATTTATTCGACGTTACGTCAACCGATTAGTGTGACCATTGAAAACGCTTGTGTTTTATGGATGAGTAATTTATATAGTTATATTAGAACATTAGGTATTTCTGATATATTTCATAAAAAAATCAATGTGCCAGCATTTTATCGTGTTGTCTTACCAATAAACAAAGCTAATCCACAAACAGGGGTTGATTTTACTAATACAACTGGGTTGTATGGTGATGGTGTAACAAGCAGAATAACATTCTGTTGTACTGATGTCATGGAACCCGGTGAGGAAATTAATTCCACGACGCCTACGTGGAATATAACTGCCTATACGTGTGATCAAGATTTTGGCTCGAAGAATGGTGGAAATTCTTTTGCAAATACATCACAAGGAAAAACATTATTAATCGTTGAAGGTATATCGCTTAGTCATAGAAGAATTTACTCATGGGATAATATTAATTTAAGTGTTTCTATTGGTTTGAATTCAAATCAAGTTGAATTAGATTTTTATGGTAAATTTTTGCTCATCGCTAGTAATATCTATTTAGCGATAACAGGTAATCCTCCACTTTTACCAGTGACATCAACCATATGTACGGACGACGGGTTGTGTACTGATTACTTTCCTTTAGAATTTGGAAATCAGAAAGAATCTCCATTAATTTTAGTGATGAGGTTACTTACGTCATTATATGGATCAACAACTTATCCAACACCGGCTACTGTTTCTGGTCAATGTTGTGGATAATATAAAGATTAAAATGATTTATATGTTATAAAATATAACATATAAATGTTAATTGTTAAATGTTATTATAATGATGATGATTTTATTAAACAACAAAATTTTTACAAAGAAAAATTTGACGAACAATATTCATTAAATGAATATGATGGTTGGCACGGTACAGTAAATGATTTAATCACGATGGCTACTGATATATCACATGATATATCATGTATTGATGACGATAAAATAAACACTATTTTTGTATTATGGATGATTATTCGTTATGTTATAAAATTAGATGCTTATCATTATTTTGAAATTTGTCATAATTGATAATGTTTAACTAAACATCCAGTCGTATTATTTAAACATTCCCTGTAACAAGTTTCACAAAGAATACGTGTTGGTTTATAAGAATCTCCTTTATAATACATTCCTGTACCACTACAACATCTTGAATGTAGCTGATCACAACAATCACATATAAAATTACACGGAATACATCCTGTTTGATATTGATAATCCATAATATAAATATTATTTTTAATTTATAAATTTTTTAATTTAAATCATTATTTTATGGGATAAAATGAATTACAATTTTATTACATGCTTAATCGTAACTAATAAATAGATTAATTCATCCGTAGTATATTCAAAAAGAATTTGACCAAAGCATTTAATATAACTTTTATTAATTACATTGGGTTTATAAAATTTAGTATTATACCTATGATTACAATTAAAATCATAATTTTTGAGTATCTTTTTTAATTTGTCAAATTCATAAGTTTTTAATAATGTAACATAGTCAGCATTATCTTCAAAACAATCAGTCATAGAATAATGATATATCTTTACATAGTCGTCATGAATATATAACAAATTGTTAAAGTCAACATTTTTCAATTTTTTTAAAATGAATCATTTTTATTATAATAATGATTATAATAAAATAAAAAAAATAAAAAAAATGATTGAAGATGATGTGATGAAAAAAATAACCACAAAAGAATTAAAATCCATCAAATCAAAAAGCAAAAAATTTATATCCAATCCAATCATCTATGATAAACGATGGTATAATTATTTAGTACCAACACCTCCCTATAAATCACTTTTTGACGATTACAACATGGATGATTTAATAACCCATCTCGTTATTAAATATACAACACCAAATGATATTTCATTATATGCCTATTTCGACTCCTATGTTGAATTTTTTACCTATCAACAACATTTCAAACAACATCAAAGTTTTTACGAAATTATACTTAATCATTATCAAAAACCCCATTTTGATATCGATATCAAATTAAATAAAATTGATAATTATTTAGTAGATGGTCAAATAACAATCGATAAATTACATGACATTGGAAACAAACTCGTTGAAACAATGATTAAAAGTTGTTCAATCCTTTTACAACCCAACGTGTTAAATATTGACAATGATGTCTTACTTTATACCTCTCATGGTGATGATCGCTTAAGTTATCACATCATTCTCAATCACTGGTGCCATGTAGATCATTTAGAAGCGAAAGCGTTTTACGACCAAGTGTATCATTTAACATCTTGTTATTTAAATGGTCAATATGTCGAATTCATGGATCCAAATGTATATAAAACTAATCAATCATTTCGATTATTGGGTAGTCATAAATATGATAATAAACGGATTAAAAAATATGAATCCACATTTTTTTATAATAATCGTATGATTATTAATAATAATAATGATAAAATGAATCAATTAGCCGATTCATTAGTTAGTTTTACTTCGGGTTGTCAATTATTACAATCATTTAAAAAACCAAATCACTTTGTTATGGTGCCACAGCGTGAATTAGATGAACAAGATTTAGATGAAATCCAACATTTACTAAATAAAGAATTTAAGGATTTATTTAAAATTAGAAAAATTCACCAAAATAAAATTTACTTATTGCGTAAAAAAGCGTATTATTGTACGATATGTCACCGTACACATAAACATGAAAACCCGCGACTGATTATTTATAATGGTTGTGTGAAATGGGATTGCAGACGGAATGAAAGTGGTGAAAAGAAAATTTTAGGTTATTTATCGACCAATAAATCGATTACTGATCAAGACATTGTGTTTCAAAATGAAACCAAGAATGATGGCAATATGGTTTCATTTGGTGATTATCAAGTTGATTTAATCAATGATCAGATTATTACACCTATTAATACACCTATTAATACACCTATTAATACACCGATTATGAATTCACCAATTATAAAAAGAAAAGTCCGCAAAAAATTAGCTCATGGTATTGTTGAAAATTGTTGAAAAATAATATATACATGTAAAAGTATATATTAATGCATTGTTTGTTGAAAAAAAATGAACAAATTTATAAAAATTAAAATTAAAATGGGTATCGTTACGAGTAGTTTTGAATTAATTAATAGTTCGTTATATGAAGAAGTAATTACAAAATCACCTGATGGTACAATTGTCACAAAACGTAAAAATCCTTGGGTTGCAGGTATTAGTGCAGCAGGAGCAATCATGTTGCTCATAGTTCATATTGACGGTGGAACAGGTATGGTTTCAAAAGTGTTTGGAAAAATTAAATAGTTACAATGTCAATATCTGGATATCTGTATAAATGATAAGCAATTATTTCTTCCATTGTACTAATATCAACTTCAACATCACGATTATCGTTAACAATAGTAATTAAAAAATGATGATACATACAATAAAATAATAAATCACTATTAGTCAGAATTATTTCATCATCAAATAAATCAGGATAATATTTGATTAATAATTTGTAATTTTTTAATATAATAGTAATAGCCTCATGATAATCATCCATATATGTCATGAGATCATGAATAATCATTTTAGCTTTCATGGATGCATTTATAAAAAATTGCAACTTGTTCAATGGTATTTTTCTGTAGTATGTACGATGTTCATCTAAAAATAAATTGACTAAAAATTCAACCGTTTCTAAATCAGTTAAAATGATTGATGATCGATAATCGTCAGGTGTATACATCCAAAATTCTAAATACATTTGATGATTATTAAATTCAATATATGTATTAGCTTCAAAACGACCATATAATTTATCATTTTTATTAATATTCATTTCTTTTTCATTTTTTAATTTATCCATTATTTTATTAGATATCAATGGACTAATTTTAGACATGTCACTAATGGTATTAATTATTCCATAATAAAATAGTTTATTAGATTGTTTAATAAATTCAACAACATGATATGCTAATTGAATTAAACGATCAATAAAAATCAAATTATTTAATGTTAATTTGATATTT
This sequence comes from Saccharimonadales bacterium (SeqCode), assembly GCA_035478615.1. Classification (GTDB taxonomy): domain Bacteria; phylum Babelota; class Babeliae; order Babelales; family Chromulinivoraceae; genus JACPFN01. The sequence goes on from DATIJN010000140.1 coordinate 59,148, forward strand.
TTATAAATCTTAATGTGTAACTGGTTAAATTTCGTTATTAAAAACTGCTTGCTGTGACAAATGTTGCTATATTGTTTATTGATTTGACACATAGGATATAAATCTTGAATATCTGTATTGAGTAGTGTTTCATAAATAATATCATTTGTAACCTTATTCATTTATTATTTTAATATATATATATTAAAATAATTTACGCGGTTTTATATGCATTAAAATATCATCAATCGTATCATATACATTGTTTATGTCACTAATGTCGTAAACATCTTCATATCCATCAATCTCATTAACAAATGAAATTTCAAAATGATAATAATCATGAATAATGTTGATTTGGTAATTTGTCCATATGACATTGATTTGATTAAAATAATGAAAAACAGTTGGTTTTATTTCATATAAATCATATATACGTTGTTTGATATAGTTTTGAATACGATATGTCATTGACATTTTAATAATTATTATTTAATTATATAAATATCAATGACATTTTTATATAATTAAATAATAATTTGATTCACACTCGCTAAATGTAATAAACTATAAAACAAATAAATATACAATAATTCTAAAGGTAATAATAGTAATGGTGCCCAAATGTTCACGCTACCAACCAACAACATTAAATAAAAGTAAATCAAGATAATGATAAATATAATCACCAACGCTGCATAAAAACTTTCATAAATATAAAACACAACTATCCATAATAAATTTAAATAATTAATCATGACATACCAGGGCCATAATGTTGTCACTGATGGCGCTAAATAAAATGTACCATAGCTAATAATAGACGCGATTAGCCATAACCCAGCAATAAGCCATGCATTTTGTGGAAACTTTTTAATCAATTCTTGATAAAATGGTTTTTGCGCGCCAATATAAGCAGCGATTAAAAATAATATGGTAATGATCAAGGATGAGATCAATAAAACCCATTGATCTGCAGTCGTTGGTAATAGACTGTATGTTTTATCTTCTATTATAACTTGTTCCATTTTTAATATTAAAAATAATAATTGTTACAAATTGGTATTTGATTCAAATGACGATAATCTCTTTCCATTTGAAAACGATTATCATCGTCAACAAATGTAGCAAAACTATAATCTATAATGTAAATAGCGTTAATATAATTATCCTTAGCGGATAACATGATATTATCACAATGCAAGTCATGATGTATAACACCATGTTGATGCATTAAATTAATTTGTTTGTAAATTAAATTATACAATTCTTGACTAATACATTCGTTATATTGTAAAAATTCGCACAATGTTATACCATCAATTTTATCAATTACAATAAACCATTCAAGTGTTTTACGACAATACCAGTATGCGTACACACGGGGACCGATACCATATTCACCCATTTGATGAGCAATTATCACTTCATCTTTATTAAATAAAGTAGCACGCACTTTTTTAATCGCATAGATACAATGAGGTTTACAAGCTGTAAATACTTTAGCACTGGCACCTTTACCAATTATATTTTTAATCACATATCCGTTTAAACAATCTTCGCTTGCTTGCGATTCATTCATTTTAAATAATTATAATTTTAAACAAAATTATAATGACAGCGATACTCATGATATTTGATTATCATCAAAATCACGATGACTATTTAGAAGGTGCTCGATTTGACTTACAATATATAACAGAATGGCTATTATTGTTAGATTTAAAAATTTACATTTTAACAGATATAATTGATTATCAACACGATCATCGCACTATTGTTTATCAGGTTCATTCAACCGATGATTTAATAACATGTCTTTATGATATTACTAAAGTAATATCTAAACGGTTGTTTTTTTATTATTCAGGACATAGTTATCCAACCAATGAGTTTTTACTACCAAACTTAAAACACCAATCTTTTAATATCATTAAAGATGTCATCTTGAAATACGAGGATGTTTTGATGATGATGGATTGCTGTTATTCAAATTCCATACTATTCCTATTACCATTCAAATGGGTGACAAATCGATTTAAAATTAATAATTATAATCAAATTGACGATTATGATAATCAAATTATTTTAATCACATCGTCGTCTGATCAAGAACGTTCAGCATCCACAAAATATGGATCTGTTTTTACACGCTGTTTTATTAATTATTTACATTTGTACAAAAACAAAAAATTACTCAATTTAATAAACATGATTGACTCGATCAATCAAATGATGACAACGCAAATCAATCAAACGATATCTGTATATGCATCACATCATATTTATCCCTTATTACCCGTGTGGATATATCCACATCACTTAAATGTAATATATCATCCGTACTATCCAATTTTATTAATACAATAAGTTTTTTTAGCACAAGACGGTGAATAAATGTTTACGTTAATTTTATTGTCATTATTATTATCATCATCGTTAATACAAAAAGTTTTCTTTGGTTGTGATGGTGAAAAAATGTTAATTTTAATAGCGTTATTATTTGGTATTACGCATGGTTGCTGCTTCTGATGATGATGATGTTTTTTTATCAACTTATAAACTTGACCATAATAACTTGTGACTTGATCAATCATTTTATTATAAAATTAATTATAATTAATAACATATGTTATTAATTAAACTGGTCTTACTAAGATTTTATTAGGACCGTATCCAAAAGTAATATAATATACTTTTTCGAATGGATTTTTATTGATTTTGACAGTCATGTTGAATAAATTAACAAATAATGGAAGAGCAACAGTATAAATATCATCCAACAATAACTGTTTCAAAAGACACAATTTCAATATTATTTTCCGATAAACCGTTTTATTTGCAGTCAATGCATAGTGTCTCCGGTGTTTACCACAAAAAGATTGATTTTTATATATTATATTAGTACAACGCACGCCTGTATTTGATATATAACCCTGACAATACAAGCTCATTTTTAGTCTAATTTTTTTATTTTCAAATCGTTTTTAAACATTGCACCTGAAGTGATGTCACATTATAATGTTTTAATATATAATATAATTGTAAGGAAAATTTGCGTTAGTAATACGTTTATAAAAATAATCGATAATCCATTGTGCAATATAATAAAGTTGATGTTCTAATTCATCAAACGTGAAAACGTGTCGCCAATGAATACTATCCACATGAACCCAATTATCTGTCCATTTGTCGAAAATAAAAACGCGAATCATGTTATTGTTACTGTTATAAATATCAATATTAAATTCAATATTATCAACAAAAGTAATAGTAATGATATTATCAAGTTGATAATAATCATAATCTACTTGTTTTATGTTTAATTGGCTATAAAACATGTTGATTAATTTATGACCGATATGTTCGGCGCGCGATTGTGACATATACATTTTTATAAATATTTATAAAATATATAAACAATTATTGTGATAATAAAATAACCACCATGAATAATTTGCAAGAATCATTAAAAAGATTAATCGCGGAAGACGCGATGACAATCAGTTCGTTAGAACTGCTCCTATCACCCGCGCCAATTTACATTCAAAATCCCACATTCTTAACCAATATTGTTGACGTTATCAACATTATTACGAAGGATAGGGATAATGATCAAAAATTTACCATCAATGATTTAATTGTATTAAGTAAAGATTTGGCCGCTTTATCAACATTGATTACCACAATCGTATTGTTGGTCAAATCATTGCCTGATATCAAATTAAATTATAAAGAACAAGATACCGAAGAATTTATTTACAAAATTTTGGTATATATCTTTTTGGTTATTTTACCAACTAAAACGACAGTACAATTATCACAAGATGATAAATTAAACATTTTAAACGTATGCAATTTGATTTATGAATTTTTAATTCATTCTGGTTTATTAAAGGAAATTGTTAAAAAAGTAGCAGCATGGTTTAAGAAAGAGGTAGTAGTGTGTATTACATGTATTACAAGTATAAGAAATAGACAAAGTGTTGTAGAGTCTAAAATGCCAAAATTAAAAGCACAATTATCTATGCGTATATAATATATAATTTATGATTCATAATTATATATTATATAAATATCTCAATATAAGTTAATTTTTGTAAAATAAGCCGTTCAATTTCCGGCGGCAATGCACTCAGTGGGTTGTGAGACAAATACAATTGTTGTAAATGATGTAATTGACCCATTTCAGGCGGCAATGCACTCAGTTGGTTGTAAGTCAAAACTAAACATAGTAAAGCACTCAACTGACCGATTTCTGGAGGTAATGCATTTAGTTGGTTGTTTGACAAATACAATTGTTGTAAAGCCTCCAATTGACTGATTTCCGGCGGCAATGCACTCAGTTTGTTGTTTGATAAATTCAATGTGTGTAAATGACTCAGCTGACCGATTTCCGGCGGCAATGCACTCAGTTGGTTGTTAGACAAATCCAACGTTTGTAAAACACTCAGCTGACCCAATTCCGGAGGCAATGCACTCAGATGGTTATATGACACATACAAATATTGTAAATTAATTAGCTTACCGATTTCCGGCGGCAATGCACTCAGTTGGTTGTATGACAATGACAATAGTTGTAAATTAATCAAATGATCTATTTCGTGTGGCAATGCACTCAGTTGGTTGTGAAACAAATTCAAGTATTTTAAATGACTCAACTGGCTAATTTCCGGCGGCAATACACTTAGTTTGTTGTTATGTAAATATAATTTTTGTAAATCACTCAGCTGGCAGATTACCGGAGGCAATACACTCAATTTGTAGTTATGTATATCCATTATTTTACTCTGGTAAAGATGATCAATGGATTTATTTATATTTAATTTAAATTTTAAGTTTTCAAGTTGATAACATAATTTGATTAAATTTAGCCATGATTGATCGGATTTAAAACAAGACATATTCGTATTTAATAAAATCGACAGTAAATTTGTTGATATAAATAATTTTTTTGTGTATAAAATGCATGATTAACTTGACAAAATTGAAATATGATATCTAAATCCGATTGTAATAAAATTGCATCATAAACATCATCGATTAAGTACATTATATTTATCCTAAATAATTAGGATAAATAAATCATTTTTATGATAATAAATTAATATAAACATATAATGCGTTGTATAATTGATAAATTGTATCATATAAAGATTGCGGTAATAATGCTGTTAATGTATATTCTTCATGTATGACCAATGGTGATTCTAAATTTATTAATATTGCATTAGCATGTAAATAGGTATATAAATAGAGTACATCTTTGATACTATGTGGATTAAAATAACTTGTAAATAGTTTTAATAAATATTGGTTAGTCATGTATGTCGATTGATGATAATCAATACCACGTGATTTATATATACTAAAAATATTCATCAAGTCGATATCGTCAATTTGATGATTGTTGATATCCGGTTTTTTTGACTTTAAATACGTGTTTAAAATGATTTTATCGTCTTTTTGTTTCATGTGATATAAAACGCTACCATGATTTGCCGTAACGTAACTGTAAATATCATCGTCGTCATGATACATCATCATATAATGTTTTGAATGATTGATAATATCAAAATCATGGCGATAAATTATTGGATCGGTACTACTCATTTTATAATAAAAATGATTTAATTTTAACAAATTAAGATTAAAAATGGATTACGAATTGGAACGTTTATGGAGGATAAAACAAAATCAAATCAAAATGCTAAACGCACGCGGGTTTTATACAATTCATGAGGATTGGATATTAGATGACAATTTGACAAGTAAAGAATTTAAACGTAAATTAGGTAATAATAATAATAATAAATCAATCCGTAAACTATTATATAGTAAATATGAAAAGCAAGATTCAAAAAATATTGTTGTTTATTATGTCGGATTGGAAAATAGTAAACAAATCAAAGTAGATTCTATTCGTGAATGTACAGAAGCAATGACCAATCATAATATGGATGGTATTTTGATAATCAATTCGACGTTAAGCACTGAAGCTTTAAAACATACAAATTATATTACTGAACAACAACTGCAAATTTTTACCGAAGATGAATTACTTATTAACATTACAGAACACGTTTTTCAACCATTATATTTTCCAATGACGATGAATGAATCGAATGATTATAAAAAAGAACACGGTAAAAATAAATTACCCGGATTATTATTAAAAGATCCTGTGGCTAAATATTTTAATTTGAAAGTAGGACAAATTATCATAACACATACTGATTGTTATGACGATATGTTAACAGTACGTATAGAACATGTTATTGTAATAAATTAATAAAGTTTAAAACTTTTATATTTTTAATAAAATGTATCGTCATCTACTATTAAATCATTTACGATCAAGCCCGTATTACGAGTGTGATTATGATATACAAAATCGTAATGACATTATACATATTTGCAAACAACAACTTTATCGTTCACAACATGGTGAACATTGTAAAGCATTTATAAATATATTACATTTACTAGGTGTTCGCGGAGAATGTCATCATGAGCAATATGGTCGTGATGACTCGAAAAATGCATTGATCAGTATCATTATCAAACACTTATCGGATATTATTAAAGATAATGAACAATCAGATAATAAACAACCTGAAAAACAAGTAGAAAAACAAGTGGATACAAAAATTGATAAACAAGTACCTTTGGATAAAACGGAAAAAGATAAAGATAATCATAATTTATTTAATATTAAATTGGAAAAGCCTGAAGATTTAGAAAAATTCGTATCCCAAACAATCAATCTCATTTCTCCACAAAATGAACAATTACATCAATTGACCAATAGTTTGATGAAGATTTTTTTATCACCACAATCATCACAATCATCACAAACTGAAAATAAAACAACAACGTCGGATAAAACACAGCAAATTTTGGAAGAGGTGTTGAATCAACAAGAATTGTAATTATTAAAATTTTAATAAATTTTAATATTAAATGGGTGCTAGTATATCAACAAATTCAGTTAATTCAATGATTAGTAATAGTATTGATGTATTGAATACGTATGCACAAACTTGTGCTGTAAGTGGCACAGGAGCACAAAATCAAATTATACTCAATGGATGTACATTAAAAGATGGTAGTAAAATTGATATATTGAATCAACAAGTCGTAAGTCAAAGTTGTATTACCAATGCAAATACACAAGTGGCTATATCATCGAGTGTGTCTCAGACAATGAGACAAGCTGCACAAGCTATTACACAACAATTTAGCTTCCCATCCATTGCCTCAGCGAATAATTTTATTCAAGATAGTATTACACTGGGTGATTTTATCAGTAATACTTATAACAGTAATTGTTCAACAAATATATCGCAAGGTAAAAATGAAATTGTTTGTAATGATAGTACGATTGATAATTCAATTATTCAAATTGAAGATTTTCAATCTGTCACACAACAATGTATTTTAAATGCGATAAGTAATTCATCCATTTATAACACGGTGGTTAATGACTTACGACAAACGAGTGTTGCTAAACAGCAAGATACATTTGCAGCCATATTAGGTGTTATTGCTCTATTTTTAGCTATCGGTGCATGGTTCGTCATATCCATTGCACGTACTGATGCTGCGAAATGGCTTGTTGTATTTTTAGTTTTATTTTTTGTCCTGTCAAGTGTTATTTATACAGCAACGGCTAAAGAACGTGGTAACTATCCTTATACTAAAGCTTAAACAATGACAAATTAGATTTAACCAAATTAAGGACGTGAATCAATGATTCAAAGTTGATATTTCCGTATTCTTCTAATATAAACAAGCTATATGGATCTAATTTATTATCAGTATAAACAGATAATGTTAATTCAAAATTAGGCTGTCTAGAAACATTAACATATTGACGTTTATTAATATAAACATCAATACCTATTTTATATTTATACGTAAATCCATATTTATCCAATTCTGCGTATAATATTTTAAGATCAATATGTCCTCTGTCATTAGGAACACTTGAACGATTTTTTATCATACTCTCCCATCGATATAATTTCACCCATCCATTAAAATTTTTTGGTTGACGTGTGATTGGTAGATTGTCATGTTTGAATTTGTTTATCCAAAATGTATCATCACACAATAACATTAATTCTTTATTGGATGTACAAGTGTTAACTATAGTATTGATATCGCTTAGGATTAACGTTTCAAACAACATGTCATTTGGTAAAATTGATATTGATTGATTCTTTTTACTTTCTAAGCGTCGCAACTCTGTACGTAAACTATATAAGTCTTTTTTTCCTAATTTTTCTACAATTTTTTTCTCAGACAAGCCATTGTACATCTTATATTGTTTTAAATTTTTCAAAACATCTGAACGTTTTAGAATGGATATATTATCCATTTATTTTATATAAAATGATTATATTTAATAAAAATTAAATATAAATGGATGAATGTCATATGTGTCATGATAAAATACACCTGTATTACTGTATTCGTTGCAAACATTATTATTGTTCGTCGCACTTTCAAGTGCGATTGTACAACATTTATTGCGTTCATTGTGAATTAGACCAATTAAGTGACAAGATGCAACATGTTCATATTACAAAAAACAATGACATGGATATGTTGTGCGATAACATGACAAATATTAAACTTTAACAACTTCAAACAATAAAACATTGGCATTTTGATAAGGCGGGAATAAATTATCTGCTGGTAAATGATTCATGATTGGTACATTGGGTTGTAATCCTTGAGTTGGATCACCGTTTACCCACGGATTAAATGTACCATTGCTACTACAATCAACACATCCGGTAGCTAATTTTAAATTATTTTGACCAAAATTAGCTCCCCATGGTCTTACCGATATAATACCATCATTAGGTTGTGTGGTGGTGTTTGGATTTAATGAATTTACACCACTAACACCACTAGAACATGATGGAAATAATATAAAATACAAATTGGGATAGTTTGTTGGCAAAAAATAAACCAACAAATCACTTTCAAACCAGCTACAATTAGAACTTGATCCATCATAACCAATCACTGCAGGTGTTGTACTATAACACAAACCTGAAAAGCCTTCATTTAACCGTTGGTATCGTAAACGACCAGTAGGATCCGATGGATTATTGCGATTTTGTAAATAAAACCTGTTACCTAAACCATAGACAAGGCTTTGGTTCGCATCACACCCTCCTGGAACTCCTTCACATTGTGAAGCTGATGAAAATTGATTTAAAATCCATTGACTGCGTGTATTACTTTTATCACCTGTAAATGTTACAGCATAAGCGTTTGGTCCATAATCATAAGGTATTAAACACGGTTGTCCAGCATTACTTAACTGAATTGTGGCACTTTGTTCCAAATATTGATTTATATTATCACCAGATAATATCGCTGGACGTATGACAACGGTATCACCATAATTAAACGGAGAGATTGGGTAATTATTAGCAAGTTGTTGTTGTAATATATAGACAATAATAGCTACCGCGCCGACTAATAATACAAATACCAATACGGATGTACTTATTGAACCTGTACTCGTTGATGAATTTATTTTATCTATATCTGTATCTGACATTTTTAATTATAATTATATAATTATTATAATTATAAAAAAATTAAAATATTTTTATTTACATAAATAACAATGTCACAACAAAAAGAAGTAAAGCAAATTAATTTGAATTCGAATGTCAATCGCGTGGCGAAATATATGTCAACGCAAACTGTTAATCCATGGGGAATAACTGCACAAAAAAAATTCATTTACACGGCAAACAATGGCAGTTTGACTATTGGTAAATATAATAGAAAAGGAAAATTAGATCTTGCTATTAATACGACTGGTGCTGGTACTGGTCTTGTTAGTAATTTTAAATCATCTAACTTTCAAGGTGCTTCCCTCATCTTAGTCACCGAAAGTGGCACTATTGAAATTTATAAACCATCCGTTGATCCAGCCAACACGGCTGTCGTTTTGACTGTACCTAATGGTATTTTGAAAGGCGTTACCATTGCTAAAAATAAGCTCTATGTTGCTAATTTTGCCGATATTGGTGTTGGTGGTGGCAATGTCATTATTTATGATTCTAATTTCAACTTTTTAAGTACGTTTACGGATGCTGATTTAATTGCTGAAGGATATTATCCATATAATGTTTATGCTCATAAAAAATTAATTTATGTCGCTTTTGCGCTTAAAGATGGTTCGGATGGCGTCAAAGGTGAAGGATTTGGATACATTGATGTGTTTAAACTTGATGGTACTTTTGTCAAACGATTGGTTAATAGAACAGGGCTTAACGAGCCATGGGGACTGTTGGTCAGCAAATGTGACAACTATTTATTAGTTGGTAATTTTGGTGATGGTACTATTTCCATTTATGATAGGAAATGTGGTGATTTTATTGGCCAAGTCAGAGATTGCTATTGTAACATTTTGTATATTGACGGTTTATGGGGTATTTATTATGATGTATGCAATGACGATATTCTTTTCGCTGCCGGTATTGATGATGAGGCAAATGGATTAATTGGAAGACTTACTAACTGTTGTGAAAAGTCATCTTCAAAATCTTGTAAATCATCTTCTTCATCTTCATCTTCTTCTAAATGCTGTCATTAAATTATTTTTTAATTATATATAATTAAAAAATGGAAACTTTGAATGACGATGTTTTATTAAACATTATTCTTAATACACCAATCGAGGATTTAAATCGGTTATATGATACAAATCAAAAACTAAAACGTTTGTTAAACGCTACTAATACACTGCGTTTATTATCAAAACAGAATAACATTAATTATATGGATAATATGACATTTAAAGATTTTCTCATTGAATACTTTGATATTTTCTTTTTCCCGAAATTAAATGAAAGTAAGTATTTGGAAGGGGAGTTGTTGCGGGCAGCTGTGGTGATTAGAAATAGATATCTTAATTCAGGAGACAAAATTATCCATTGTGACGATTATAGTGTTTCATGGATATGTCAAGCGAAGCGGTTTTTAGAACAAAATGGTTATCAAAAGGATATTGATTTGGTACCTATAAAAAACAAACAATATAAATTGTGGATTAATAGACTCATTCATAAAATTGTTCATTTAATATTATCAAAACATGGTGTTTACACACCTCTTGTCAAAGGACATGGATTTGAATCGATGAAAGTGAAAACCAGATATGACGACGATAGTTATGAATGGTAAATAAAAATTATCATATTAAAATGTGTGCAATGACGGTGATGCGAATGGATTAATTGGAAGACTTACTAAATCTTCATCTTATAATTATCATTATATTATAATGATAATTTTACACTTTTTTATTATAAAATTCTTCATATTTTATCGGATCACAATGAAATTGGGCTAATCGATCATAACGTTGCCATAAATAGTTTTTAACATTGACATCATCCGTTTCCTTATAAATTTTAACATATCTTGCTAAATTAGAAAATGTTATTTTATTTTCCTCTGATAATTCATAATAATGTTTATGAATACTATTCATAAAATATCTATCTTTTTCATCGTCATTCATTTCATTATATTGATAAAATTCATCTTTAACTTTATCTGCCATTTATAATGTTTATTTTAATATTTATAATATCGTTTTAAAATTAATCATGCCTGTAAATTTTAAAAAGTGCGCCGGCGAAAATTTTCCGAAAAATTTTCAATGAAAGAAAAAAGAAAGAAAATTGTGGAACCTGTAAATTTTAAAAATTACGCCAGCGAAAATTTTCCGAAAATTTTTCACTGACAGAAAAAAAGAAAGAAATATATTAAAATATAAAAAATCGGGAGCGTGAAATTTTCTTAAAAATTTTCACTGAAAGAAAAAAAAAGGAAACAATATAAAGAAATAAAACTATAATTATTCATCAACATTTCCATTATCGGCAGGGTAATTCGTTGTTAACCCGATCCAATTATATCAAAATAATAAACATTGTTATTCTATTGAACATATTAATCATGTTTTCAATAAAATAAACGAAACACAATCATTTGGTAGTTCTATTGATATTATAATTATCATTATCTTATAATGATAATTTTACACTTTTTTATTATATAATTAATATAAGTTGATTGTAATAAATATGAGTTAAAAATTCTTGTAATGCATTATTTGATAAAGTAATATTTAATTCACTGAAATCTTCAACGTCATAATCATAATAATATGTAGGAAAACTAATATAATCTAAATTAAAATTAATATTTATCACCTCATGTTTTTTAAAAAATTCTAACGTTTTATCTCTATAAATAGTTTCACCATCGACATAAAAAGATAAAATTGATAGTTTATTCAATATATTAAAAAAATCATTAAAAGTTTGATTTTTATTATTTAGTAATAATTTAATATCTATAATATCATCACGTGTTGATAAAATATTCATAATTCTATTTACCCTTTTATTCACTTTATTCATTTTTCGTTTTAACATTGTATTGGTTTGACATAAATTTAAAATATATTTATTTGTTTGACATACTTGTCTTAATTCTCTTAAATTTAAATTTTCTATAATTTTAACATTTGTATCTTCTATACCTGTTAACATTTTAATATAATAAAATTATATTAAAAACAATATTAATTTAATACAAAATATACACATAAGGATAAGTAGCATTAACAAGACGTTCATAAAAATAATCAATAATCCATTGTGCAATATAATACATTTGCTGTTCTAATTCATCAAACGTGAAAACATGTCTCCATTCAATACTATCAACATGAACCCAAGTATCTGTCAATTTGTGGAAAATAAAAACACGAATGATATTACTGCGATAAATATCAATTTCAAATTCAATATTATCAACAAAAATAATACTAATCACATCGTCGCGGTAATAATTATAATTTGGTTTTATAGAAAGTTGGGTATAAAACATGTTGACAATTTTTTTACCGATACGTTTGGCGCGCGATGATTGTATGTCCATTTTAATTTAAAACAATTTTAAATTAAAACAAAAATGAAGGATGAAAGTTTAATTCACTGGTGTAAGGAATTTTTAACGCCAAATGCTGTGATGATTAACATTGGTGCAGGAAGTGGATCTTATCCACTTTTACTCCATTCCTATTGTCAAACGATTCATGCCTTTGAAACCAATGAATTAATCACATTACATCAAAATATGATGAACAATCATATTCATAATGTTAAATTATATACATTGAATTATCCTATTGATCAATTAAATTTAACTGATGTTAAATTAATCACATGTTATCATGATGATATGAATATTATTAATCATATTCTAAAAACGTTGAATATAAATAACTATCCGCCAATTTTATTTACCAAAAACATGGCGATAAGTGCTCTCCTTTTTAACCTTGGTTATCAAATACATCTTATTAACAATTATCCTGATGTTTTATTAGCAAGTGATCATGCACAATTTGATGTTGATCATGATGATCATCATGATCAACATTTACAACAATGTGATGACATCGTGTTAAGCTTTGTTGATGAACAAAAAAGAGATACAGCTATGAATCAATTATACCATTACATGGTTAAATTACCAGTTATTAAAACCATTTATTTAAATTGTCCGATGCCTAAAACACGTGTACCCAATAATCCATCCATTATTTACGATGACGTTAATAAAACTTATCTATGCAACATACGGTATTCTAATTATGTTTACGATCCACATTTTCGATTTTTAGATGAACACAATATACATGTATCTGATCACGTCTTGATGACGTTGGATCAAGATTTTTGTATTCAAAATACAAAACAGATTGTTGATAAAACAAACAATGTGTATTATGACAGTTTTGTTTATGGTATCGATGATTTACGTTTGATTAATAAAACACAATTTATTTGTTCACATGGAAATTTTAATCAAAATAGACTTATCGAACAATGCCTTGGGACACTTGATGAACATGGTCATGTCATTAAGTTAATACCATTAATCGGTCCTGTGAAAGGGCGGCATGAAAAGAATTGGTTACCCTTTTATCAACATGATAAATTATATGTCATTTATATGATTCATCCATTCATGTTGTATGAAGTAAATCAAACAAATGGTAATTTAATACAAGTTAAAAATACATTTTTAAGTGATAAAAACTGCAGTGGATTTCGTGGAGGTAGTCCACCTATAAAATATAAATCTGGGTGGTTATCTTTGATTCATCAAGTGACTAAAAATCTTTGTTATTTTCACCGGTTTATTTGGTTCGATGAAAATTTCACAACGATGAAACTATCCTTACCATTTTATTTTGAAACAAAAGGCATTGAATTTAGTTTGGGTATGTGTTATGATGGTAGCCATATCATCATAACACATTCTGTATGGGATAATCACGCGCGGATTATTGTAATTGATGAAGATATTATAAATGATTATTTGAAATTAAAAAATGATTGACATTGTAAAAAATAGGTACAAAAATGGATACCACCATAACAATCACGTTTGGTGAATGCGTGGAAAATCATGCTGGTATGCAACAAATTGGAAATAAAAGTAATATTGGTTTAAGTGTTGATGAATTAAAAGAAGCGAAAACAAAGATTGAACAATGTGGTGTTAAAGTTGATGTTGAACTCATTCATTTAAATCAATACAATAAAGGCGAAGGTGATGAAGCTGCTATATTGATTATAAGACAAGGCGCCAATGCATTGTTGCATGAATACAACAATGAGCAAGGTGCCAATGCCTTGTTACATGAATACAACGATGTTAAATGGGATACGAAGGCAAAAATGAAAGGTAGAGTAGTAAATAAACGCGCAAGATTTAATATTTGTATGGCTGATGAATCACAAACTGCCAATTATGAAGAAGGTAAAGGTACAGTGGTGTCGTTTGATGATTTACCATTGACAAAGAAGATACGAGCATTATTACCATTATGGTTTGGTGAAAAGACAAATAACTTGAATGCTGAAGGCAATTATTATTATAACAACAATTGTTTTATTGGATTTCATGGAGATTTTGAGAGAAGAATCGTGGTTGCTATTCGACTTGGTAAATCGATGCCATTGTATTATCAATGGTATCATCATTGCAAGCCGGTAGGTGAAAGATGTGATTTAATGTTACATCATGGTGACATGTATATTATGAGTGATAAGGCGGTTGGACACGATTGGAAGAAGAGTAGTTTATTGACTTTACGTCATGCTGCAAATTATAAATAAATTATATTTGAATCAATTTTAAACATAAGTATAGGTGTAAATCATCAACGAGTGGTAATAACTTTATGACTATAAATTTTTGAAAAAACATGTCATAAAATTGTGATCCTAATAAATCATTTAATATTTTAATGTTTTTTAAACAAAGATGACAAAAAACAATATTATTAGTATAATACATATAATTATTATAATATATAGAGCAATAACAGTCATAACCATAAATGACCGATTTGGGTAATTCATTTTCTTTTAAATAATTTAACATACACCGATACATATAGGGATTACTAATAATACGTTTGTTTATATAAAATGTGTTAGTTATTTTACTAAAATCAACAGGATTTATAAGATTATATAATATATGATAAATACGATTCATATTTTCATGTATGAAAATATAAATAGATTAATCAATTTTATGTTTATGTTGTATGATGAAACTGGAAATTTTTCGTTGTATAGGTAATAAACATTGCCAAAAACTATCCATTATTGTCATATCATTATTTATAACATGACTATTTGTATCAATATAATCGTTAAAAATGATATTATCATTATCCGTTGTTGATTTTTCAACTATTGTTGATTTTTCAACTGTTGAAAAATCATCAATAGTTGATTTATCGAATAAATAACTATTAATCTCATTTAAGGTATGTTTCATTTTTGTTTGTAATTGATTAATCATCAGTGTATAATGTGAATCAACGTTTGTATCGATATGATCAAATAAGGGTACAGCCGCTTCTAATTGTTGTGTCGCTAAATAATAATCACTTTTATCAATCAACTCTAATGCATCAATATATAAATATTGAATTTTGATAATATTTTTTAAAGATTCATCCATTTATTTATTAAAATATAAATTTATATTTAAATGGAGTTATATTGGTGGGGAATCATCATTTTATTTATATTAATCGTTGTCGCCATCATCATCATTGTATCTTTAAATCATGGTAATGTCATTGATATTATTAATCAATTACCAAGCTATAGGATTTATTATCCTACAAATCAAACATATTTCGGTTTAACGAATATCAATATATTAAATAGAGCACCAGCAGCTATTCCCTATCCAGTGGGTACACAAGTTTGGCTACCTATTGTTACTTTAAGTAAAACACCAAATCTAGACCGATTTACATTTGTTACACAAACATCATCATTTGCCGAATTACAAGCAAATCAAAAATCTGTATTGTTAGTGAATACGATTTATAATCAAACTGGTATAGGATATCCTGTTTGTTCACCAACAGGTGGACAAGGTAATTGTACTAACCCCACAATTAGTAAGGTTGGTTATATTCAAATAACAGTAACACCGCCAAATCCTGATGAAGGATTTAATGTCATGATTCCAACAGGTGGGCCGAATAATTCGGTCGTTTTTACTTACACTACTGTCGGAGAAAATATGTTTACGTTAACGACCGATAATGGTATGATTTCTGTTAGTGAAATTGGTACACCTATTTTTATTTTAAAAACAAATACCAAATTTAAACCTGCTGTATTTCAACTTGTACCAATGACTTAAAAAAAATGTTTAATTAAACATTTTTTAAACACAAAAATATGTTATATGTTGATTTAAACGACGATGTCTTACGTGAAATTTTATCTCATGCGGATATCCAATCTGTATTCCGATTTTGTCAAGTCAACAAGACTTTATGTCATCAACATGATGATTGGTTTCGACACATTTATGACCGTTTATATAACCATACCGATATGTCTGTATTTAAAAATAAAACGTCTGAGATGACGTGGTTACAGTTGCTTAAACTATGTTATCAATTGTCTCGATTACTTATCCTACCTTTACTTAAAAATGTTACAATGAAAGAATTATATACGACGACAGAATTAAATTTATCTGACCGAAAAATCACAGTATTACCGCCGGAAATTGGTCAATTGATAAATTTAAAACTATTAAATTTGTCAAACAACCAACTGAGTGCATTGCCGCCGGAAATGGGTCAGCTGAGTGCTTTACAACAATTGTCTTTGTCAAACAATAAACTAAGTGCATTGCCTCCGGAAATCGGCCAGCTGATTAGTTTAAAAGACTTGTTTTTGTCAAACAATCAACTGAGTACATTGCCGCCCGAAATGGGTCAGCTGGGTGCTTTACAATCATTGTATTTACATAACAACAAACTGAGCGCGTTGCCTCCGGAAATCGGTCAGCTGAGTGCTTTACATCAATTGTATTTGGATAACAACCAACTGAGTACATTGCCTCCAGAAATAGGTCAGCTGATTAATTTAAAATACTTGTATTTGCATGACAACCAACTGAGTACATTGCCGCATAAAATGGGCCAGCTGAATACTTTACGATATTTGGATTTGGATTACAATCAACTGAATATATTACTGCCGGAAATTGGTCAGCTGATTAATTTAGAATACTTGTATTTGTCAAACAACCAATTGATTACATTGCCGCCGGAAATTGGTCAGCTGACCGCTTTACAACAATTGACATTGGTTAAAAACAAATTATCATCGGTATTTAAAAATGAGTTAGAACAACAATTACCAAATACTTATATTATTTAAATAATACATATAATCACAATCGATGTAATCATGGTTGCTGTTGTTGCAAAAATTGCAAATAATGTCTTTTTTGATAATAAATGGTGATTTAAATCATGTATATGATGATTTACATCAAGTATAGCATCATTGACATCACTTACACCATGTTCAATTTTATTTAAATCGTGTTGTTGCTGATGTAAATGTTGATTTAATTCATATGAAAGATGGATGACATTTGTCATTTCATCATGTAATTGTTTTAAATCATCATGAATCATTTTTATATCATATAAATATTTATATGATATTGATAAAATGGCTTCAAAACAAAAATTAAAGGATGATGTTATTTATAAAAAAAAACAACATGAAAATGAATTACGTCATTTGATTTATCAAATATACGAAGGTATGACTGATAAAAATCATCACCCATTTATTAAAAATATCAAAAATCCAAAATCCTTATTAACAAGCCTTATAAAATTACACAATATGATTGGATTAGATGATATTAAAACATCCATTGCTAAACAAACTACTTTTTTAATAAACAAATTAAATAAGGGTGATTTAAGTATGAAAATGTTAAATACAGTTCTTATGTCCGGACCTGGTACTGGGAAGACAACTGTAGGTATATTGATGGCCGAAATATGGCATCATTTGGGGTTTTTAGATTTAGCTAGCAAAAATAATAATCAGTTATCTTTATTTTCTAAATTATCACATTATAACGAAGAAGTATTACAACTTTATGCAATCATGTTATTATTCGCAGCGAGATTAATATATCATGAGTTTTTACAACCCATGTATGTTAAATACGGTAATAAACTTATTATCGGTATGATTGTGTTAATCACGACTGTCATTATTTTACTATATACGAATAGTGATGCATTGTTATTAACCAATCATAATCAGTCCATCATCACAATTACTAGTCGTTCTGATTTTGTAGACATTTATTTAGGAACAACGGATAAAAAAACAGAAAAATTGTTAAGAAATAATATTGGTAAAGTGGTTTTTATTGATGAAGCGTATTCATTATATTCAGGACCGCAAGATATTTACGGTATGGAATGTTTAACTTGCATTAATAAATTCATGTCCGAACATGAAAATGAAATTGTTATTATTTTTGCTGGTTATGAAGAAGATTTAAAAAACACGATATTTAAAGCACAAAAGGGACTAGCGCGGCGATGTATGTGGCATTTCAAATTGGATGATTATAGTATCGAACAACTGTTCGACATTTTTGAACAAAAATTAAAAGATGAACATTTATCCATTTTAAAAAAAGACTATAATAAAATTAAAGATTATTTTGTCAACAACAAAGATGCTTTTGTTTATGCTGGCGGTGACGTTGAAAAATTAATCTTTTTTTGTCAACTTAATCAAAATCAGTGTGACGTTGTTGATTATAAAACCATAAAATGCGGTATTAAAGAATTGTATAAAAATAATCAAAAATTGATTAAAAATGATCATGATTGGTTACAAAAATTGAAGGAATTAAAAAATGTTTAATTAAACATTTTTTAAATACAAAAATATGTTAGTGCCAGAAGAAATATTTAAACTCATTAATACTAAAAATGTTAATTTGTATAAAACATGCAAAGCGTTTTATGAATTTATCGATTTAGTTTATCAACGCGTAGAATACTCTTATTTAAATTTAAATAAAATTTATTTTACGTTTATTATCGTGGGTAATGATAATATCTATAATAACGTGTATAAGTTAATCAATATTAATGATTTAAAATTATTACCACAGTTTAAACATTTAACACATTTAACATTTGATAAGTATTTTAATCAACCCATAGGATCTTGGCCACCTTATATAACACACTTAACTTTTGGTGATCATTTTAATCAACCCATAGGATCTTGGCCACCTTATATAACACACTTAACTTTTGGAATGAATTTTAATCAACGCATAGAAACATGGCCTACTCTTATCACTCACTTAACTTTTGGATTTTATTTTAATCAATCAATAGGCTCATGGCCACCTTTTATAACACACTTAACTTTTGGACATGATTTTAATCAACCCATCGGATCATGGCCCGCAAAATTGACACACTTAACTTTTGGAAATAATTTTGATCAACCCATCACATCATGGCCCGATAAATTGACACACTTAACGTTTGGATATAATTTTGGTCAACCCATCACATCATGGCCCGATAAATTGACACACTTAACTTTTGGATATTGGTTTAATCAACGCATAGAAACATGGCCTGCACAATTGACGCAATTAACGTTTGGATCATATTTTAATCAAAGCATAGAAACATGGCCTAATCTTATAACTCACTTAACTTTTGGTGTTTGTTTTAAACAACCCTTCACATCATTACCATCGCAGCTAAAATATTTAACATTATCAAAAAAGTATAATCATTATGTACATATTAAAGTATTACCAACAAGTTTGATTCAAATTAATAAAGGTGATATAGTCATTACACAAGATATGTTAAACCGGTTAAGATAAATTTAAATGTATTTTAACAAATAATCAACAATCCATGATTACGATTACTAGTCGTTCTGATTTTGTAGACATTACAAAAGTTGAAGGAATTAACAAGTTAACATATTTTAACTACAAAAATATGTTAATACATATAAATTACGCTATTAAAATAAAAGAAACCGTGGTAGACGCTGTATTGGTTGTACTACTATTTGGCGGTACTGTTAAGGCAGTAGGTCCATTACCAGAAGAAGCACATACGGCTAAAAAAGATCCAGAGGCAGCAACCACCAAAGCATCACCCACAATTTGAGATGTACCTGTGGCTCTACCTACATTACTATAAGTCAATGCGGTCATACCTACCAAAGTAGTCCCATAAAACAAAGTCATACCGCCATCCTCATTGATAGTAGCTTGAAATACTATTTTATAAATTCCTGCAGTAGGAAGCGTAAACACTGTCCCAGATGCTGTAAAAGGACCTTGAATAGCAGTTGTCACGGTAATACCTATACCATTAACCACTGTTCCTGAATAGGTAAAGGGTTGTCCAGAGGCAACTGTGGCTGGTTGTGACCCTGATTGAAAAAATTGAGAAGCACTTACTAATGACCCGGTCGGACCAGTGGCACCTAATGAACCGGTTGGGCCAGTGGCTCCTACACTTCCTTGTAATCCAGCAGGTCCAGTGGCACCTAATGAACCGGTTGGGCCAGTGGCTCCTACACTTCCTTGTAATCCAGCAGGCCCAGTTGTTCCTATTTGTCCTGTAGGTCCTGTTGCTCCTACATTTCCTTGCAATCCAGCAGGCCCAGTTGTTCCTGTTTGTCCTGTAGGTCCTGTTGCTCCTACAATTCCTTGTACCCCAGCAGGCCCAGTTGTTCCTGTTTGTCCTGTAGTTCCTGTTGCCCCTACAATTCCTTGTAACCCAGCAGGCCCAGTTGTTCCTGTTTGTCCTGTAGGTCCTGTTGCTCCTACATTTCCTTGCAATCCTGCAGGTCCAATTGGTCCTGTTTGTCCTGTAGGTCCTGTTGCACCAGTATTAGAAGCGGTACCAGCAGGACCAGTTGGACCAGTTCTTCCAGTCGGTCCAGTTGGCCCTGTTGGACACTTACATTTTTTATGTTTATGACATTTCTTCTTTTTATGACATTTCTTTTTGTGACAATGTCTGTCATTGTCATGGCATGGATCACATTTTGCTTCTTTAAGACATTTTGGACAGTCACACATGACTTGTTTTAATTATTATTAAACTTTTTCAATTAAGTGTCAATACAGTATTACCAAAAGTCATTATATAAAACATATTAAATAAAATATAATTGAGTTAAAATGTATTATCAATATAATCATAATATTCATCGTGATAGTACCATTCATATCAACGATATTTTTAACATGTATCAAAAAGATAAACAAAACATGATTCAATTATTAAAAACAGATATAGATAAACTGATTCATTTGATTAACACAACACCATGTCGGGATTATTGTTATAAAGATAACAAATGTTTCCATTGTTTAAATATGTTTTATCTAAATGATAACATAGTTATCAATGAACCATTTATTGTGTTAAAACAATGGTACATGATGATTGATGAAGTGTTAAATAAAATTTATTTAAAAAAAATTAATGGTCAATTGGTTGGTAATCAATTGACGATGAAAACATTAATCACATGGACGATTGAAGATTTATTTAATCAGCATTTATTACCTCATGCATTAAAACTTGAATTACAATATTGTTGTCATCATCATGGTTATATGTTGTATCGTGTACCTGTAATGAATGGTGAGTTATGTCATTTTAATGATTTTATACATCAATTTAATGATCAATTACCTGAATTGGCTTATGGTTTATTATGTCAAATCATTGTTATATTTAATGAATTAAAATCGTTATATTATCATCATCAAGATATTAATCTTGATATTTTTCTATTTGATCAAAAGAAATGTTCATACAAATATCGCAAAAACTTAATAAAATCGCCATATACGATGATACTGTGTAACATGGATGATGTTATAGTGACGATAAATGATACGATATTATTATTTAATAATAATAACAATCATCATGATTATAATAATAAACATGTAGAACAAAAAGACAATTTATTTAAACTTGACATGGATGATATTGAACAATTGAAATGTCCTTATATGACCTCTATCGATTTTTATATGATTATTGTTTTGTTATTTAAGAAACAGTTTTTTGAAAAAAATGATAAATCACTCATGTTGATAAAAACAATTTTTCCTGATTTTGATCAATTTGAAATCAATTTAAAAACATCAAATGATCCATTTCGTGTGATTAACAATATATGGTTATACAAAGACCCAATGTCAATTGCTTTAACCAAAATGTCTTAATATTATAATAATTTATAATATTAAAAATGTCATACGATACTAGTAGTAGTGATGATGAAGATATTATTATAACAAATTTTGTCGCTATACCTGGACCTATTGGTCCAACTGGTGTAAGTGGTACAGGAGAAACTGGCCCAGTTGGTCCTACTGGACCTGCTGGATTTGGTACAGGAACAACTGGACCGACTGGAGAAACTGGAACCATTGGTCCTACAGGACCAGCTGGATTTGGTACAGGAACAACTGGACCTATTGGTCCAACCGGCGAAACGGGAGAAACAGGAGCAACGGGACCACTCGGTGTAGGTTCAACTGGATCAACTGGATCAACTGGATCTATTGGACCAACTGGCAGTACTGGACATACTGGCCCTGCAGGTATAGGAACAGGAACAACAGGGACAACAGGACCTATAGGACCAACTGGAGCAACGGGACCATTAGGAACAGGTCCAACTGGACATGTGGGAATGACTGGGGATACTGGTCCGACTGGAAATATTGGACCGACAGGCATAACAGGCCCAATGGGCTCTGCATCCAATACTGGAGCAACAGGATATACAGGACAAACTGGACCAACTGGCGCTATTGGTACGGGGCCAACTGGTAGCACAGGAAATACAGGTAGTACGGGTGAAACTGGACCAATTGGTACAGGTCCTACTGGAAGTACAGGACAAACTGGACCACTTGGTACGGGTCCAACTGGTAGCACAGGACAAACTGGACCACTTGGTACAGGACCAACTGGAAGTACAGGAAATACAGGTAGTACGGGTGAAACTGGGCCATTAGGTACCGGTCCTACTGGAAGTACAGGACAAACTGGACCACTTGGTACGGGGCCAACTGGCAGCACAGGAAATACAGGTAGTACGGGTGAAACTGGGCCACTCGGTACAGGTCCTACTGGAAGTACAGGACAAACTGGACCACTTGGTACAGGACCAACTGGCAGTACAGGAAATACAGGTAGTACGGGCGCAACTGGACCACTTGGTACGGGTCCAACTGGAAGTACAGGACAAACTGGACCACTTGGTACGGGTCCAACTGGTAATACAGGAAATACAGGAAATACAGGTAGTACGGGTGCAACTGGGCCACTCGGTACAGGTCCAACTGGAAGTACAGGACCAACTGGTAGCACAGGAAATACAGGTAGTACGGGCGCAACTGGACCACTTGGTACAGGTCCTACTGGTAGCACAGGACAAACTGGACCACTTGGTACAGGACCAACTGGAAGTACAGGAAATACAGGTAGTACTGGATCAACAGGACCTACCGGCGCCATCGGAACTGGTCCTACTGGAAGCACTGGAGATACAGGTCCTATAACAACATTTACACCAGGTGAAATTTATTCTTTGGGTAATGGAACTGGTACAACAACTCAGACTTATACGGTGTTTCCAACATTTGCTAGAGCACCTACTGGTACATCAGCAACATTTAGACCCACACCAAATTCTTTTTGGTCAAGTCCAACCGCAGGACAGCTAAAATATATCGGTAGCGCTACGGGTACTTATGTTGTTTGTGGATGTTTAAGTTATTCAGGAACAACAGCGATTAATTATTTATGCCTTGCAAAAAATGGTGTTAACGTTGATGGTGGTGTTGTTCGATCTAAAGGTAATGCGGCTGCAAATGTTACTGCTGCTAATATTACTAACCTCATTACATTCGGAACAAATGATTATGTTGAATTAAATATAAGTGGTGCGATTACTGATACTATTACTATTTATTCATTTAATTTAATGGCTTCGTTGTAATAAAAAAAATATTATTTATTTATTAAAATGTCATCAAATCACAGTAATAGTCATAAAAAGATTATCAAAATGATTACTACTTCCGGTAACTTAGATAAACAATATCAAGATCATATTATTGATGCTAGCAATAATCATATCAATTTAACTCTGCCGCAAATTCACGCAAGTGGTAAACATTTTCATATCACACGTAGCGATACAACTTTAAATGGCGTTATACTTATTGCACAACAGGGTAATACAATCAATGGTTCCGCATCCATTGCCATGTTACCGAATACAAAATATTATATCGTCAGTTATAATACAAATTATTATTTGTTATAAAATGTTTTAAAAAATAAATTATAAATAAAAATGTCATCCATTGCCATCATCCTTGTCACTTCTTCAGGCGATCTTAATAGTGATTACGAAGCTCATTTATTAGACGCAACCAATAATGCTATTACTGCTAATTTGCCAGATTTTGCAGCTGATGGTGATAGTTATTTGTTAAGTAGAGTAGATACCAGTTTAAATGGTGTTACTGTTGTTGCACCATCTGGTAAAACCATTAATAATTCATCATCTGTAGCGATGTTACCTGGTAATAAATTCAGAGTTATTTCTTATGGTACTAATTATTACTTATTCTAAATTATAATAAATTAATTATAATTTAAAATGGCCTCATACGCCGTGACAACAATAACCACATCAGGTGATTTAAACACACATATTGAATTATTTTTAATTGATGCTACAAACGGTTCAATCAATTGTCATTTACCTACCATCACAACAGATGGTAATTCTTATTTTTTTAAACGTACTGATTCTAATATATTATCTACAGTAACATTAACAGCTGATAAAGGAAATACCATTAATAATAATGCAACACATAATATAACATTGAATGATGGTATTAGAATAGTATCATATGATACAAATTACATTATATTATAATATTAAATCTTATTAAAATGCCTTATCATATAAGTAGTAGTAGTACTAGTAGTAGTGATGAAGATGATATTAGTATAATTAAATTTGTTGCAATACCTGGTCCTATTGGTCCGACTGGTGCTAGCGGAACTGGAACAATAGGAACGACTGGACCAACAGGTACTACTGGTGCGACTGGAACAACAGGTACTACTGGTGCAACTGGACCAACAGGTACTGTAGCCTGTTTAACAAGTGTTACTTATGCAGAGTTATTAACATTGATTGGTAGTCATGCTTTGGATGCTGGATGTAGTTATTTAATTAATGATTATCAAACGATAGATATCATACCAAATACAGTAGTGCCTGTGATTGGACCCATCGATCCATTAATTGTTCAAGCTGATACCAACAATACTATACATGAAGAAGCGATATCTCAAAATTTTCCTGCAGATAATATTTGGTATGAAGTGATGGATTCACGTGCTGTACCTCCACCTGGAAACCCAAAAACATTAACGGCTGATAAAATCATTAATAATAATGCATCATGTACACTTATAATTGATGAATATTGGTATAAATAAAAATGATTCATTAAAATTTAATGAATCATTAAAATGGAAAAATTCATCATAGCAGTAGAGGGATTAACTGGCGCTACAAAAACGACAACAATTTACAATATGCTTGTGCCTTTTTTTAAACAAAAGGGTTATAGTGTCATGGTGGTGGATGAACCAGTCAATTTATGGACAGATATATTATCCTTATTTTATAATGCACCCGCATTATACGGTTATCAATTTCAAACCACCGTTTTATGCGATCGTCTTATCAATACGATCAACATGTTCAAAGAATATCCAGATACACACATTTTTATATTAGATCGAAGTATTTTTACTGACAAAGTATTCATGCAAACATTGTATGAACAAGGAAAACAAACTGAATTAGAATGGAAAAATTATCAAAAACTTTGGTCATTGTTAAAACAACTGATGCCATTTGAAATTAATCTCATTTTATATCTCGATTTACCCATTGATGATACATTTGAGCGTATTAAGATGAGAAAAAGAGAAGGTGAAGAACATATTAATAAGGATTATTTATGTTTATTAAAGAAAAATCATGATTTGATCATTCACAACAGTCAACTGCATGTATTAACTGTTGATAATCACGAACAACTATGTTATAAAATATATAATTACTTAAATAATATAATTATAAATAAAAATGTCATCTGATAAAATTGATATACATTTAGATATTGAAGATGATACAAAAAATAATGACGATGAAAACTGGAAAATTTTATATACAACATTTTTTATCATTGGTGTATTTGTCTTTTTTTGGTTATTAGTAGCAGTTTTCAACAGTGACGACGTCACTGTTACTGTTGTAGAAGAAAAAGAAGATTAAATAAATTGTTTAATCATATTTACCGTTTTAAAATGTGCATCATTATCCAATCGCCACACAAATAAACCATAAAGTTGGTATTTTTTAATCAATTTAATTTTATCGCTTATCGTTTCATTTGTTTCTTCACCACTTTCAGTTTCAATACCTAATACCATTTTTTGATATGGAAAACCGTAATGATGATAATCATTGATTAAATTTTCAATACTATGGATTGGCATCTGATATGACATGATGTGAATTTGATTGACAACATTTTTTATCAAGCCAACGGTTGCTGGATTATGAACATATGGCCATATGGCATGTGTTATATTGATTTTTTGATAACAAGACGTTATCAGTGTTAATAACGTTTTGTTATAATCATTGATCGCTACAGTTTCCCAATCTAAATCTAACCCGTTTAATCGGTAACGATTAAGATATTTAAAAACACTTGTATTGAAAAGACGGGTATTTTTGGCTGCTGTTAAAAATCGTTCTTCACGTTCGTCGTACAACGATATATGCACTTCACCGTCAGGTTTATGTTGTTTATAGTAGGAAGCAACACGATGAAGTCTCTCATCATCTGTTACTCGTTCATTAAACATACGGCCATTTTCATCAAGATTAGAAAATGATATGATGATGCGATCAAACATGGACCATGGAATAGTAGTGTTGATGGTATTATTATAACCTTGATCGAAAATACCAAAATAGGCGTGAATTTTAAACGATGAGACGTAATAAAATAATAATAGTAATAACATTTTACAAATTTAAAATGTTATTATTCTAATCATTTTTATACAAATACAATTTTTAGTAAAAAAGTATATATAAGAGTTAAAATGATACATTTGGTTGATATATTATCAAACAACAAAGAGGTTGTTGACGAAGTTATTAAAAGATTACGATGTGATGGTTATGTTTTTGTCCAACTTCCACCCGTCTTTATCAAACAAGTTGATGAATGTAAAAAACAATTACAGTCCTTTTTAAATCTACCAATACAAAAAAAGTCCATGTACCATGTCGAACCAATTTTTGGCTACTCATCTTTTGACCACAAAGAAGTATTTAGATTCATGACTGGTACACGTATAAACGAAGTTATATGGCCACCATCATTTGATGCCATCCAACAACTAGCCTTTTTGCTAGATTCCATGGTACCCACGATTGTCAGTACATTGTTTGATAACGTGGTGATTGACAACAACCACATCCCATTCAAGAAATGGGCTATGTTAGACACAGTTTATTATAACAATACAACAACAAGACCAAATAATTTAAACGTTGTTGAGCACTACGATGCAGGTTTGTTAGCCTTTTCATTCTTATCTACTGAACATGGTTTACAATTCAAAAATCAAAGTGGTGAGTGGATAGATTCACCGCGTGATTGTAGTATTGGCGTGATATGGGTTGGTGATGCAATCAGACAATACAAGTCAGATGATCACGCAGTGGGTATTCATCGTGTGGCAACTCACCATAAACCAAGATTAGCTATGTGGTACGAAGTGTGTACGTACGCGCAAGAACGTAAAGACTTGTTAAATGAAAAGTTTTATAGTTACCCGTACGAGTTAGAATTGTTGAAAAAAGAGGGGTATGAACCAGATCTAGCTGATGATGGTAGTATTAACCATTTTGTTAATACTAATAACAATCAGTTTATTGGTATAAACGCTGCGAGTGAACTCACTACTGGTAGTAACAAAGTTGCAATTGGGGTGGGTGCTGGCATAAAAGCATTAATAGAAAATACCACAGGGTCATCTAAGACTGATATAGGTTATAAAGCATTAAATAGAAATACAGGGCAGCCTAATATTGCTTATAGTCATTTTCATTAACGTATATATTTATCAAATGAATAAATATATATCATTCAAATTGTAATTCTACACCATCACTGGTTTGTCTATAACCATAAATTTTTCGTTTATTTGAATGTATATCCTCGTGACATTTTTCACACAATACAACCAAGTTGTGTTTAACATTTTTATCAAATGGAATTTGATTCATTTTTTTAAATTCAGCTTGATGTGTGATATGATGCGTGATTAAGTTTTTAGTTGTTTGACAAATGGCACAATGGGTCATAACCACATCCGCATTAAAATGACTTTGTTTGAATTCTGTATTTTTATTTTTATTTAAAATAATATCACGGACTTGATAAGCATCTTGAATATAGCCAGGATCTAATCCTAAGAAACTAGCAATTTCTATACCGTATAAATTTGGTGATGGACCATCCTTCAATTGACGTTCGTAAATCATTTTATGTTGTTCAATCGTCACTGCGATATGATTAATTTTAACATTTTTACATAATTTAATAATGTCAAGATGAATTAAATCATGAAGATGTGACATCAGTATAAACGACGCGCGCGAATTTGATAAATATTTAACTAATGCTGCAATCAACCCAACTTGAGACGGGTATTCAGTACCATTAGATAATTCATCACCGATGATTAACGCCGACGGGTCGGCAAAGGTCATAAATTCTTTCATTTTCAAAACTTCATTAATAAATAGGGATTTTTCTGCATAAATATCGTCACCACCGATCATCTTAATACCAATTTTTTTATAAATGCCATAGACAAAAGATTCGGCAGCGACATACATGCCCGCTTGTGCCATGAAAACACCAATACCAACTGATCTGCAAAATGTGCTTTTTCCAGCACCATTCACTGAAAAACACAACAATCCATCCACATCATCACCCAAATGACAATCATTCGGTATAAATTGAACATTGGTATTCACTTTCTCAACAATGGGATGTCTTAATTGTTTAGCATTGATAAATGATTTATCAACATTTTTTATAATGGGTTTGCAATATTTTTCTTCAACAGCCGTTTTAGCGTTACTTTTAATCACGTCAATGATATTGACATAGTGAACGATATCGTGAAACAACGTGTTATAAGTTGTTGATAACTCATTTAACATTTGTAAATAGTAATTTTTAGTTAATAGGTTGATTTGATGTTGTGACTCGACAATTTTTTCCGAAATTTGTCTAATTTCTAAGCTAGACATTTTATAACCACTAGACTTACCAGTAAACTCTAAATTGGGATACAATTTTTGTAAAATTTTACGCTGCGCTTCCGTGATATGATATTGATAAATACCGCTCGCTAGTGTTTTCGTTCCTTTTGATATATCTAATTTTAACGGTTCTGATTTACCAACAGCGTTGGCATAAATTTTAGCTAACTCATCCAATTTTTGATGTAATTGGTTATTGTTGTCATACAACACATCTAAATCTACATATTGATTGCGATTAAATAAGGGCTTTATATAATCGTCATCCATATGAAATGCATTTGTCATGATGATTTTTGTTGTCAAATAAGTATAAAATGCTTGACATTGATTTATGATATCATCATGTAAATCATGAATGTTATATTTCTTTGATAAATGCATTAATTTGATAATATGATCATAACTTTGTTCAAGATATTGACATTCACATGGATTTAACGTGTTTATATGAATTTTACGATGTAACTTTTCGATATTGAGAATGTGATTTAATACATTTTCAAATTCTTGATATACCGGTATCATCAATTCAATGTGTTGATATGATTTATTTATTGTATTTAAATCTGTACTTGGATTAAGTAATAATTGTTTTAAATAACCTTTACCACCAATGGTACTGGTATTGTTGATGATATTAAATAACGAATATCGATGCTTATCAATTAAATTGAGTTGCTCGATACAATTTTCAGATAATATAACAACATTGTTATTAGTCTTGATATGTGGTGGCGATAAACATAATAAAAAAGATGGATTAAATTCATTGATAAATTTTAACAACAAAACATAACAAATGATGGTTGATGGATACTTACCCAATCCTATATATTCAATAGCGGACAACATTTTGCTAGGAAAAATGTCAGATAGAAATAAATTTTGAAATTGAATTTTTTTATAATCAGATGGTACTAAATTAAGGCGTAAATGATAAAGTTGATTAGTGAATTTAAGTTTATGAGCCAATTCGGATGGATCATCAATACATCCATCTGTATAAATGACAATTTGTTTTGGATCAATTTTTTCAACATAACTTATCATATTATGATAAGTCTTATTATTGTTGATATAACAAATACTTTTTCCTGTTGATGATTCATAAGTACATATTTCTACATTATCAATAACATGTTTATCAAATTCAATGTATAAACATAAAATGATGTGATTATCAATACATGTATCATCATCTTCAATGTCTGTTGCGCCAGAAATGATTTGTTTAAACACACGGGTTTTTCCTTTTGACTTTTTTACACCGCCATCTTGTTCCTGATCATAAACAACCACAATATAATTAGAATTGATCAGTTCTTTGGTATATTTTTTTAAACTATTGATCGGATAACCACCCGTATAAACATGAGTATCTTTAATACGTCTAAATGAAATACCCATCTGATCATAACAAATTTTTTTCATACGTTCTTTTGTTCCGTATAGTTGATAAAATCCACCCAATTGATAAAATAGGGCTACCTTATCACCGTATTTATCAATATATTCTTCATCCAGTTTTAAATAATGATTGATGTATTCGTGATTGTTTTCATCATCGTCCATGTTTATTTACTTTTTGCCAAAAAGTGTTTGTTTATCATTTTTTTTTGTTTATAAAATGTTTGGCGGCGGTAAAACAATTCAAGATGTCGATGTACGTATTTTATTAGATTTAGATATTCAATCTTTATCCAATCAATGTTTTACGAGCAAATTTGCTCATCAATTTTGTTCACAACAACAATTTTGGATTAATAAATACAATCATGATCAACTGCCTTTATTTACACCATATCCAAATACCATTAAACAATGGATTGATGATTACAAATTGACATTAGAAGCATCCAATATCCTATTAGTCAATGAAATTGAATTAACTAAAGAGGACCCGATTGATGATTTGATTGGTGTTATCAGTGTATACAAATTAGAAACTGTTTATACAAAAGTTTCTAAATTACCGATACCAGATCAATTGAAATCAGATATTCAATCTGATATCGGTAATGAATTACATGAAGATAATAGTCATTCACTACATTTTAAATATATCAATCATGATGAATATGAATTACAATTTAGTGCTTATATTGAAACTGAAGATTATGATGAGGAAGTGTTGTATCCAATTCATATTGATCGTGCTAGTGCAATACAAATATTAAAAGTTATTTTAAATACTAAACTTGAAATTACTGATACAGAATTATTACCCTATCAACAAAACAAAGTTTATGAATATATTGATGAATATACACCAAAATATATTCTTGATATTATTAATGAACGAAAGAAAATTTGGCAATACATTACCGAAAATCAAAACAAAAGTGTTGTTTTAATATAAATAATAAATATAATCAATATTAAATATTATATTTATTAAATATTATATTTATTAAATATATAGTACTTTTTTGCCAAAAAGTGATTGTTTATCATTTTTTTTTGTTTATAAAATGTTCGGAGCCGGTAAAACAATTGAAGATGTCGATGTACGTATTTTATTAGATTTAGATATTCAATCGTTATCCAATCAATGTTTTGTTAATAAATACGCTAATAGATTTTGTTCAAAACAACAATTTTGGATTAATAAATACAATCATGATCAACTGCCGATATTTAAACCTTATCCAACAACCATTAAACAATGGATTGATGATTATAAATTGACATTAGAAGCATCCAATATCCTATTAGTCAATGAAATTGAATTAACCAAAAAAAATCCTATTGATATTAGAGTAGATAACTTAGAAAGGTTTTATGATAAAGTTTCTAAATTACCAATACCTGATCAATTTAAATCAATTATTCAATCCAGGGTCGGTAATTATATACATAAATTTAGTAATCATACACTACAATTTCAATATATCAATCATGATAATTATCTATTACATTTTAATTCTTATAGTAAAATTGAAGATGATGAATATAATGAAAGTAATATTAATCGTGATGATGCGATTAAAATATTAAAAGGTATTTTAAATACAAAACTTATTTTTACTGATGATGCGATTATATTAAAAGGTATTTTAAATACTAAACTTATTATTACTGATAATGACTTATTACCTTATCAACAAAACGAAGTTTATGAATATATTGATGAATATACACCAAATTATATTATTAATATTATTAATAACCGAAAAAAAATTTGGCAATACATTACCGAAAATCAAAACAAAAGTGTTGTTTTAATATAATATAATCAATGTTAATTGATTATATTTTAATATATTTGACGCAATTCAAATATAGTTAAACCAAAAGTCATTCTCATACATTTATCCCCTAATCTAAAACAAATATTGTTAGAATACATTAATTTTTCAAATATACTAGGTACTGTATAATGACTATATTCCGATTCATAATAATGATGATCATCTTTAAATGTAATAATCATATCTTTATAACCAGTTATTTTACCATATAATTTACCATGATTAAAAAAAAATAAAAATGGATCATTTTTTAATCAATATAGTAAATTTCCGGATCATTCGATATTTCGCACATCATACGCCACAAACGGTGATGATTTTGTAACGAATCATTATTTTCAGCAATTTTAAATTCATCCATATCACATATATGTCCAACAAGTTGTAAATGCCGCCACAAACGATACTGTGTACCTAAACTACTAATACGCCCGCGCACATCAAATGGTATTTTGTAGAAACTTTTTTGTGTCATTTGATAATGCCTTAATATCGTGTCTTTGAGATTTGTTAAATCGGGTAACTTCCAATCCCAATAAATATGGCCAATCAGGTTGAC
The DNA here is from genome assembly GCA_035478615.1 of Saccharimonadales bacterium (SeqCode). Classification (GTDB taxonomy): domain Bacteria; phylum Babelota; class Babeliae; order Babelales; family Chromulinivoraceae; genus JACPFN01. The sequence continues at coordinate 92,918 of DATIJN010000140.1, forward strand.
ATCTTCATAATAACTGGCATATCCAATATGTGATAATGCTTGACAAAGCATTTCTTTATTGGTATTTCCTTTTTTTCCTTTATCGTTGTATGGCATGGATTTAATATCATTTGATGTCGGTTTACCGCGTTGTTTGAAATACGTATCCAACTTTTGATAAATGATGGTTGGCGGGTTGTGTTGTAAACCTTGATACCTTAGTAATGCTTTAACAAAATTATCCATGTCATTTTCAGTATTCATATTTTGAATCTTTTGCCCCTCATTTGATTTTGTTGTATTTAATAATTGATGTTCATTTAAACAATGTGGACATTTAATCATACCATTGGCAACATTGATTTGATAATCCAATGGTTTTTTACAATTGACACAACAATCATGAACATTCATTTGCCGCGTAATATGTATCGTGTAATATTGTTTTGCCATTTTTAAATATTGATCAATTACTTTTAATGTCGATTCATTATTAAATTTTAACATCCGATACTGTTCGATAAGTGGTTGTGATAATTGTAAATAATCATGAAGTTTTGTTAATTTGTTCACTCGGTCAATCTCTGCTTCAATCGATTGAATTTCAGCCAATGTTTCTTTTTTGGCATTAAATGTTTGTGGTTTTTGTTGTAATAACTTTAACATGTCTAATTTATCTGTTAAGGATGGTAATAGTTGCTTTTCGTTTGATAATGCTTTGGTAATAATGTCGTGTACCAAAGTGATATCATAATCATCAGTATACGTACATACAATCTTACTGATGAGATTGTCTTGTTTTTTTGACATTTTTTTTAACAATGATTTTAATATTTTTAACTTGTTTGATTATGACATAACCGTTTAACGCGCTATTTGCTGTATATTAATATCATTTTAATTTAATAACTATACTTGGTTGATTATGACATAACCTTGTAATTGTTTCATATACTGTTTCTTTGCTAATGCGTTCCTTTTCCAATGCTTCACTTTCAGATATTGCTGAAAGTATTCTATACTCTTCTTCTTGTTGTGCTGTATAATAGCTGTCTTCGATTATTTTTGACATGATATCGTAATCGTTTATTTCTTGCTGTTCTAAACTATCTGACAACACACGCTCATCCACATGTTGTCTAGATAATTGACGTGCTACTTCTTCATCTTTTTTAATATGATCCATTTTTTCTTGTTTTTCGTTTTTGATAATCCGATCAATATTCATTGGTTGTTTAAAAATAAGCTCACCTCGGCATATGGGACATTCTTGCTTTCTTATATTTTAATGATTACATATCAATTGACAATCCTCTTGTTTTTCAACAGTCATTAAACAAATAGAACAACAATCATCATTTGAAACCTGTGATTGATGATATCGACAGTATGATGTATTCATACATTTGCGTCGACAACGTGTTTTATTTTTATTATATCCTAAACATAATTGTGACATTTTTGTTTTAAAAAAATAATATAACATCATTTTAAGACGATAACAATAAAATGATTGAAAATGGTAAAATTAGAGGTAAAAATGAATAATTATAGAACAAATGTTCTATTCACGTTTGACAACAAACATCCATCTAATTATAATATTAAACAATTACAAAAAACGTGTATTTATTTGGGTTTAGATTATCATTCTTTGAAAAAAAAACAATTATATAAACTGGTACTTCCTTATTTTGTAGCCTATGATAATGTACCTAGAAGAATATGTATTATGTATCATGATAGGAAATACTACTCTAATATAGATAGGTCCCTGTTTACAGTATATAAAAACATAGAAAGAACATATTCAGATTCAAAAATAGATGTGTTTAAAATAATATCGGGTAATTTATATAAACATATAAGTTATAGTAAAATATTAAATAAATGGGATGATGATAAATATGATGTTACAGATAAAATTCATCAAATTATAATCAATGTACACAAATTTTTAGATTTACAAAATTTATTTGTCATGTTAAAATATCTTAAAAAGCAAAATGTATTCATAAAAGATATATGTACATATATATTCCATATTTACTATACAAACTGTGATGAGATTGTTTATACTACTGTTTTATAAAAAATGATTAAAATAACTCATTTTTAATTAAAAAATGGCGGCGCATTATATATGTGAGGAAATTGAAGAACTAATTAGAGACATGGATACATTAAGTATCGATCAAATCAAAGAAAGATTGAAAAATATATTAATCAATCCGTGTGATCAATGTCATCAACGATGTGGCACAAAATCCATGCGTGGAAGCCAATTATTCCCAGAGACAATCAATACGCCAACCGAATCTCATTCGTTTGAGGTATGTGCTCATTGTCATTATGTTGTGTCTTGGTGTTTATAAATAAACATAAATTAATAATATATTATTATATTATTAATTATTAATTAATCCGATTCAGAGCACGATTTGCTACAATGTTCTTCATTGACATTAGCATATTGAGAATATAAATGAAGAGCCATGTTCCATTCCATATGTGGTTTGTTGGTGCGATAATTCACTTGGTTATGAAATTTCCAAGTCCAAATAAACATACCCAATTTGTCATTTTTAAAATCTTTTAACGGATGGTTTTTAATATATTCTAAGCTGTGTTTTTTACATACATCACAAGGAAAGTAATCAATGATTACTTTCAATGTTTTAATAAACGCATCTTGTTGTTTATTCGTTTTAGCATGAAATGCTAATGTATGTATCACATTCCATGTACCAGGTCCAATATACTGTGGATTATTAGTATTACTCATTTACATTGATAAATATTTATTTAAATAAATTTATATGATGATTCATATAAATTAAAAATGATATTTAGGCTATTCTATAAGCAGTTATCCAGCCAGCAACCGAACCATAAATTGATCCACTTGTTGTAAAAACAGCATTTTCAAATACTCTAGGAGACTGACCTGGATTAGTTACCGTATTGTTAAGACTAAGTCTATCACCTACATTTAAAAATAATACCGTAGTTATACTTTGACCACCACCATTCATATAAAATGTTGCGCTAATATCTGATGTATGATTATAATATTCTTGAATCGTATAGGCGTCTGCAGGTAGAAGAGGCGTAATCGGCGCGAGAGATCCTACTGGTATATCATTGACATATAGACTCATCGATTGTGAAATGGTTGCTGGAAAAACGGAAACTTGAATATTACCATATCCGAAAGAAACATTGTAAAATCCTGTAGTTCCTATAACAAGATGACCCGTACCATCAAAACCCACGGATCCCCCTAAATTAGAAAAATTCATCGGCATAGCTTGAAACTGAGCCAAACTCTTATTGTCAACATTAGATCTTTGTGTGGCCGACATATATCCAAAATCTAATGTAGGACCTAAAGTAACAGGCCCTGTAGGTCCAATATCACCCGTAGGTCCAGTTTCACCTATTGGTCCAGTTTCTCCTGTAGGTCCAGTTGAGCCAGTTGTTCCAGTTTGTCCCGTAGGTCCAAGAGGACCAGTTGGTCCTGTACCAAGCGGTCCTGTTGCTCCAGTTGTTCCAGTAGGACCAGTTTGTCCAATAGGTCCAGTTGGTCCTGTACCAAGTGGCCCTGTTGCTCCAGTTGTTCCAGTAGGCCCAGTTGGACCTATTGGTCCTGGGATAGGTATTAATCTATATGTTTCTTCAGAAGTGCTTGACATTTATATATATATATATAAAATATATAAAAAATATATATTTTTGTAAAATTATGATAAATTACCAAATACTGGTAAATGCATTTCACCATAATTACATCCAGATACAGGATTGGTAATCACTTCATTAAAACTAGGAGCATAGGTTCCCATATGATTACCAAACGTGGTTATAATTCTATCATAAGCCAATCTAAAACTACTGAAACAACATGTTCCAGATATAGCAGTTGATTGAATGACAGCTGGTGTTGTACCTAAAATATCAGAAATTAATTTTTGTGACGATCCATTTTGATTGGTATCAGCCATCATAATAATTTGACTCGTAGTTTGAATACCAACTGTATTAAATGCATTTTGTAATCCAGATATATAACTATCACGATCGTGAGTAAAATGGGAACCAACGACATAGACATTAAAATTAGATTGATTTTTTGATGTAAATTGTTGAATTAATGTTGGTCTACCATTTGCATCTGTACTATCAGCAATGCAAAATTTATAAGCATTACCAACGGGTTGCCACAGATTTTGATTATAAATTAAGGTAGTAACATCACCTGATGTGATTGGTCCAGAACCACAATGGCCAACAATTTTAGTATAGTTAGATGGTGGTTGATATTGATCATATTCTAATTCAATGATATTTGCAAAATCAACATTTCTTGATACTATATTACTATTAATATAATCTATCGCGACATTATAACAACATTGATTAGTAAAACATTGCCAATGTGGATTCCATTGGAATAAAGAAATGGCAGGACCATTATATTCAGGAGAACCAGATTGATGATGGCGTAATGTCATGCTACCACTTACTAATAAACCAGACATTGAATTTTGACTCGTCACAATACTTACATTTTGTATTTTATCAATGGTCAATTTAAAACCTAATGGTAATATCACCGTAGTGGATACACCCGGTACGGAACCCACCGTACTGACTCCGATAATATTTGTCATAGTCATATCATCTGGGTCACGAACCGATACACCAATAGTACGTTGACTTATATCATCACTAGGTTGATAAGTTAAATTTGCACCTATAAAATAAGTACCAGGCAATAATGTAAATGTACCATTATAATACATAATATGTGAACCACTAATAAACCAATTGATAATTTGTTTTTGATTCGGCTCGATGAATTGATTGGTTACTACTCCTGATAGATTAGGAATTGGTTCAGGTTGTATTTGATTTTCTTCTTTGTTACGAAATATAAAATATAAAAAAATAACAATAGCAACAACAAAGACAACGACAACAAATATAATTAATATGACAATACCATTATCCATTTAAAATAATTATTAAATATAATTATTTAATTATTTTTACCTTGCGCAATATACAACAACACACGTTCATTGGGTAACCAATGATGTCCAGGATTGCGGACGAGTTGAACATACCATGTGGTTTGACTAGTAAAATCTTCTGGTTTTGCCTGATCTGGGGGATCAATTGTTCCCAAAGTAACATGATTACTACCCCAAGGTTTCGTCCAAGAACCACCAGCAGAAGTTTGTAAATAGTTTTTCAATGTGTTAATGGTTGACGCACCATATACCATCATAATGACTAAATTTTTTGATTTGGCTTGTTTTACTTTTGTTGTAATTCCTGGTAATTGTAAATTCCATTGCGTATTATTCATTCTAAATCCTTGCATCGCATTGACTATACTATAATTTGATGGCATGGATTGTGATGGAAATAACGTCATATGATATCCACCATACTTTTTTGCCTCTTTGTTCAATGGTGGTTGTATAGCAGGGACACAATATAAAGAATATTTAGTCGTTCCACCCAAATCTAATTCAATAGGCAATGGTTCGGCGTCGATGACGTCGGTTTCTTCGATATCGTCATCCGCACCGATGATATCATCTTTGATATCATCCTTATTTGATGGTTGATGAACTAAATAAATAATTAAAATGATGATAGCAACAATGAATAAAATAAAAACGATACCAATAATAAACCATATGGCATAATTTGGCGATTCTGTTTCGTTCATTTATAATTATAAATTTTATAATTATAAATTTTTATATATTCATCATAATACAAAATCCTTCAATCTGACACACCACATCAGCTAAATCATCTTTTTTTTTATTTTTTTTCAATAACGATAATGTATACTCGTCGTTTCGTTTTAACGAAAGTTCCGTTGCTTTTTCAACCGCCCATTTTTTCAATTCATTTTTATTACATTTCGGCGCGCCGAGCATTTTACCTTTTACTTTTGCATCTAATTCAATGATTGACGGTAATAAGGGTAAATCTTTTAATGTTAATAAAAAATAACTTAAAATATGCTGAGCTACTCGCGTCGCTTGATAATTGGTTGGTAATTGTTTTTCAATCAATACGTAATGCGTACTAGCATAATACTCATGCAAATTATTTAATATATCATTAATATTATTATACATGTTATTTGCTTCAGCATGATCTATTGTTTTCATTTCCCATGGGGAAAATTTACCCGAGTATAAACAGACAACATTGTCACCTGTACGTTGTTCGACACGGATGGCTAAATTTTTAATTGCTGGATCGATAGATATGAATTGTATTAAATCAGACTCCCAACATCGTTTTTTAATATCTGTGGTATGGGGATAATATAATGTGTATAAACTTTTACTAGGTTGTTGCGTTTTGGGAACTTGTAATCCATAATATGACATTGATCGATTTATTTTAAAAATGATGTCATTTTACCAAAATAAAATTAAAATGTTGTATCATGATCTATATCGTAAAATTCTGTTATATTGTGATATAAATACCATTATGTCCTTTTATCTAACATCAAAAAAAGACCATTTTGATAAAGCATTTTGGTTACAAAAAATAATACATGATGATCTATTCACAATCAATAATCAAATATGTATCAATGAATATCGTAAAATAAATCGCTGCCAAGAAATAGTAAATAAATATATCATGCAAAATAAAACATTGACTATCAATAACAATAAAATTAAATCTAGCTTATTACCATATCATATCAAAATATTATGTGGTATATATAATCATTCCGCATACAGCTATCATGATGATTATGATATTACAATAAATATAAATACATCTGATTATTATATATGTTATATAAAAGATAGATTTAACTGTCATGGTTTAACAACAAAAGCAACAAAATTATTATTGCAATATCTAATCTATTTTAATCTAATTAAATAATTTTGTATTATAATAAAATGTTTAAACAAGATGATATAAAAAAAATAGAATATGACCATATTGAATATCAAATACGATTCAACGACATGAATCGTACCCAATTTCAACACATGATAAAACATATTCAAAATCCTAACACGACCATATCAACCAATTATTACGATGTTAAAAATAATATTAAAAAAACCTATTTATTAACTGAACAAAATGAAGTAGAACATGAAACAATTCACTTTTATTGTAAAAAAACAATACATACTATAAATCACCCCGATTATCCAATTTCTTTGTTGGTTCAACAAAATCAACCCACGATGGAAACGGATGATTTATCGTTAACGATAAATAAAGATAAATTAAATTATCATTATATCATCAATGATGATATTACCTTAATATTATCTGAAACGACAATGGATATGATGACCACGTATCATATGAAAATACAATTTAAAAACACAGATTCATTAACTATTGTGAATGAAATGATTGTCAATCTATTGATGATGATGAATAATACAGAAGTATTGTATACAGAACATGAGCGGTTATCTATGATTCATGATTGTTGCCATGCATTAAAAATACCATTATCTAACGATTTAGACAATGTATTTGTCAAATTACAACACATCAAATTAACTGATATCAATCAGTTAACTGGTACATACGTTGTATCAAACAAAGCCAAAGGTACTCGTACATTACTTATATTTCATCATACAGGTATTTGGCTCGTTAAACCTAAACAACCTTATCATTATAATTTGTTGTTAAAATATGATGATAATCATCTTTACCGTTATTTGATTAATTCTTGGCAATTAACCATTTTTGATGGCGATATCATAAAACCGTTAAACAAAACAGATTATGAATTTAACTACCGATATTGGTATTTAGCACATGATTGTTTAGTATTTAATCATCATGACATACGACATATGACATACGATAAACGTATTGATTATGCTAAAACATGTCAAAAATTAATCACTTGGTATATTGAAGATGAATTTTTATGTTTTAGTTTAAAATCAACGCGTGGATTCATTGCTGGAGATGCTGATATGGTTGATAAAATCAAATACATTATGACGATAGGCGAGGTGTTGAATTATGAACATACAGGTCTTGTTTTTACACCAAATAGTCAATATGATAATAATAAAACATATAAATTATATTACCCATCCCAAATTACTATTGATTTTGCTATCTATGATTCGGGAAATCCGAATCAGTTGAAATTATACGTTTATGATCAAGAAAAAATGCAAGATGTGGAGTTTGTTGGTACACAACAACTCCCGTTTGACGAATCAATGATTTTACACTCATCTTTGATGCCTTATTATAATAATAATAAAATGATTGCTGAATGCCGCTGGGATCAAGTTTTAAACAAAATGGTATTTGTCAAAATAAGATCAGATAAATATGAACCAGATGATATTAGATTAGTGATTGAAAATTGGCAAAATATCAATGATCCGATTATTGATTGTTAAAATAAATAGTATAAAATTGAATTATTTATTTTTAAAAAAATGGAATGGCATGCAAAAATTGACAAATTGATATTTATCAATCTGGATTACCGTACTGATCGATATAATGAATTACTACAACAATTACACAACATTTCTTTTCCACAAGAAAAAATAATGCGTTTTTCAGCTTTACAAGGTAGTAGTGGTCCCGTTGGTTGTTGTTTAAGTCACGCCGCTGTATTAAAAAAAGCCCATGAGATGAATTTAAATAATGTTTTAATTTTAGAAGATGATTGTAACTTTATTGAAGATGTTGATAATATTAATAAAACGATGAATTATTTTTTTAATACCATTGCACCACTCGGATGGGATGCTTTTTTATTTCATTGTGGTAATATAAATATTGATCGTATCGATGATATCATGAATCGATGTTTATCGAGTTCTAACGCGGTTGCTTATTTAGTCACAAATAAAATCATGTTAGATTTAGCCAATTTAATTCAAGAAGGTGCTGAATTATTACATCAAACTGGTGCACATTGGCTTTATCAAAATGATGTGGTATGGGATAAACAAATGTCTGTGAGTCAATGGTACTCACCGAATGAATCACTTTGTTATCAGAGACCAAGTTATAGCGATTTATCTGAAGAAGTTGTTGATCATCGTTACCCAGTATAAAAACAAATATAACATATAAAATATGAAAATTATATATTCATATCCACCACCTGGCTATGTTGGATTTTGATGCAATAAAAACGGAAGTTTTTTACCCCATCATCAAATCTGATAAAACGTTAGCCATTCCTTACGGAGATGGTTTAGTTGAAGACGAACCTCAAAATAATGCTTATGATTATAATAAATATCACGAAGATATTTTATTAGCTGTACACTGTTACAGAAATGTCAAAACGGTTAAAAATCGTTTAATTTGTTTACCTTTGGATGATGATATTTTTGAATATGGATTACCAATATATACTTAATCAACAAGCACCAAACGTTGACTTGACATGGCATGATAAAAAACCGCTAGTTTATTGGCGAGGAAATGGTAATATGCACACCTATCATAATCCCCGCGCAGCAATGGTGACTATGATGAATAATTATGAGCACGCCAATGTCCGATTTATAAGGACACGAGATACCAAAGAATAAGATTGGAATACTCCCTATTTTGATAAACGTTATGATGGTTGGTATCAACCTGTACCACTTTCTGAATTTATAGAACATAAATATTTGTTAATGATTGATAATTATATTATCACGTCAGGTTTACAAGTCATTTTTGGCTGTGGTAGTGTTCCTGTTTTAATAACACATCCTGCTACACAATTTTGGTTCAAAGAACTTTAATACCCTTTGTCAATTATGTACCAGTTGATATTAATTTAAACGATTTGAAATCAACAATAGAATTGTTGATTAAAAATGACGAATTAGCTAAACGTATTGCCATTAACGCGAGGTCGTTTGATAATGCTGTATTTAATCCGACATACCAACGAGAATATATTGAATCACAGATTCGTGGTGATAAAATGCCACCTATCGATGTATTATATATATAATATATCATATAAAGTATAAAACTGGTTTTATATTTTATGTACTATAATTATCAATATCAGGTTCTAATGTTAATATACCATTCACATCAGAAATAATATCATATTTATCAACAGTTCGTGTTTTATCAACAGCTAATGCTACACTAGCAAACAAGATATCTTCAATGTTTATACGTGAACCTTTTAATGATTGTGATATGGTAACACTCATAAATGGATTATCAACTTTAATGTATTTTTTAGTTTTTAGTAGTGGTAACTTAGTTTTCGTTTTATCATTATACCATTGTTTAGGCTTTTCATACCACGTATCTTCGATATATTTAATGATGATAGTTGAATAAGGAACAGTAATCTGGGCTAATTCATGCAATATTTTGTTATCAAATTTAATTAAATATTCTACATAGTCTTCCAAATCAGAAGCCTTCTCAATTTTCTTCAGTGTATCACTGTCGAAAATTTTTGCACCTAATTGAATTACTTTATCAAAATCGATATCATCCTTTTCTTTAAAAATTTCTGGTTCCCAATTAAATCCTCGACCACTAAGATAATAAGGACATATAGTATTTAAAACAATAAAGAAATCTTTCTTTAAATTTTCCCATTGTTGCTGATATGACTTTAAGTATTGTTTATTAATGGCGCGCGATTTTGTTATTGGTAAATATGATGCGATTTCGCCAACAATTTCTTCTGGTATATTTACTTGTTCGGTGGTGGATTTAGCGTCTTTTGTGTCTTTTAAAGCAAGAATTAAATCAACTTTCTTGACTGTTTTTAAATTATATTTAAGTTTAATATCATTTTTGATATAATAATCTGATAAATTTTTGTATTCCTGTGTATAACGTAATTGTTCCAAAATGATAGGAATTGTCTGTTCCATTTTATAATTATTTTAAATAAAAATAATCATTTTATCATGACAACATTAGACATAAGATACGATCATATAAAGTATAAAACTGGTTTTATATTTTAAAAATGCAATTTGACCATATTGATTTAAAAAACATAAATTATATTAATTTTCAATATTACAATGATATCATCACAAGTGACGATTATGATACGAAGAAAGAATTCTTTGATGATGCTGGTAAAGAGCATTATCGTTTATTATCTTATTTATCAACACTAGTTAATCATAAAACAATCATTGACATTGGTACACATCGTGGTAGTAGCGCTTTAGCATTATCTTATAATATGAAAAACACTGTCATTTCGTTTGATATTGTGGATAATGTGACCAATCAACATATCCGTAATCAAAAAAATATCATTTTGTTACATGAAAATATATTTAACGATTTATCTTTGTATCAATCACTATTATTATCATCACCAATCATATTGATTGATATTGATCCTCACGATGGTGAACTGGAATATAAATTAGTCCAGTTTTTACACCAACATGAATATCAAGGATTAATTATATGTGATGACATTTGGCATTTTGAAAAGATGAGAAATCATTTTTGGTATCTGATTGATGATCAATACAAATTTGATGTCACAGAATTTGGACATTGGTCTGGTACAGGATTCATTACATTTAATCCAATGTTGTTAAATGATTTAGCAAAATATAAATATGATAATAGTCATTGGACGCTAGTTACCGCTTATTTTAATTTAACAAAATGTCCCGATGCAAGTGATGACATTAAAAAACGTGATCAATCTTATTATTTACAACATGCGTATTCAACTTTATCATTACCACATAACTTGGTTGTTTATTGTGATGCTGAAAGTTATCCACTCATTAATCAAATACGGCCAACGTATTTGAAAAGTAGAACCGTTTACATTATAAAACAGTTTGATGAATTTAAAATTGATGATATTCAATTTGAATTATGGCGTAATAAAATTACAGAATCACGCTTTAATAAAATAAAATCAAATACACGTAATACACCAAGTTATTATTTATTTTGTTTATCTAGATACATCATGTTACAAGAAGTGATGAAAAACAATTACTTTCATAGTACGCACTTTGCCTGGATTAATATATGTATTCAACGTATGGGGATTAATAATGTACGATTATTACCATTGGCATTATCGGTGAATCGTGATCAATTTTCGACTTGTTATATTAATTATTTACCGAAAGATGTCGTTAACGACAACGAAGACTTTTGGCGTGTGGGTGCATGTACAATGTGTTCAGGTTTTTTCACAGGAAGAGCAGATTATATGCAACGCTTTTGTACAATATTGTTAGAAAAATTTATTTATTTTTTAAAGAAATTAAAATCTCATGCTGATGAACAATTATATTCACCCATTTACTTTGAAAATCCTGATTTATTTAGTTTTTATTATGGTGATTACACAAGTATGATCAGTAATTATGTATATGTTCACGATGATGCAAATAGTATCATTTATCAGTTTATTAATAGTAGTTTTATATTTCAAAACTATGCATTATGTAAAGAAGCTTGTGAATTTTTGATTCAATCTTTAAAATTAAAAAAATTACAGTTAGAACAAGTTGAATTTGAACATTTAGCTATGTTTCATTTATATTGTTTATTACTTGTATAATATAATACAAATTTAAATTGTATTATATTATTATAATTAAAAAATGAAACCTGTTACATTAATCAGTGGTATTAATAACATGTCTATTTTTTATTATCAAAACAAAAAATTTTACTTTTTTGGTGATTTACATGAACAAAATCAACACAGTTGTGATCAAGAATACGCGTGCGATTATTTTAATTATGATTTTTCACATGTTGAAACACATGGTTCATCATGTACAACCATCGGTCCTTTGTTATTTTATTGGTTTAACTATAATAATGCAAATGGGATTCATACTGATTTTTTGTTTGAAGAATCCTATACGAAAAAAAATGAAAGACAATACTATCAGTATTTTAAACAAATTGTTGATATTAGAAAATCTCAACACGTCAATGTTTTATCGACGATATTTCCGCGCAAAGATATGAGTTGGTTAGCATTAACGGGTGCTCTATTACAACCATGTTTATATAAAAATAAGGACAAATGTAAATATCAGTATGTTCATATGCACAATGTCGATATCAGAGCGTTAGAAGGGGAAAAAGTGAGTCCATTTTCTCTCATTTTCCTCGAAGAGGAATTGCAGTCATTTTACCCACCCGATATTAAAGATGAACTTATATTCATTGTAAAAACATTATTATATCGCTATCGTGATATTATTAAAGCGTTGGTTGATGATTATGATGACGATTTAAAAACCATCTACGATGATTTATTTAAATCGTTATATTATCTAAAACCGATTTATCAACAACAGGTAAACTTAATGAAACAAATGTATATTAATAATACACATATCATTGCGACAGAATTAAAAAAATTAAATTCAGGAATTAGACATAACATCATTAATTTCATCCTTCATTTATCCGATGATTACATCAAACCCATCATTGATCAATTTGATCAATGGATTAATAAATGGTTTTACTATTTCGACAATGAAACACCCGATGAACAATTGAATACCTTAACTTTATTACTAACAACATATATGAATCATTTTACCGTTTTAGCTGCCTATACTATGGATATTTATGTTTTATGTAAGTTGTTTTTAGCGGAAGGTGATGATGTTATTGTTTATACCGGCGCATATCATATTGAAGTTTATAATTTGTTTTTTAAACAATTGACTGAACCTATTTTTGAATCAAAAACATATGAGCATCGCAAATGTATTCAATTTGATCAATTACCAAAGTATTTAAATGTGAATCAATTTCGTGAATTTTATTATATTATTTAATATAACATATTAGTACTATGCTAATATGTTATATTATATATAAAATGATTAATTAAATGAAAAATAATCAAAAAATGGATGATTGTTTAGGAGTCATTTTAAAATGGATACCATTGAAAAAATTGTTAACGTGGCGATGCGTATCAACATCTATGAATCGTTGCATTGAAAAAACAATTAAAACCATGTCTGTTAGGGAATTAAGAAAACCTTTACGTACTATCATTCGTAGAAAAGATGTTCGATTATTAACATTATTAAATCACTTAATCAAACCTGATTATTTTTTATTTCGATTCGCATGCGCCAATCATCGAAATGATAAAATCATTCAACTGATGATTGAAACGCATGTCAATTTATTATGGATTGCTCATGTTATACGTACTCTTGATCATCTTCATTATAAGTTATTATTTACATTATTGAGATATGATGTCGATTTGTTTATTAAAGTAGTTGGACAAGTAGTTGGACGATTATCAACACCCAAACATATAATCGTCTTACATTATGGTAGTGGTTTTGTGGTGGGACAAGATTGTTATATGACATTTTTAAATCCTGTACCAAAAAGAACACCTCACGAATTTAAGTTATTAATGGATAATATTTAACATATTAGCACTTAGGCTAATATGTTATATTAAAATTTGTGTTAGATAAATTTATATACATTTGGTGTATTGTTTTGAAACACTTCAAGCATTTGAACTTGCATAATTTCTGGATATTTTAATAATGTTAATTCATAAATATCACGATAATTGTTTCGTTTGAGAAATTGATACAATCGTTCATTTATTATCTGTTCTACCAATATAACATTGTAATTAAACTGTGGTGATTCTTGTTCAAACAAGTAAAGATAATGTCTAAACGATCCTTTGCCGCGCGCATGCTCATAAAAACTAATGTTTGAAATTTCTAACGTTTTATTGTTTGATTTACCAAATAGATCCATTCGTTTAGTTGATCTTATATACATTTGTCCTTCAGGAACATCAAACCAATTGCTTTTTATATTTTCCAATGTTTTTAATATAGTGATGACTATATTTTTTCTTAATTCATAAGTTGTTTCTTTATCATACACATCTTCCATTTATAATTATAAATATAAATATAAAATTATATTTATAATTAAATCTTATGAAATAACCAGCAAGGTTGTGGATTTTTCGGTTGTTTATTATTATCAAATTCAGTATAACTAATTACTCCTAAAAATTCAGCATCGTCATGAATATCAATGAAAATATCGACCATCTGTTCAGTATAGTTTGCTACATCTTTTATATCGTTAATAATAATCACCATGTGTCCGTTTTTATCTAAAACGTCCCACGATTTATTAAGTGAAGCGATTAAGAAATCATCAAACCATGTATTTAAATCACGATTAAAAATGGATTGTGTTTCTTCATCTGTATATACTTCTAAATTGAAGTAAGGCGGGCTTGTTATAACGAGGTCATATGTCGTATTCTCTGGTAATATAGCGGTTTCAAACGATGATTGTATCATGATCAATTTATTTTTATCAATACCAAAATGGTTAATGATGTCTTGATATTTTGGATGTAAACAACTGTTTGGATCAACGCCAACATACAAATCTACCCCAGCAGCCATAGCACCAATCAGTCTATCACCCCATCCTGCTGAAAAATCAAGGATACGATGTGCCTTAAACATTTTAATAAATCCAACCACGATTGTTGGTCTGAAAGAGGTTACTTCGCCAGCAAGTCGATATATAGCTTCACGTAAACTATATTGACTTGTATTATGGTACCATTCTTGTGATTTTTGATAAACAAAATCCTTATTTTGTTGCCAGTAATCATATGGACTTAATGGTTGATCATATCGACGTGCTTTCATGCGACATTCATCGACAAAATAATCCGAAATGAGATTATATTTCAAATAATCTTCAGATTTGTTATTAATTAATAAATGATTATATTTAAATTTTTTATTGATGTACCAATCACCTGTAATATTACGTATCGTATATGGCATGCGCACTGTTGTAAACTTGTAATTTTTTAAATTTTTAAAACGTTTATCAATATCAAAAACATTGATACTGTATTTTTTATAGGGAAAGTCATCATACGGACTTTGAAAAACTTGATAGTAAAGACGCTGTGGATTATTATTTTGATAATAATCAAGGTAAATGGATTTAAGTTGATGTTTTGAAAATAGAGCGTCAATTTGTTGTTTTGTCATTAAATGAAGCGGATCTTCTTTTTCCTTTTCTTTTACATACCAAAATAGATGGATGAGTTCGATAAATTGTAAAAATGCATCAGTTTGATCGTCATCGTGTTCACGTATGATAACAATCCCTCCAGGCATTAAAATACGCGCAACCTCATTCATGATGTGTAATCTATTGTCTGGTGGTATATGATGTAATACAGCAAACAATAATACAACATTGACACTTTTATCAGGTAATGGAATATTTGAATTATCATAAGTTAAAACGGTCACATTATTTAATGTTGGTAATTTTTGATCAATCGCGTAAACATTTGATTTGTTTAAATGGTAGTATTCAGCCACAGCTGATACAATATCACCTTTTCCAGCACCAATATCAATTAATATCATATCAGATGTATTAAAATTTAATGTTTTTAATATTTTATCAACACTTTTAACGCGGTCTTCAATACGCTCAGCCGATTTTGTTTTTTTTGTTAAAACCAATGAATTGAGCAAATTTTCTAAATCTTGTTCAGGTTGTACGGAATTAAATAACATTTTAACCTTGGATAAAATATCAATAGGACTAGTATCGTAATGTTTTTTGATTGTATTGACTAATGCATGAACATAAAAATCAGATGGTGCATATAAATTGGATAACATTTCAAAAATAGGTTCATCAGATGGGATTAATGTTGATAAATCAATTTTTTGCTTATTAATCAAATTGATTAATTGATGATCAACGTGAACTTGATCAACATTCACTTTTTGTTTCAGTTTACTAATTAAATCGTCATTGTTGTCAAACAATGTTCTAATACCTTCATCTTCTTGACTACCAATGACTTCGTAATGATTATTTAAATTTAATAATAATATGCTATATTTGTAAATATAGCTGTCATCACATTGATAGGTTGATTTATATAATGTTAAATCTTCATCGTAAGTAAATAAAACAATATCAATCTGAATGAGATAAGATACTAAACTTAATAAATCATCGAGCGGTTGATTGGATTGTAAATACCATTTTAAACCTGATAATGTGTAATCTTTTATCAATATTATATCGCCTTGGTTGATATAATTTAAAACTTGTTGTAATAATAGTTCAGCAAATTGTCCATGATTGTAATTAATCCACACTTCTTTTGTTAATTTAGATGACAATTCAATCCTAAATTGTTTAATCAATGCGCTGCGTGTGATGGCGTCGGTTTGATTTTGATAATCTTCAGAATAGGCCATTAAAATCGCTGATAAAAATGAGTTATTTTTATCATTAACCGTACCTATTCTTACCATGTGTTTGTGTAATAATGTATTAATGGGTTTGATATCGTTATTGGCTAGTGGTGATAGGCGATTAAAAACAATCATGGGATATTGAATATCAGGTAATTGTATATTATTTTTATCGACAACAATATCTTTTATTTTTTGATAATAACCATAGGTGAATAATGATGAATAGGTTTTAGCATCATCGGATAATAACAATTCATCAGTTGCCCATCGTTGCTCAATTAATTCGATACCAAATTGACGTAATTTTTTAGTCAATAAAGGTAATGTCACTAAAAATTCCCATTGTTTATCAACAATGCCAGAAATTTGCGCACGCACAAATTGATTATCGTACAATGTAAATTGAGCATCATTTAAAATTAATGTGTCATGTTGTTTTAAATACGGTAGTAGTTTATCACCATCAATCGAAAAAAACACAATATAACCCCCCACTGCTAAATTATTGGCTATCGTGTTAGCAAGCGCTTGGACATGTTTATCCGATGCCCAGAAAAAAGATAATGATAACATTAACGAGATGACATCAACTTTAGATTTAATAGTATTGGTAATAAGCTTCGTATCTTCACCCGTTGTATTGATTGTCACAACTTTATCAGCTAAGGCTGTTTTTGACAGCCTTTTTAATAATTCATCCAAATTTTTAGCGTTCGGTTCAACAGTAAAAACTTTTCCTGCTCCCGATTGGATCCATTTTTGAATATCACCTCCTTTTCCCCCACCAATATCAAGTAACATATAATGATGTTTTATTTTTAATTGATTAAAATGAGGATATGGTGTTACAAGGCCATATAACAACTTTTTAATTTGATTATGATATTTTTTAACAAATTCTAATGTATCACCGATCAAGTCACTTTTTAATATCGGATCATGGATATCATGCCAATTTGATTCAGCGATATCTAATTGATTGGGCCCTGATTTATCATGGCGTATTTTAAGCGGTTTTAATTTATGACAAAATTTGTCATAAAACGTTTCCACAATTTTATGATGATATAGCTGATAATCATCATAAAATGATTGATCAATCATATCATCCGATATTGGATAAAAGGGTACTTTTTTGTTTGTTTTCGTATCAAATACGTATAAATTAATTTGTTGCTGATTATTTTTAACAATTTCGAAATCAATGGTTATTTTATGCGGTGGTTTCCACTTGCAAATATCAGGATAATTTAATAACTTTCTCTTAGAAAGAGGAAGTGTATGACTGTTATAATTGTAACGATTTGTTGGCGTGATGATAAAACCATCTTGTGGATAGGGTAATAAGAGTTGTTCCTGAAACAATGTTTTCATGACGTTATAAAACCCATTTAATGTGATTAAATGGGTTTCTTTTTTAACAAATTCATACAACATTGTTTTATCAACAATGGTATTAATATGATCACTGCGTGATTGTAAAGTATCATGACGTATATCTTGATCGTGGTAAATCAAACAATCATAAATCAATACATAATAAGTTACACCATTAATATCTTTAACCACTTCACATTCGTAAACATCTAATGATTTATAAATAGCAACAAGACGCGATGATGGTACTAATAAATTAAAATAATTTGATGATACTAACCAAATACCGATTGGATTATAAATTAAATAATGTCTTTCACCATCCGCTTTATGAGCAATGACATAATTTGTGATGGTGTTATTCACTATACCACCATTGATTAAATCAATATATTTAATGTTTCTCGCTTTGGTTAAAATATCTTTACTCAAATGTTTAAGTCCTTTGAAACCTAAGATGGTATTCATTTGATTAATCAAATGATCAATATCACGTTTTAATACAAAATTTTCCGATTGATTTATAATTTTATAAATGTATAAAATGGATTGAATAAAATTTTCAAAATGAAAATTTTTAATATCACCAATATATTCAAGTTCAATTTCGTAGGGTTGTTTTTTATTCATAACCATGGTTAAATCGGCGCGATAATGTTTATGAATCATGAATTGATGGCGTAATCGGTGTCTTGTGTGTATTGGCGAGCCTAAAGGATTATGGTTTAGTAATTTTGTTTCTTCACTGATACTGACAACAAATCCATATACATTTAAATAACGTGAATCATCTTTGATGCGTACTTTTTTCTCAAATGTCGATTCATTTTTGGTGACAATTTGCCTTACATGATCAGTAAATTGATATACGGTTGATTCTTCAAAAATCTCGTCAAAATGTTGTTGTAAATGTTTTAATAATAAATCATAGATTGAATGAATTTTGTATTCCGGTGTAATTTTAAATTTGACCTCAATTTCCAAATGGGACAAGTCTGATGGATTAATCGATACATCCGATAACAATTCATCAAAATTCAACATTTGTATTATATGAAATAAATTATTAAATTTTAATCATTATTTATATGACTATTAAATAGTCATATAAATTTTATTATTATAATAAATGCATATTGGTAATAGTGATGTCGAAGAAACTATTATATTACAATTACCCTATGACGATTTGAAAAAATTATGTCAATCTAATAAGATGATGTATTCTTTTTGTAAAACAAATAATGTATTACAGAGTCGGTTTCGTAGGATTAATGATATCATCAAATTTGTATTTGATTCCATTCCAAAAACTGATTATGATTATCGATCATTTATACATGGTGATCATGTACATATTGATTTTATAATATCCAACACATTAACGGGTGATCTTTTAAGCAATATCATGCGTAAACATCATATAAAATATAATTTAAGAAGTTTTAATAAATTTAATACATTGTCTATATTCTATTATAAATTTGATGAATATGCTATTTCAATAGAAATGTCAAACCCTAAATCGACTACTTATGTTTATGTTGATAAAGAAAAACTTATTCCACTTCTTTTTGAATTATTATATGATGGATATATTATTTATATATCATGATAAATATAAATTATGTTAAATATTTCATCAATACGATCGTAAACAGATGAACGAGTTGCTATGGTTATCAACTCATTGTCATTCATCAAATTGTGAAGTATAAGCATGTATTGCATTTCAGTATTCATCATGATCGACAACAAATAATGATCAAATCTGATACTATAAATATCATCATTACTATTTTCATCTATTGGTTTTTTGTTAGTAAATCCATAAATTTTATATTTAATATACGCTATTAAACTATTCATTTAATATAGTAATTTAAAAAAATTTTTAAATTACAATTTGATTTAAATGATATGTCAAATCGTAAAGTAAATTGGGTTGTTTTAATAAAATTGATGCTTGTTCCACCTCAATCCACTGGCGATCATTGACTTCTTTATGTTGTAAAAGGAGTGGTAATTGAGGTTCATGATCAATAACATAAACCCAACACCGTGTTTCAATCATTTTACAGGACAATGTTTTAATCGTTTCCGTTATGATATAATCATTTGATATATAAACAGGTGGTGGTAATGTTATTTCGACTTCTTCTGTAAATTCTCGTATTGCACATAATAACCCATCATTTTTATCTTCAGGACTCAATCGACCTTTAGGCCAAGTCCATTTTAATTCTTGATACGCTGGATTTTTTGATAAAACATCATCGATGATATTTTTGGATTCCAAAAATCTCACATAACCATATTCTACATCTTTTTCATCTAAACCAATATGATTGATGCAAAATTCTGTATAATATTGTTTATCGTTGATGATTAACTTTTTAAACATGTCATGTTCATTTAACGTCGTATTGGGTAGTAAAAGAGGTATTAATGATGGACGATAATATCCGGTTAGTATTAAAAGAGATTCTACACTATGTAATCGTTGGACAACAATAACACGTTTTGTATTGATGGCATAAACGATTAATCCGTATGAAATTATTTTTGTATTTTCAAATGGTGTTTCGGTTACAAGACGTGGATAAAAAATATGCACTTTTTTATCGTTATTATTATAATTATTAATCATTTAGTAAACTTAATAATAAGTTTAAATAAATTTGTTTATTAATTAAAATTATGTCCAATACTGATTTGTTTGATCGAGAAATCAAAGCTTTATTTGATCAATCTATTGAAACATTAACAGAACGTTATGGTAGTACGGTCATCGGTAAAGGTAAAAAAGAAATCACTTGTTTAAATCGATACAAAGCGATTTATAAGGCGATGACACCATCCGAATTTCATGATGATTTTAAAACACTTTTTGAAAAAAAGAAAAGTGTCATATTGAAATCACTCGATGATGATACATGGTTGAAAAATGATAATATCGTGATTAAATTTGGTGAAAAAATTAAAGCATTACGTGATAAATGTGAAAATATTAAAATTATGCTATCCAATATTTACAATGCTGCTCTTGAATTGCAAGAAATGACAAAAAATAATTTAGAAGATTTGAGTGAAAATTTAGTTTCTGATATCGTTGCAACCACTGGTAAAAACTTAATAAGACCACCCATCATTTTATTACATTTATTGCGTATTTTTTATGCCATTGTCGATGATGAAGATAAAATACAACTTGCACCGCTTATCAATACGTTGGAGACAGAGCTGAATGTTAAAAACCGCACTATTAAAAATACAATCATACAATCGGCAGCCGCCGATAATAATTCAAATGCTGTAGATGGTATTGCTTCTATATTCAATATGGTTACTTCTGCCTTAAAAAATGCAGGTGTTGCTATGCCTGATGAAATTCAAGCACCAACAACACAACAATTTAGCGATATTATTTCTTCTTTTGCTAATAATGAAGGTATTAAAACGGCTTTTCAAGGTATAGCACAAGCGTTAAATACGAGCGGATTAAATGGTGGCACCGAATTGAACAATTTAAATCAATTTGCACAAAATGCTTTACAAAATATTTTAAAACCTGATACGTTACAAATGGTTAAAGAATCAGTTTTACAAACGGCTGAAATTGCAAAGGAATCATAAAAATTTATTAATATGATTATATTTATTGTTAATATAATCATAATGACAAAGGTTGCCACATGTTTTACATACCCATCCATACCTCGCTAAATGTATATTTTCTTATAAACAACAATTTTTTAATAATTTTATATTTATCCTTCACATTCTCCAAATGTTGTAAAGTATAATTGATATAGTCGTAAAAATGATTTGGTAATATTAATTCGTTTTCTGTATCCAACACAGATTTGTGATTTTTTAAGCCGTAATCCGCGATTACTTCTACAACGGGTACGAGTGGAAAAGTTAATAAGGCTTGATCGATATTAATTGATTTTAATCCTTGTAATTTTTTAAGGTTGTTATCTTCATATGAATTATAAATAAATTCATGAATTTGAAGATACACACGTCGTATCATACTATCAAATAACAATTCAGCATTCACCCATTTAGGATATTGTTTATCAATCGGCCACGTTTCAGATACCAAATTAACAATATGAGTATATAAATCATTAAGTATTTGACTTAAATTTAAATTTGGTAGTAATTGGATATTATTTTTTGTACTTTTAATTAAAATTTGTTTTAACAAATCATTGTTTTTACAAACATGTTGATTGGTTTGTTTATCAGTTTTGCATAAATTTTTCAAATCTACATAATCTAACGTGGATAAATAATCAATGTTAAGAGAAGCAATGTATGCTAAATTTGGTTGGCTAAACTTTGGTTGATTAGTTTGTATTAACGTAATTTCCCTCGCGTAATCATCTTTTTTAACGGTATTTAATTTATATTTATCTTTTAACATTTTATCAATATAATGTTTTGACAATCCGTTATAGGTTTTTGTTGATTGTAATATTTTCAACATATCCACAACGGTTACTTTGTTTGACATTTTACCATAAAAAAAAAATAAATTTGATCAATATTAATTTTTATACATATTCAACAGAATTTAATGATTGAGATTCATCAGATTCATAAACGTTTTTAATTTCAAATTTTGTAATTTCTAAACATGTTTTAATCGGCATTTTAATATAAAATTTATTATTAAACTTTTCACATGTCATAATCATGAAACGCTCTGTAAATCCATCATCAATATAAGTATTCGTAATCATAGCACCAATGAGTTTGTTTGCTAATTGATGTTGGTTACTTTTTAAACATTTACATCCATCATAATTATAATTAATGATTTGGCAATATGGACATACGTATCTATTCATATTTATCTTAACCTATTTAATTTTTTTTAAACAAAATACATATAAATTGATTACTTTGATTAAATTTAATCAAAATAATACAAATGTGTTATTTTAATCAATTACCATTTGAATTAATTGCAACTATATTAAAACCATTAGAACCAAGTGATTGGATGCATGTTAAAGCAACGTGTAAGCAACAATTGGATACATTATCCAATATTTTATTGTTAAATCAAATGATGCCATTTACCAATTGTCATCATCATGACAATTGGTTATACAATCTTCGTCATACTTGCAAAGTTTGTAAACATATAAAACAAATTTGGTATGATTATTTATGTTATGATTGTTATTTATATCACGAACAATGTTGGAAATGTGGAGATTCATTTGTTACCAATTGTAAAACAATTCATTGTCATGAAATACATTTTACGTATTGTTGTGATACTTGGTATCCGTTTGAAGATTAATGATTCCATTTTATAAAATTATCATATAAATGTTACATTTTCCATTTGAATTAATAGCAACTATATTAAAACCATTAGAGCCGAGTGATTGGATGCATGTTAAAGCGACGTGTAAGCAACAATTGGATACATTATCCAATATTTTATTATTAAATCAAATCATGCCATTTACAAATTGTCATCATCATGACGATTGGTTATACAGACTTCGTCATACTTGCAAAGTTTGTCAAAAATTAAGCATTCATTTGTATTATTTATGTTTTGATTGTTATATTCAACATGAAATGTGTTGGTCATGTAGTTATTCATTTGTTACAAATTGTAAAACGATTCATTGTCACGAACGACATTATACTTATTGTAACGATTTAGGCGGTATGCCATGTATTAATGTTGATTGGAGTGAATATGATGAATCTGATGAATCTGATTAATAAAATAAATTTTGTTTATTAAAATATGTATGTTATTATCCTAAATCATTATACTAAAGCTAATGATACAAATTTATCATCATTAAAAAACTTATTCCATGATTCATTTTACAACATTGACATTTTAAAACTTGACGAACATGTTAAAGTATCCGACACTTTAACAATTCAAGAATGTGATGAAGTGATATTGTTTAAAAAAGCATTAAAGTTGGCTAAACATCAATCTAATCCAACGTTAATCATCAAAGATAACAGTATTTGTTTTAAATCTTGTATTAAAAATGATATTATCACTGCGTTACAATACGAAGCGGATTGTTATTTTTTATGCGCATGGCAAGAATCGTGTTATCAATATGTGCATATTGATAACACATCCATGAAATGGACGAACGGCTCACCAGCAGTACAAGCACTCCTATTACAACCCCACACAATAAATCGTTTTTACAAAAAAATAAAACATAACCAATCGATTTCAACTTGTTTGTTGCAGATGATTAAAAAATACAAATATAAATGTATATCATTTTACCCCAACTTAATTGAATTTGATATCCGATTGGCTACATCAAATGATGATTATTTAAAATTAAATCGTTATTTAGAAGATATCAATAGCGATAGCGAATCTGATCAAACGACAGTGTGGATATTTTTATTTGCTATATTGATTATCTTGTTGGTTATTTTGGTACCTTATTTCAAACGCCATAGAACACTTTAAAAATGATTGATTAGTCAATCATTTTTTAAAATTAAATGTTTTTTTATTTTATAAATGGATGTTGAATTACAAGTTTATCAACCTGATTTGGTTGATTATTTAAATCAACACCAATTGATTAATTTGAATCCACGTTATGCTTTAATCAATTACGATATTAAATTGTTAAAAGATGTGTATGACAAAATGGATAAAGTTGATTTTCTTGATTTATGCCCACGTAAAACGTTGGATATTAATACATTATTTTTCAAACAAACCAATGTGCAAATTGAATTAGGTACAACGCCTAAATTTACTGATTCTATTGTAGCATTTGATACGCAAATGGTGGCATCAAATGATGTACCTATGCAAATTTTATTCAATGATGATTCAATGGAAGTGATTGATTTGGCTACAGTGGCTATAGAACTTGGTATTAAAGTGAATATGAATCAAAATACATTGATTAAATATTGTAAAGATAACAATGTAGATGGTTATTTGACGTTTGTCAAATATGATCCGACTTTTCATAAAACACCATTTACGGATGTCATTAATGATATAAAAAATAATACATCGTTGATGCCTACTTTTTATATCATGAATGACAAAAAATATGGCATTACAAAGTTGAAAAATTTAAGTTTAATAAAATCACATGTTAATAAATTATTTAACATATTATTGTGTAAGATTGAACATTTAGTTTATCAAACATATCATTTTAAATTAAAACCAATATTACTTGATAAAGTTTTATTTAAACAATTATCACTGATCGATGATGGTGGTGAAGACCATCCTTTATCTATTATTTTTGATACAAAAAAGACATCTTATTTTAATTTACTCCTATTAGATAAAACCAATTTAACTGACCCATGTGCTATTAATATTGAAGAGATTGTCAATATTGAAGAGATTGTCAATATTGCCAATATTTCCAATTTAGAAGTATTTACATCGATGATCATGATTCATGATCATGTCTATAAAACTGAAAATATATTTGACACGTTGTTAACAAAAATAGCGGTAAAGTTTAAAATACATCCGTTTGTATTTATACATTATCAATTTATTTATCAAATACCTGGTTATGAACAATACACATTATTATTATTAAATATGTATTATAAAAACAAAGATGATATTATTCGTATTATAAGAAATATTGATAAAAAGATAATCAACCAAATACATCGTCGTTATCGTGAAACTGCAAAAGGAATGAAGAAGACACAAGTGAATTTTATTAATTTACAATACATTCCCTCTGTTTATGACATAATAATAGATATCATTTTTAGTAAATTAAATCGAATGAATTATACTCATGCTGTAAATATAATCACCGGTGTTAAAGATGATAAACATATTTACAATTATTTTAATTTGGATAATTTCTACCACCACACCATCACACACCAATTTAACAAAGCAAAAATATTGTATCAATATTTATTGAATGATATAACAACATATAAAAAATCACCAACCATTCATTTAAAATTTT
The DNA here is from genome assembly GCA_035478615.1 of Saccharimonadales bacterium (SeqCode). Lineage (GTDB taxonomy): Bacteria > Babelota > Babeliae > Babelales > Chromulinivoraceae > JACPFN01. The sequence continues at coordinate 119,589 of DATIJN010000140.1, forward strand.
TTAAATGGGTTGCTAAACTAAACGGTGATGATCATATTGTTGAATTTATCAACAACAAAATTGTTGATATTTATGATGTTTATAAATCCTATATCGGTGGTAAAATTTTATTCAATACATTATTTGATTTTTTAGGTAGTGATGATATTTATGTTTATTATCGTGATTTGGCTGAAATTTATAACATCAACCCCTATTTATTAGCCAGTTATTATGATATCACATTGTTAAATGATTTTGAATCATATAGATTAGATAAAATTAAAAATAACATCAATACATTTGATGAGTTAGTTGTAAAGTTAGAAAGATTAAAAGTGCAAATCATCATCGTGAAGGCAATGACTTTGATTGCTGATTATTATCAACTTAATAAAACGATGAATGATATAAAAAAGTTTTTACTTTTTTATGTTGAAAAGCTAATCACAAATGATTTAAATTTAATCAATTCAAAAACAAGACAAATTATCATTGATAATCAATTTAATTGGTATCAATGGTTAATGATTGAGAATAAGGATGATCAATCTGTCTTGGTTGATATGTTTAAACAATTATTAACAAATGAAGAGATGATTGATTATATATACAATTATTTAGATTTACAATTATCACAACAGGAGAAAATGACTATCGTCGATATAACACAACACCGCGATTTATTATTGTTATTTATACAACATTTGAAAGGTGATATCAGTATGATTGATTTAACGAATGCTGTTAAATTTAAAAAACCTGTAGCTAAAGAAAAGAAAGAGAAGAAAAAGAAAGAGAAGAAAAAGAAAGAGAAAAAAGAGAAGAAGAAGCGTAAAGAATCAACAGAAGAGGAAGAGGAAGAAGAAAGTGAATTTAATTGGGAGGAACCATCGTCTGATGAGACTGAATCTGTTTAAAATAATAAATGATTGATTATTTATTATTTAAAAAAAAAATGGATCTTGTTTGTTTACTACCACTTGACATTTTAGATGACATATTAAAACAATTAATTATTAAACATATCATTCAATTCATGTTAACAAACAAACATTATTATCAATACTATGAAAAATTAGAAGAATATATTTATTATAAAGCAAAAACAAATATGTATCAATTTGATACAAATGATTTGTTTTTTACATATTGTACTAATAAAAGTACCACAATACCATATGAATCAGATGAATGTTTTCAATTAAGTAGTAATGAGTATGTGATATTTGATGATGTAGTACACCGATTTCTGCCTATTTATTTGTTGATTACAATTGATTCAAATTACATTTATCATGTTTATGATTTTGAAAAAGTGGTATATTCTGATGATTATTACGATCATAAAGATAACGAGGCATATTTATTCTTATCAGAACGTAAGTTTGTACAATTAAAAGATTTTAAATTTAAATATGTTAATTCCATTGAGTCTTATGTATTGAATGAAATTAGTAATATATAAAATTATAATAATCAACATAAAATGGAAGAGAAAACAAAAGAAGAAATCAGTACAATTCTAAATGAAATTGCCAGTATTCAAACAGGTCAAACATTTTCACCACTAACCAATAAACCAACAGATCATGGAACATGGAGTTCATCTGTTTATCGGAGATATTACGGTGAAGATCGAGGATCCATGCTTACCTATTTAAAACAAGTTTATACCCGCGCGTTTGAATTAAATATAGATACAAATTATACGATCATTGGATTAGAATATTTACAAAAAACATATGCTTATGATTTTGTTATTGTTGGTATGATTGAAACATTGATTCAACAAATTAGAAATCAAGTACTTATAATACCACCACATGTCTATGATTTATTTGATGCTGTTAAAGAGCAAAATCAAACATGGATTGAAACTTATTTGTATGAGGGGCGTGATATAGGTGTGAAGAATAATGAAGGTCAAAACGCACTGCATTTAGCCGCACAACAAAGATATTATGATAAAAATATCATCAATTTACTCATTCATTTTAACATTGATGCACAATTACACGACAATGATCGCAACACACCTTTGTATTATGCTATTACAAGTGGATGTACACAAGCGGTGCTGATGATTGAAGAAGCACTCGCGATACAACGGAAAAAAGAAATTGTATAAATTAAAATTGATAATCATAATCAATTTTAATTATAAAATGAATGACATTGAACAAAACTATTTAATGCAACGTAATGATGATCCATGGATCAAAATATGGTTTTTGTTGAATGCTGATGACATCATGCCTTTATGGCAAACGTATAATATATTTCATTATGGTAATGAGAAGTGTCAATTTACATCCTATCCATTGATGGGTATCTGTCATTATTGTAAACAATGTTATAGGGTGATTTGTTGTAATTTAGATGATTTTGATAGTATTTGTTTAAATTGTCTTAATCATTGTGTTCATAAAGCTAAGCAAATGATTTATAATTTTAATCTATTAAAATGTCAGTTTTATTTATTTAATGTCTTTTTGTTTAATGATGAACTCATTAATGATGTCAAAAAAGTCATTGGATTGATGATGGTGCATTGTATTTGAATTATAAAAACATGATTAAATTATATTATTTTATATTAAATCAATAATACAACAGATAATAATCCTCGTCGACGGTTTGACATATGACGATGGTTTTATCAAGCGTAGGAATAAACAATGGTGTATTTAGTTCGACGTTATCAATTTTCTCCAGAATGATCAAAAATAACACACTCAATTGTAAATTACAAAATAATATAACAACATAATTATATTATTTTATGATTCATTATTATTAATACTATCAGCAATAAAATGATAAATAAACGGGTGATTAAACAATTCAAGTCCGTTCTGGTTACAATATTTTTTTAACTCAATACAACATAATTCAATTGTATCATGTTGATCGTCGTCATCCACATCCGTTTGATGATTTTCATCATCATGATTAATTATATCATGATCATCCATTTTATTACAACAATAATCTTTTATATCGCTTTGTTTTATAATCATAATAGGGTGCCGTGCATTGATATGCTAATTTTAAAAAATCATCATAACTGATACTAAAATACGATGAATAAATGTCATAAAGATGACATAGATGTTCATCATAACAATTGACCCATTGATTAAATAAATCATGTTGATATTGATCAAAATGATATTGTCTTATTAAAGACAGGTCATGTTGTAATTGTTCCATGTATATTAAATATAATCTATTTAATATATCAAATGTCATTTTTTAAACAGATTCGTCAATGTTTTTAAATTCAAATTTTGGAATTTCAAAACATGTTTTATACATTAATTGGTTAAAAAATCAATGTATGTAATTTAATTAATCGACTCATTTCCGGAGGCAATGCATTAAGTTGGTTGTATGACAAAATCAAATATTGTAAATCACACATTTGACCCATTTCCGGAGGCAATGCACTCAGTTGGTTATTTGACAAATACAATGTTTGTAAAAAACTCAGCTGACCTATTTCCGGCGGCAATGCACTCAGTTGGTTGTTAAACAAAGACAATGTTTGTAAAGCACGTAGCTGACCTATTTCCGGCGGCAATGCACTCAGTTGGTTGTTTGACAAATTCAAGTATATTAAATGACTCAGCTGACCTATTTCCGGCGGCAATACATTCAATCGGTTGTGAGACAAATCCAATATTTGTACAGTATATAATTCTTTTATTGAATAGGTATTCAATATAGGTAATGTCATACGTAATTGTTCCAACAAATAACATCGTTTAATCAACTGAAACCAAGTCATCGTATCTGTTTTATTTTTAAATACATCCATACCCGTTTGATGATAATGATGTTGATAGATTTTATGAAACAAAAATTCTTGTTGGTGACATAAAGTCTTGTTCACTTGACAAAATCGGAATACGGATCGAATATCAGCATGAGATACAATTTCACGTAAAACATCATCATTCATATTTGTAAGTTTAAAATTTATAAATTCAATCTTTTTTTATTACAATCTGAACATAAATAACGATACTGTGCTAATTTTTTATGATATCTTTGCCACGCCAATTTAAATGATTGATCTGTTTTTAAAAACATATAAATGCCACATTTGGCATGATAACGAAAATTTATCGGTACCGATAAAACATTATTTAAAAATTGTGTTTTAATATCACAAAATTTGATCGGATGATGATCAACTTCAATATGATATGTGTTGTGGCATAATGCACATTGTTTTAATAAGTGATGTTGTTTATAGATTAAAATTTGACGCCTAATAGCATACCTCAGCGCTGATGTTAACGGATCAATTTTTTTGTATTTTTTTATACTACAACATGCTACCCACGAAACAATACGATAACAATTCGATTTAAATGATACAAATAATTGTATATTTTTAACCATTTTAATTTTAAAAGAAATTGGTATTTTTAAAATCCATTGATGATACATTGGATGTTGTTGTATTAATGAATATAATAATTGATATTCATTAATACAACGTGAATCATATGTTTTATTCACGTTTTTATATAACCAATTTTTTACGGAGTTATAATCGTTTATATCCATTTTATAAACGAATATAAATGATTAAGTTTATTAAATATAATTTTTAAAATGGTTGATTTAAACCAAGATGTGTTACGCGAAATTGTCTATTACACAGATATCAAAGATGTATTCCAATGTTGTCAAGTGAATAAAACATTATGTCAAGATGATTTATGTCAACGCATCTACGATCGTTTATATTGTCAAACGGGTATGGATGTTTATTATAAAACAAAAAAACATATGAATTGGTTTCAATTACTTAAACTGTGTTATCAATTGGATCGATTACGTATGACATTACCTATATTGAATAAATATTCAATAAAAGGAATATATTCTCTGACAATATTGGATTTATATTATAAAAATATTTCAGATTTAGTACCAGAAATAGGTCAGCTGAGTCATTTACAAAAATTGTCTTTGTATGGCAACACATTGAGAACATTGCCGACGGAAATGGGTAAATTACATCATTTACAATACTTGTATTTGTCAAACAACCAACTGACAGCATTGCCGCCGGAAATGGGTCAGATGAGAGGTTTTCAAACATTGGATTTATTTCACAACCAACTGAGTGCATTGCCGCCGGAAATCGGACAATTGCGTGATTTACAAAAATTGAATTTGTCAAATAACCAACTGAGTGCATTGCCGCCGGAAATAGGACAGCTGCGTGCTTTACAAGCATTGTATTTGTCTAATAACCAACTGAGTGCATTGCCGCCGGAAATGGGTCAATTACATCATTTACAATACTTGAATTTGTCAAACAACCAACTGATCGCATTGCCGCCGGAAATGGGTCAATTACATCATTTACATGACTTGTCTTTGTCAAACAACCAACTGACAGCCTTGCCGCCGGAAATGGGTCAGATGAGTGGTTTACAAACATTGTATGTGTCAAACAACCAACTGATCGCATTGCAGCCAGAAATGAGTCAATTACATCATTTACAAGTATTAGATGTGTCAAATAACCAACTGAGCGCATTGCCTTCGACAATGGGTCAGCTAAGTAATTTAATAATATTGTATTTGTCAAATAACCAACTGAGTGTATTACCACCGGAAATGATTACAAAAATTGTTATTCTATGATTTATAAAAATGATTCCGTTTTTATAAATTAACGTAAAAAATGGATAGGCAGAATTGCCTTGCTGATTTAACCACATTAGTATCACCTTATTCATTTGATGTTACAAGATATAATCAATATATCCAATTACTGTCACATGAACAGCATATTGCCTATGATGTAGCGTATGAGCAATTAACAACAAAAGCAGCGTTACAACTTTTTTGTTGCGCGGATCAAATTAATGACGATCCTGATAAGTATATCCAAAATCACATAAAAGATTTAAAAGATTTAGTAGATAAAGCTTCCGATTTGTATTATAACACATCCTTATCACCTATTAAAGATGATGCGTTTGATGCACTTGAATATCATCTTAAAAAACAGGAAAAAATCAATGGTAAAAAAAATCAACACGTCGGATCATTACCAATCAAACGTTTACGAAAACAATTACTTTATCAAATGCCTTCTTTAACAAAAATTAAACCTGGTGATAAAAAGTGTACGCAATTCATTATCAATCATCCACATTTAGTTTGGTCGTTGAAATTAAATGGCGTTAGCGGAATGGCCATTTATCAAGATGGTAAATTGATTGAACTCAACACACGAGGAAATGGTATTATTGGCGGCGATATCAGCCATTTAATACATCATATCAATATACCCAAAACATTAGTTCATATTAAAAATATAGTTGTACGTGGTGAATTTATTATAACAAAAGAAAATGCTACAAAATTAAGATGTATTGATGCTCGTGCGTTTGTAAGTGGTAAAATAAATTCAACATTGATATCTGACGAAATCAATGTGATTGATTATATTGTCTATGACATTATTAATCTAAACAATGACATGTTGCCAAATCAACATGACATTTTAAAAATATTAAAAACTGAAAATTTTAATATTGTTGAGCATGGTATTTTAACAGATGCCTCTGTTTATGATATCATGACTTTGTATAAACAAAAAAGACAAGAAGCCATCTATGATATAGATGGCTTAGTATTGACTATCAATGAACCCCGCCCATCCCAATGTGAAGCAATGCATCATGATGATTGTGATATAATAACACCTAAGCACGCTGTAGCATTCAAGATGTTTTTAGAATCGCAAATGCGAATCACAAAAGTCGTTGATGTGGAATGGAATATTACTCGATATGGTAGATATTTTCCAGTTGTCATATACAAACCCATTTATATTCATGGTACGCGGTTACAACGGGCTACTGGTCATAATGCCAAACATATTAAAACATGGCCAATTTGTATGAACACCATTGTTCATGTTGTTAAAAGTGGCGATATCATACCACAAATTAAATTTGTCGATAATAGTCAAAATGATAATAAAAATATCATCCTTCCAAAAGATGAATTTAAATGGCATTGGGAAAAATGTGATATCGTATTAGATGATATCGATCATAATGAATTTGTGAAAATAAAACGTATTTATCATTTTTTTAGAACCATTGGTGTAAAACAATTTGGTGAAAAAACGGCAGAAAACATGTATAAACATGGTTTTTATACAATTGAATCAATAGTACATGGTACTACTAAGGATTTTATGAAAATACCCGGTATCGGTAAAAAGAAAGCAGAGAATTTTGTTAATCATATTGTTTATGCGTTAAAAAATATATCACCAGATAAACTCATCTTGGCATCAACGACATTTGGATGTCATTTAGGTCGTAAAACGTTAAAACAGTTATTTCGTTTTGTACCTCGTATTCTTCATCTTACAGATGAAGATATTATTAACCATTTTAAAAAAAATAAATATGAAGGTTTTGGCCCCGCAAAAATAAAGAAATTACCACTACTCGTCAAAACGTTTAATGAGTATATAACAACATTAATTAAAAATGATGATGATATCAATCGTATTAAAAATCACTATATTCATAAACTTGACGAATTAGAAAAAAATGGTATCAATGAAAATGTCAAAGATAAAACGTTTTTATTTACGTCTTTTATGTTTGATCAAGATGATATCATGGATAAAATTGAAGATTACATCTATGATCATCGAGGTAAAATGGTCAAGCAATTAAATCAGAAAGTGAACGCTGTTGTTTATGGTCATTTGTGTGATGTGAATGCTAAATTAGAAGATGCTGCTAAATTATCTATAAACATTTTGTCTTTGGATGAATTTTTATCGCGCTATTTAATTATGTTATAAAATGTAAAAATAAAACAACTATTCTGGTTGTTTTATTTTATCAAAATGTGTAACATAGTATTTTTGTATTTATATCATAAATATCATCAATATATCCTTTATGATTTATTTTTTCAGTGGTAATATGAAATCCATTTGATAATACATCTATATTATTGACATAGACAATTGTATTTTGATCTTGATATCTAAAAGTTATATTAATATATATCGACATCCTTGTTAATAATATTGAATTGTTATAACGTTTAATATAGTCAACGCCGCGATGTTGAAACGGTGTATCAAATGGATATTGATTTAATACATCTATTGGTATAGAGGATATGATTTTATATTGTGGTCGGATAAATCTATTTATCATGTATGTTTTAATATCGTCAAGAAATGGTAATTGACGTATTAACCAAAATTTCAACATTTTTAACACATTTATATATTTACATTTCAATCATTTTCAGCGTGGTAATATATTCCTTATGTGTTTACACCCGCGCGTTAAATGACAAGTGTAAAATTATCCCACTACTTAACTGGTTATTTATAAATATTATCATTAATAACGCCAGCGTGTAAAGTATTATAGTAAAATACTTTTATTATAAAATTGATCATTTTTGAAAAGAAAGAATAAAATGTCTCATGAATTTGTAGAAGCATACTTAAAAGAACATGAATTGAATATTATTGAATCCGATTCTAATCGTCCATGGGGTGGATGGTATCTTTTCTGGGAAAATTCTTCATCTGATAAAAAAATATTACATGTATTACCAGGAACTTAATAAAGTTTACAATTTCACGGATCTAAAGATCATGCGGGCCACAAAGAAACTTGGATAGCCATGACAAAAATAAGAGCTATTGTTGGAAGATCCCTTGATAATTTATTTATTATTGATATTGATCCTCAAGGACAATTAGTTATTGAACCAGAAGTTATTCATGCTTTGGCTAATCCTTTTACCACGAATATTTATGTTATAGAAACAAGAGAATCACAATTTCCAGAAAAATCAACTGATCGTGAGAAAAATATAGTACGTATATATGACCAAACTATGAGAAATGGTGTATCTCCATATCCAGTTGAACTTTCTAAAAGAATAATGGATCCAACTTCTAAACCAGATCATGAAATTAAATACGGAGAGATAAAATTCATGTAAAAGAATTTTTATTTTATAATAAAATTGATTAGGTTATTATTAATTTAAAAGATAAATTTAGTACAAAAAATGTTGGAATTAATAGGTGGACCAATGCTGTCGGGTAAATCAAGTTTATTATTACAAAAATTATCATGTGATTATGCAATAGGAAAAAAAGTATTATATATCAATCACACTTTTGATACAAGAGGTGATTTGTTTTCCACTCATAATCCCTTATTTAAACAAAACGTTAATATACCCATGATAAAATGTAGTGTTTTACCATCATTAAATGATGTGATGAAATACGATACTTTGGGAGTTGATGAATTTAATTTTTTCGATCATATCGATGAAATTAAAAATTATGTAGATATTGGGAAAAAAAGGGTTATTGTAGCAGGTTTAGTGGGTGATTATAAAAGGGAAAAGTTTGGTCATTTAATTGACCTTATACCTATCTGTGATCAGTTTGATTTTTTAAAAGCAAAATGTATCCGATGTGCACCCCAATCAATCGATGCGCCATTTACATTTAAAACGAATAAAAATAATACCCTTATAGATATCGGCGGCGCTGATAAATATATTCCTTTATGTCGAGAACATTATTTAGCATGTTATAAAGATATGTTAATATAAAAAAATGTCACATATTGTAATGATTTTGGATGAATCGGGAAGCATGGATTCTTTACAAGAAGCCATTATTAAATCGGTTAATGAATTTATCACGAAACAGAAAAAATTAAAGGATGAATGTACATTTACATTCATTACATTCAGTGATGTGGTTAAAACAAATTTGACCAAAGTACCAATGGCGTTAGCGCCTACATTAACAACGGATAATTACAAACCTACTGGATGTACCGCTTTATTCAAAGCAATTACCGATACAATCAAGGTGTTTGAAAATGACTCTAACGTCATTATGGTCATTGTGACAGATGGTCAAGAAAATGCGAGTGGTCCTGAATATACGCGTCAATCTGTATTTGATTTAGTTTCCAAACACAAAAATAAAAATGGATGGACTTTTGTCTATTTAAATACTGATATTGATACTTTTACCCAAGGGGATAACATTGGGTTTGGTACTACTGGATTTACAACAAGTGATACTGGTCCAACATGTAACACGACTGGTTGTAATAATGTTGCTATTGGTTATAATGCATTAGCAAAAGGTATCAGTAAGGATTGTTGTCAAGTTGTTAGCAATGCAAGACATATGAATGTACATATAGGTTTTACAGTTTAATATAAAATTGATTAACAACATCAATTTTATATTTAAAAAAGATGAATTTTTCAGACATTCCAACAGCAGAAATTTTAAATTTTTTAAATGTCAATAAACATTATCCGTTGATTGATAATACCATTTATAATCAAGCAATACAATTAATCAATGATCATGATGTCATCATGACATCTTATATGAAAAATTGGTTGTTGGCTTATGATTATCAGGATTGTATTATAAAGTTAAAAAAACCACTATCTTATTATCATCAATTATTTAAAGATTCATCGTTAAATCATGATGATGTATTTATGATTCTATCGCATTATCATCTGGTAATACAATTATTACCAGATGATATTTTACAATTAATCATAATCATGTCTGATGATGCATTAAGATTTGTTAACAAATCACTCAATCAACGCTACACTACGATAACGAATCAATTGTACTTTCAAATACAAAAATGCAATCACGTGTTGTTAGCACATGGTTACGATGATATGAATTATGATCAATTTAATTTAAAATATATCTATCATGTGTTAAACGGGAAATGTATCGATAGTCACGAAATGCCTGAAGATATTAGACGTATTAAAAGATTGATGAATCAATCTTTTTGTATATCAAAAAGTGGAAAACTTTATATAAAGAAAGATACAGAATGGTCTATGACTAATGTATCCATTCCGGTTAACGACATTCAATATGATCATGAATTGGGTTATGTTATTTTGTCACGCGGAAAAGTATATACAGGTGTAGTTTCTGAAGTGAATAAATATAATTATGATGTACGATTATCCGTATTAAAACCAAATCATTTGAAACAAATTGAAAATATGAATAATGTGATTGCTATAAATCCTCCATTTATGTTAAAAACAAATGGTGATATTTATACATATAATAATGGTAATTTATCTTTAATACAACAAATTGGTAAATTAAATTGGTATAATTTTAATAATTAAATATATAAAAATGAATTTAACTTATGATATTCCTGATGATGGAAAAGAAATTGATTTAATTAGATGGGCGCTTGAAGATTATACCCCGATTTGTCCTTTATCAATGACATTATTAAATAGGATAGAAAATAATAGACATATTCATTTTGAGGATGGTGTTATGATTAAAAAAGCAATCGGTTATATTCTAGAAAAATCAGACCATCAATGGGTAACATACATTTTACATGTTTTACCATTATTACCATTATGGCTTATACCTGATTTAAAACCTTAAATTTTTTAATAACATACTATTTTGTATGTTATTAACAATTAAATTTTCATTTTTTCCAAACTCAAATCTTCATTTTTATGACGTTTGAATAAATTTAGAAAATGAGAATAATCATAGTCACTGTCATGTTTTCTAGACTCCATGGCTGATTGATTGTTATCAATCAATCGTTTCATACCGCGTTCAACTTGAGGCAAGTATAATGTATTGACATCGATATCACTATCATTTTTGATAAAATCATTAGCATGTTCTAAAAAACTAAAAAAAAGAAGGCGTTCTACATCACCTCCAGCATTGGGAAAAGCGTCATCATATTGATCAAATAATTTTCTAACATCATGTTCATGTTCCAGTTTCCATTTCTTTTGATCTAATTTAAATTTAAAAATATCATATAATTCTTGTTGTGTGTAATCAATACACTCATAATGCCACATAATTCGACGTCTTAAACCAGGTTGTGCATCAAATAACTTTTCAATGAGATGTTTATATCCAGCAAAGATGATTAAAATATCATTTGGATGTTCACTCATAAACAAATTAAGTGTATTTAAACATTCTAAACCAAAAGGATCCTCTGGATTATTAAGAATACTATAACATTCATCTAAAACTAAAGTTTTACCAATACAACTGGTTAATAGTTCTTTTGTTTTAATCGCAGTCGATCCGACGTATAATCCGACAAGATCAGATCGACTTACCACGCGTACCAAATCATTTTCATCAAAATTGACATGATTTATTGCTTTCACATTGGTTTTTATATTTTTAATGTCAATTTTTTGATTATGATAATGGTAAAAAATGGCAAAAACAACAATAAACAAAGTGATTAATAAAATCAATGTTAATAAACCACCATATTGATTGTAAAAATTCCAAGATAAACCAATGACCCATAATAAAATGATGAACAAAAATACACTAAAAAATTGATTATTTTCATTCATGTTTAAATTTAATGTTTCAGTTAAATGATGTAAATCATGCTGATTATCATGATGATTATCATGATTATTATCTGTATTGCCTAAATAACCCAACGCGTAAAATATTTTTGCCAAAATAACACTGATTGTTGTTTTACCCAATCCAGCACGGCCTGATAACATACAATGTAACATGACATCATCTTGAGTACGATTATTATTAGTACAACGATGTTTGTTTAAAATGAGATAGGATACTTGCATCGCGACACTTTCTTTAATTTTATTATTACCAATCATATTGTGAAGTTGTTTTAAAGATTTGATTAACAATGGTGGATTTCGTATTGTTTTAATGTATGGTGCTCCTTTCGATACACCTTTCTGTAATCGAAGGATTAAATTTTCCAAATCGGACATTTTATTATATTATTAATAATATTATATTATATAATATAACAACATAAAAATATATTTGTTATATAATAATATGAATAACGATTATCCAATATATATCATTTATTCCAATTGGAGCATTGATACATTGACGACGTTTTTAAACTCCGTCATGTCAAATCAAATTGGTATGATGAAAATTATTTATGACAGTGTCAAGAATGAAACAAATAAGACCATCGCATTATTGACACCATTATTATATAACAAATTGATTGATACTGGTTACGATATAAGTCGATTCGAAATTGACTTTAAAATTAAAAAATATAAATTTAATGATAATATCACACCACCAATAGATAAAAGTAGCAATTTATTCATTCCAATCATCAAAAAAACAACCGAATGGGTTGTTACAAATATCATCAATCATAAACTTGAAATTTTGGCACAATTTAATATCGTGCCTGTACGCTCGTGGCGAATCAAATGTCCAATTAATTCCCGAGAAAACGGCGTTATTAAATTGGGTTGTTTCATCTTTTTTCATCATGATGTACCTGTCACATCCATTGGTGTTGTCAAGTTTTTACTGAATAATACCTATTGGGACGATGATAATAAAAATGATAAATATGATAATACGATTCGATGTTATTGGGCAAGGAAAAAATTATAATTTATTGAGCCATTCCGGAATAGTTCTACCATTTCGGTAATATATTTTATTAATATATCTTGTATAAAATACATCTTCTTCACCACTCCAAAGATAATCGCAATAAGGAAAATCTGTTTTTAAATTGTATAAAATCAGTTTTCGATCTTCGGTCCTAGTTATAGCTTCAGATTTTTCCTCTTCTTCAGATTTTTCCTCTTCTTCAGATTTTTCCTCAATAATGTTTTTATCAATATTAAGTTCTTCATGAAGTTTGTCTCTAAATTCATCATAACCATACTTATTTCGCATTAAATATGCTAAATCTCTGATATTATCCATATGTTTTTCATCTAATCGTTTGATTAATTGTTCATGTGCTTTAATTTCATTTTCAAGTTTCTTAATCTGTTTCTTTTGTGATTTAATTTGTCGTTCTTGTTTATTAAACATATAATTATTATATAATTTCTCCTTCTCCAGCTCAATAGATTGTTGATTATCCATTTTATTTTTTATTAATTATTATTATTATCAATTTTATTTTTCCAATTGGTTTCTTTCAGATGCTAAATAAGTCTATTCTTCGTGATATTGTGGTGTTGGTGTATTATTATTAAATTTATAAATTTAATCATTTATAAATAAATGGAACCTACTTTTTATAAAACAATAGAGTTAAAATTACAACATCCTGTAAGATCAGATAAACTCTCTTTACAATTTATATTATCTAATAATGTCAATTTCAATCCATCCATCGCTCACATTGTGGATGATTTCTTTTTAATTTCTTTTTATACGTGGCGAAGAAAAGATAAACCTATATCTTCTTCGTATCAACTCACTGGATCAGTAACTGATCCATACCATCAGTATTATGGTGGACAAAATAGTCCAACATGGTGGCGTGAAGATGAATATTGGGGTACAGGGTACGTTTTAGCAACCATCATAAATCAAAATATTACAATTATCAAATATCTGGGTTATAATAACTATTGCTTTGATATGAAATTATCTTCAACAAATTTTGGTATTTCAGGTACATCCAATTGTGGAGGGGGTAAAATTTATATTCACAATTTTGTATTTGTCAAAAATGGTAATGATGTAAAATTAACATCGACTTATCCTGATTTAAAATTTGAGGGTGTTAAATTATGTAAATATAATCAAGTTGAAGAAAAAAATTGGTCTATGTATGAATACAATGAACAAATGTATATATCTCAATGGTTGTATCCACATCACATTGTGTTAGTTAAGAGTAAAGAAAATAAATGTATTAAATTAAAATCAAAAAATGTTACTGTATTTCAACATATTATGAATTATTACAATAAATCTGTTTTGTTTTCATTGTCCACACCTGCCATACCGTACTACAATTTGATGATGGGTGTTGGTCATGTCAAGATTGTAGGTGATATCGTGCCGCCTTACACAACTGCTTATCGTTTTGTGCAAAACGACTACTTAAAACACCCTGTATCTAATATGTCATATTTGATGTTTTTCTATGTTTTTGATCCTATCACATTGGATATTGTTAGAATATCGCCAGGTTTTTATCCACCAAATATTACCCATGGTGTTGTATTTGCATCAGGTTTGACGAAACACGATAATGATTATATTATCAGTTATGGTGAAGGAGATGCTAAGATGAAATTTTTGTTTATTAATAATTATGCTATAGATCGGTTGTTATCACCAGTAAAGTATTATGATCATGGTTATGAATTTATCTACTTGAATGAATGATTATTTAACAAGATTGGTAATGATAAATAGGTTGTCTACGTGGTATTATATGTGGTGTGATACTATCATCTGTTGGTTTCGGCGGATCCACATCAACCTTTAAACAACAAATACAACATTTGAGCATCAACCAATTAAACAATCTATCCATTTATATTTGTTTAACAAAAATATAGTAATCATTTTTTGTGTAATTATTATTGTTATCAATTTTATTTGATATAAATATCTTCTGTATGATTTAATGTGTGACAATTAGTTATTTTACAATCTAAATTGTACTTGAACTTATAGTAAAAAATGATCAAATTTCAAAAAAATTGGATAAATAACTGTAGTCTATGGATTTGGAAATAGAATTAGATCAAACAACGTTTAGTGTTAAAGAACAAACTTTTAAAGTAATGTGTGAAACTGTTTCTAATGCTGATGATATTATGGCAATAACTGAGTATTACCATAATCATTCAATGAATGATTTTATCAATACAATTCGGTTTAAATTTTTGTACAACAAATATATAGGTTTGGCTCTCCCAACAAAAATAGCTTGTCAAATTGTCGTTGATTTTTGGAAAAAACATAATGGCATATTGATTGATCTTGGTGCAGGAACGGGTTTATTTTGTAAAGTATTTAATCATTTAGGCATACCAAATGACAAACTGGTGGCTGTTGATTTACCTGATCCTCCTTCATGGTCCCGTAGTTCAAAAAGTAAAAACTTTTAGCCCATTCACAGAGAAAATAATTATCATGTCGATGCGAATGATATTTTATTTGTTGCGTGGGGTTATCACAAAATTGAACTGATGATTGATGATTATGTTGACCGCGGTGGACAATGTGTTATCATTCTTGGAGAATGTGGTGATTTAACGACTGATCCAGAAAAGTTTTTACACGATGATCGATGGGATACTGTAATGTATGAAGTACCAGCCGCGGCTTCTTTTTGTCCTGAAACGTTATCAATCAACACGAGAAAATAGACAAATAAATAATTTAAAAAATTAGATATATAATAATCTAATTTTTTATAATGTCATTATTTTACAGTAATTTGACTTCTCCACGATGGAGAATTTAAATTTCTTTTTGTGTTCCAAGAAGGACTATTTACTTTAGCATCACGGTGATGTTCAAAAGATTTAAGTAATTGATAATGTGTTTTATGTATATAAGTAATGATGGCATCAAAATCCCATTTTCGATTTAAACAAATGTGATGTATTTTTGTAAAATAACTATTTAATGTATAACATTGATAATTCTTTTCTGCGTTATCACACAATACCTTGATATCGATACGATCATTTTTAACCAATTGTAATGCATTTTTAAATACATTAGGTATATCTGATAATTTCGTAATGGATTTTTCTTGTGCTTTCATAAAAACAGACATACCACAAATGGTCGGTAAACAATGCATACACCTATGATAATTTTTTAAATGGTATTTCAAATTAAAACATTTTTCAACGCGACGAGCATGTTCTTGGTGTACGATAAAATCATGTCGTACATCAATTCTAACTGGCTCGGTATATATAAAATTTTCATCGTATTTTATAACTTTGAACACCATATGAAGATGCTTGTAATACGATGAATCATAAAAACGGTCGTTGTGATTTTTAATCACATCGATAATATGATTCATAGATATATAAACAATATCATTTTTATCCATATATTGACTAAATATTTTTTTAATATGTTCATCACAAAAATGTTGATAATTCATTTTTGCTCTTTGTACTGCTGATATCTCTGTATAAGGTACTGTACTGCGATGATCAATACAACACTTTAAGGCATTTAATTGATCCAAATCCATTAATACATCATGATCATTTTCAATGCGAGTCAGAAATGAATATGGTATTTTATCAATGATTAAATGATTCTGAATATCAATAGCTGTCTGAATAATATCACAAATCATTTTTTATTTTTAATTTTTATCGATTGAATCATTTTTATTTATAAATAATATATAAATGTCATTGATTGACGATAAAGTAGCGCGTTTAAACGCATTGTTGATTGAATCATACGAAGAATTACGAAACATTGACAACAATTTGTTAACTTTGGTATTAACACGTAATAAAAATGCACTAAGTGCACCGTTGCGCAAGAAACTAGTCAGAGATTATGGGAGTGATAATCATCAAAGGTTAGAAACACTGGGAGACGCCGTGTTGGAATTAATCGTTGTCGATTATTTGTTTGAGTATGGATTAAATATGGGATTTGCGCAACATGTGGTCAACAATATTTCATTGTATTGTTTGGCATCACATAAAGGATTATGTGATTTGATAATCCCCCAATGGCATCTAAAAGCACCAAAAATGTGTGCTGATGTGTTTGAAGCATTAGTGGGTGCCATTTACTTGCATCTCAAACTAAACACTACTATCAAATCTATTACATTTATTAGTACGTGGTTGGCTGAACAGTTTAATTTAACAAATCTGATTATATACTTGATTAATCATCCAAACGAAAAGAATGTGTGCCAAGCCATATCAATATATAAATTACAACCATCTCAATCCAAGGTAGAACGTGAAATTTTCAAAACATCGCAAGCCAATGTAGAAAGTGAAATTACATCACGTCAGCAACCAAGTTTCAAAACATCGCAAGCCAATGTACAACATGAAATTACATCACGTTTACAACATAGTTTCAAAACATTATTGGATAATTTCTACAAAGAACACAATATCAAACGACCGGTGAATTATAAGATTATACAATCACATCCATACACAGTAATTATTAATTGTCCTTTTGGTTTATCGTGTGACGAAAAATCCATAATTGGTCATGGTGAATCATCGATACGAATAGAAGCAGAAGAGCGCGCAGCCAAAACTGCACTTGAATACTTACAATACTTGTTAATGAAATAAAATTTTTAATAACAATTTTAAGTTTTTAAAATTGTTAAACATAGATCATTCTATGACTGACATCATCATGTGTTGTTTGTATTAATTTTTTGACAGTTTTTGTAGTTATGTCATACGGATAACTTGTAAAATCAGATAATTGATATGATAAATTGTAATTTTGGTAATTTGGTATGGTTAAAAAGTTAATTTTTATCGATTAAATCATTTTTTAAATTTTAATAAATAATATTGAAATGGAAACGTATAAGCAAATCAAAAATCCGGATTCAGGAAAATATATTTATATTGATGGTACGACTTATAAAAAGTTATTGGAAAAATACAATGAAGATGTTTTATTATCACAACATCGGTATGTTGATTTAAACGAAGATGTCTTACGCGAAATTTTATCTCATGCGGATATCCAATCCGTATTCCAATTGTGTCAAGTCAATAAAACTTTATGTCTTCAACAGGATGATTTATTTCGACATATTTATGACCGTTTCTATCATCAAACGGGCATGGCTGTTTTTAAAACGGCTAAGATGACGTGGTTTCAGTTGCTTAAACTGTGTTACCAGTTGTCTCGCTTGCTTATCCTACCTTCACTCAAAAACTATACGATGAACGCATTATATACGATGACACGATTATATTTACCTGGTTCAAAAATCAAAGTACTGCCGCCTGAAATAGGTCAACTGAGCGCTTTACAATACTTGTATTTGTCAAACAACCAACTGAGTGCATTGCCTCATGAAATTGGTCAGATGAGCGCTTTAAAAGAATTGGATTTGTCAAGTAACCAACTGAGTGTATTACCATCTGAAATCGGTCAACTGGGTCATTTATATTACATGGATTTGTCTCACAACCAACTGAGCGCATTACCACCGGAAATCGGTCAACTTGGTCATTTAATATACATGGATTTGTCAAACAACCAACTGAGTGCATTGCCGCCGGAAATCGGTCAGCTGAGTCATTTACTAACATTGTATGTGTCAAACAACCAACTGAGTGCATTGCCTCCGGAAATTGGTCAGCTGAGTCATTTAATACACTTGAATTTGTATCACAACCAACTGAGTGCATTGCCGCCGGAAATAGGTCATCTGAGTGCTTTACAACAATTGTATTTACATCACAACCAACTTAGTGAATTGCCTCAGGAAATCGGTCAGCTAAGTGAGTTACAGACATTGAATTTATCAAACAACAATTTATCATCGAAATTTAAAAATGAGTTAAAACGACAATTACCAAATACGAAAATCACATTTTAAAATGTTTTTTATGACAAATTAGCGTTTTACCGATTTGATAACATTGAAACAAATAACAATTTTAATAACTTAAAATTGTTAAACATAGATCATTCTGTGACTGACATCATCATGTGTTGTTTGTATTAATTTTTTGACAGTTTTTGTAGTCATGGTATACGGATAACTTGTAAAATCAGATAATTGATATGATAAATTGTAATTTTGGTAATTTGGTATGGTTAAAAAGTTAATTTTAGAAACCATGTCGTAAATTGCTTTTTCAACACATCTTAATCCACTCTCTTTTATATCATGTGATAAAAAATTTAACAATACACGACATGCTTTATCATCAATTTTAATATCATCTTTATTTAAACCAAATTTGACACATGTATTAGGTAAAGTATAACCAATCATGATATCCACTTGTTGGTTTTTATTATAAGCAGGTACATTGACTATTTCCAACCGATCTTTTAGTGCTGGATCTAATTGATCATCACGGTTTACTGTTCCTATAAACCAAACATGACTATAATCGTGTGGAAATTCATTTAAGAAATCATCA
Organism: Saccharimonadales bacterium (SeqCode); assembly: GCA_035478615.1. Lineage (GTDB taxonomy): Bacteria > Babelota > Babeliae > Babelales > Chromulinivoraceae > JACPFN01. The sequence continues at coordinate 139,614 of DATIJN010000140.1, forward strand.
TTACATTGATGATTTTGTGTTGGATCTAATATTGGTAACAAAGCATGCTGTACTTCCAATCCCTTATTTGTGGTCGCTGTTTTATCGAGTTCATCCAATAATATAATTGGATCAGCACATTTTGCACGTGCTAAAATTTGAATAATCATACTCGGTGCTGATCCTCTCCAAATAGGATTACCACCTATTAATATCGTTGCATCGTGTGCACCACCAAAGCTAATTTTATCAAAATAACGATTTAATGCTTTTGCTAAACATTGTATTAGTTTCGTTTTACCAACGCCAGGTGGTCCTTTTAAGCATAAAATAGCGGATGAATGGGGGTTTTTAATACGATTATAAACATAAAACATCAATTTCTCTTTGACTTCCTTCATACCGTACATATCACGATTTAATTCATTGTAAACAGCATAACAGTACTGTTCGATATGATCAGATTGTAACTGAGTGGATAATTTTTGATACGGCAAAGAAACTAACCATTTTAATTTTCCTTGTAATTCATTTTTTTCATGACAATCTGTAGTCGATATGGAATCTTCATACATACGATATAATTTACTTTTAATCTCTATGGATGTATCTAACATCAATAACTGTGTTTTTAAATTTTTGGTAACAGGTTGACATTTTTTAACAGTATCTTCGATAAGTTGAAGATGGGGTGTGTGATCTACATTTTTATTTAACAAGGTCATGATTTTTTTCCGTATAAAAAACCAATCATAAGAATGTAAATCATTGACAGTCAGTTGTGTAAATCGTTGATATAATTCCAACGCCTGTAATTTATCTTGTTCAGATAAATTAGCCTTCATAATTTTATCTAAAGTCGGTGTTTCAGCTGCCAATTTATTTTGAAGATTTTTAATTTCATCATTAATGCGTTTGGTTAATGGTTTTTTATTATCAGTATAAATCATAGTCTGTAATGATTTATTTAAATCAATATATGCCATTGAATTTTCATCCATTTCACGCAAAATACCATACATTTCAATAAGATATTCTTTATCCACTTGTCCCAAGTTTGATTTAAGTATTTTAGTCATGGTTACTTTGTTATTGTTCAATTGACTACAGATGGTATTCAATTCCTTGTTTAATTTTTGATATTCTTTATCATTTGTATTTTTAAACTCTTCTTTCAATAGTTCTTTGTAATAATCTTCAGTTGTTACGGTAAATAATCCATCATATGTCGATTCATCACATGTCGTTTCTGTGTCATCACATGTCAATTCATCACATGTCGATTCAAGCGTTGATTCATATGTCGAATCAGAATAAGATGATGAACTTTTATTTTTTGTTTTTTTAGCCACTTTTGTCCCTTTAAGATCTTTAAGAGATCTTTTTCTTTTACGTGTCATACGATAAATTTTATTATAAAATTTGACATCTTAAAACCATTTTGTAATGAAATAAATGTCATTACAATATTTTCAAGAAGATAAATTATTAGAATTAATAAAAGGTTATTTACATATTACTGAAGATGAAGAAGAGGTGGTTATAATGCATAATATATTGAGTGAATTGATGGAATATAATTGTCACATTGATATTATTCTATATTTATTACAAGACAAAAAAATTTATAATAGGTGTGATTACTCTTATTTTTTTATAGATCATCCCATTTAAATATAAATCATGGTGCTGGTTATGCATCACATTATGCTATAATACAATCATCTTCAAATGGTCATATTGATGTCGTCAAAGCATTATTAAATGATAGACGGATTGAACCTAGTGCATTAAATAATAAAGCCATTAAATTTGCTTCAACAAATGGTCATACTGAAATAGTTAAATTATTATTACAAGATAAACGGGTTGATCCAATTGTTGATGATTTTAATGAGGCTATCAAATTCGCACTTGAAAATAATCATCATGATGTTGCAAGATTATTATTAAAAAATATAAAAACGCGTAAACAGATTGATCTTACAGATCAATCTATATCAAAAAGAACAAAATATAATTAAATTATAAATCGATATGATTTATAATTTATTTGTTTTATTAATATGATTGATTAATAATAGTCGCCAACGACGAATATCATCTATCGCGCGCGATTTAAACTGTTTAACTTCATCACAGTTTTCATCCATGGGTAAGTGAATCATGGGTTGTTTTTTAATGTCAAGTAATTGATAGTGTCTGATGTGTGATAAAAACCATAAATGAGATTGACCGATATCAAATAATTTATTTGATAATGATAACTTTTCATATTGATGAAAAGTATCAGGATTCAATACGTCGTATGATAATATATCTATACATTCAATTGTTGTATCACTTAAATTTTCTTCACATTCATTATTGATAAACGTTTGATAGACATCAAAGTTATTTATTTGTTGATGATCAATCAATGTATAATCAATATATAACCATTCTTGAGGTTCCATACGAATTTCTTTCAATTGGTAAAAATATAAAGCATGGCCATTTTTAAACACACACGCAGCACGATAGATTGTGTCATAACTGATATCGTCTTCTGTTTGATGATACATTGATTTTGTATATAATATAATATCACGTTTTTTGATTAAATCATCGACCATATTAGGTGTTATAATAACAGTGTTATTATTAATACATTGTTTTGATTTAATCAACTGAATACGTTCTTCAAGTGATTCATAATGATTTTCATGCTGCCGTGGTAATTTTAATAATTCGTTTAATTCATAGTTGATTAACAATTTGTTAAATGATTTGCTAAATACTTTTACAAGTCGGTCTGATTTTGGTGATTTGATATAACCATCACGACGTAATAATAAATCGTCCTCGTTATACTCCGTTAATAACGAACGATACGTTTTAGTATTGATGTGTATAAATTTGTTTGATTTTGGGGATTTAATACGTTCTTCAGATTTGGGCAACTTTGCTAATAATTGATGTGGTTTAAAACCCAAGTCGTTAATAAGCATGTGATAGGCTTTAGCAGTAATAAGAACATTTTTTGACATGATATTTATTTATTAAATATCATGATAGGTATCATTTTTTTTAAAGGATTTGAAGTGATAAATGATCAAGTAGATTCTTACTAATATGTTCAATCTCTCTTTCTCCATTAATTATTGTTGATTTAATATAACTTGATTTTTGGTAAGTTGTGAATATTAAATTATAAGTATATTCTTTAGGTGTAAATAATTTTTCTTCCATAATAGGTATATAGTTAACTTTACACCTCTTGTATGTGGAAACTTTCTTTAAATCAAGTCTGTGACGAATAGGTAAGCCATCAACTAATACTTCGCAAAATACATATTCGTGTTTCTCAGCTGCAAATTGTTCTTTTATTTGATTTTCATCTGCTTTCAATTTTTCTGGGGATATATATCCCGGAGATTTTTGGGAATAATGTAATTGAGTACATTCGATAATAACTGTATCTTTGTCAGGCTGATTAATAGATACTTTGTTATCTGTACCATATACGTAACATGGAGAAATATCTCCACCTTCTATCAATCGAATCCATCTATCAACTGTTATAAATTTACTGTAATAATCAACTCCCGGTTGTAAATTGAAAAAGTCAATAATAGCATTTGGATCTAATCGATGATAAACGTTGCCTTCAAAAAAATGATGATTACCAATTAAATGGATTAATAAATCATTGAATTGCAACGTCTTTCCAGTTTCTAAATCATAAATCCAATAATCATCTCCTCCACCAGTATCCTCTCTGTTAATTGTATCAGAAAAGACAATAAATGGACAAGGTTGAAATCCCCAATATTTGATACGAGTCACTAAATATCTTTTATCAATAATAATTGGATTTTGACAATGTACATTCATGCTATTATCATATCCATTATTACATTTAAGATGTAATATAGATCGATTTATTTGTCTTAATTCATCATAATGATATTTTTCAATACCTGTTTGATAATCGGTGGAATCATTAATAGATGCACCACTAATTAATGCTTGTTTCCTTTTGTATTTTTCAGTAATTGTCGTTAAAACATCGACAATTTGTTTGATAGTAATACCGCGAGCGTCTAATGTTTGCATATCCTTGTGATAGATATCCATTAAATTATCATTAAGACTCATAAATCCATACGAACAAAATGAACCGGGTTTTAAGAAAGACCCGATTTTTTCCAATTGTTCAGGATTTAGTTCTGTTGGTTTCAAACAACAATTAAGAACATTTTTTGACATGATATTTATTTTATTTATTTTATTTAAATATCATAAATAAGTATCATTTTTTTAATAATGCTTCGTATTGTCTCAATAAGTTAACATGATCATTTTTAACCTGTGGCCGTTGTAATTTGATAAAATCAAAAATGTCATCAGCCGTTTTATTTTGATATTTAATTAAAAAAGCCATCAGAACCAACGTACTTCTTTGTTTACCAACGCGGCATGATATGTAAATATCGCGGCGATGATGCGTGATGATCCATTTAATATATTCAACACCGATATCAATCTTATCAAGTGGTATGTTTTGAAAATCACATATAGGTAATTGGAAATACAATATGTCATGTTGGTTCCACTCATGTGGCAAGATGGGTGATGTGATTAAACCACACGAATGATTTTCAAAACATTCAACAACAGATAAAACAGCACCAATGTTTATTTTTTTAAAATCCATTAAATCATTTTTTATAAAAGTAGTCACAGGCATGGCGCCCAAATAGATATTGACATCATTGATTGATGTGATTAAATCATACCAATGATATAAATGAAGTTGTGTAGCAACTTGATTATATATCAATGTGCCTGAATACTGTAGATAATACTTATATAAACTTGTTGATTCATATTGAAGTTTGTGACAAATAGCCATCATATAATGCCAATCATCGTTGGTAAAATGTTCAGCAGGACAAATGATGTCAATTTTATCATTTTCATCCATCACGGTTTTAAAATCATGAATGGATTGATATAACGAATCATAAATCAAGGTTGATTTGTATGTATTTAACAAATTAATTAATCCATTGTTATAAGCAAGAGTGAAATATTGACATAATAATTTAATTTTATAATCACTTAACTGAGGTATTAACGTTTTTAAAAAATTAAAATAATTATGAATGTCATGATCTAATACTTCTAATGTCAACGGTGTGTGGAAATTGAAAATACGACATTTGATAGGTACAAAATAACCTTGATCCGATTTGTAAATATCGGTTTTAGATTCTAAGCGTGAAAAAGTATCCAAATTAATTAAACTGTCAAATAAGTAATAGTCGTAATTCATTTATATTTTGTTTTATAATTTTAATAAATAATCTTAGTATTTGGTAATTGTTGTTTTAACTTGTTTTTAATTTTAGATGATAAATTATTGTATTGTAAATCCAAGAATTTTAAATGATTCAGTTTTCCAATTTCCGGCGGCAATGCACTCAGTTGGTTGTCAGTCAAATACAATGTTTGTAAATGAATAAATTGACCTATTTCCGGCGGCAATACACTCAGTTGGTTGTATGACAAATCCAAGTATTGTAAATCACGCAGATGACCCAGTTCCGGTGGAAATGCATTCAGTTGGTTGTTTGCCAAATACAATATTTGTAAAGAACTCATATTACCCATTTCCGGTGGCAATGTGCTCAGTTGGATGTTTGATAAATACAATTGTTGTAAATGATTCAATTGACCAATTTCTGGTGGCAATACTTTAATTTTTTGATGTGATAAATTTAATACATTTATCGTATATAATTCATTCATCGTATATTTATTGAGTGAAGGTAATATACGCAAGCGAGACAATTGGTAACACAATTTAAGCAACTGGAACCACGTCATATTAGCCGTTTTAAATACATCCATGCCCGTTTCATGATAGAAACGGTCATATATGTGTTGAAACACATGATCATGTTGATGACATAAAGTCTTATTGACTTGACACAATTGAAATACAGATTGGATATCCGCATGAGATAAAATTTCACGTAAAACATCTTCGTTTAAATCAACTTGATGATGTTGTACTGATCGTTGTTGTGTTTTAGGACTGCGAGGTGCCACATGTGTTGTACGTATCGTTTGTAATAATAAAAAATCTTCATCATATTTTTTTAATAACTTTTGATAAGTTGGACCATAAATATAAATGAATTGACCTGAATCTGGATTTTTAATTTGCTTATACGTTTCCATTTAAAATATTATTTAAATAAAATAATATTTTAATCATACATGTTTTGAATTCACATGTGATAAAAAACCGCCAAATTGAATAATTTTATATTTGTGATTTTTAATTTTCCATTGATTATCCATTTTAGTTGCTATGATGATGTTTTTGATATCATGATTTGGATTGATGATATTCATGGTAATCTTGTCATCATGACAATCGGTTATCACATATTCATAAAATTGAGTTTTATAACAAACAAGAACTAACATATGATAACAAGGATATACTGACGATATAGTGATGTAATCTAAATAATGACTATTAGCATGTATAATACGCGGTCCTTGTTGATTTTTGATAATACCGTATGATAATTTATAGATGTAAATACTATGATCAATTTCACGAGCAATGTGCCAAAATGACAATGAGCCATGTCTACTTTTTAGCGTGTATATGGTTGTGTAAATATATTCATTTTTATGATGACCATACATATCAACATATTCAAGTAACGCTTGTTTTTTTCCTAAAAGTTTTATAACACGATAATTTTCATGAAAATCGGTAACACGGTCATTTATTTGTAATTTTAATATACGACATTTATAATATTTCCTGGTTTTTTCTTGCGTTTTTTTCAATTCGTCAATTAATATCCTGCGGTTTATCATGGCTTTATTGGTTAACGATTTGTTGTGAATTAAATCTTTGGTACATAAATAAAAACTTGTAATTGTTACCGTATTACAATAGGATAATATTTCATGGATAACATCTTCACACAACGATAATATCATGGATTTATAACACATGATATTTAATCTTATAATATATACTACAACAACATTTTTATTTTATATTTATATATATAAATGTCATATTACGTCATAACCAAGAAACCGTTATCTAAAACTGAAATGAAAAAACGAGGATTATATTTGGATGGCACCGGATTTGATCCAAATGATCCAGTAGGGACATATGTCTATTATTATCTTCCTATTGAATCACGAAAGCGTAAATCACCAAAGAGTAAATCACCAAAGCGTAAACTTCATACCGGTCCTCGTGGCGGAAAATATTACATTTCTAAAGGACGTAAAATATATATTAAATAAATCCATGAAAGGCGTTTGGAATTTGGGTTTATTTTTGTATTCAGTCAAATTTTAAACGTCGTTTGGGAATTTACATTTTTAAATTTTTGTTTTTCTAATACATTTAATCTAATTATTAAATAATATATACCCGAAAGGGTATTTATTATTAATATTATAATAATAATTCACTTGAACATAATTGTAATACAAGTAATAAATCAGATACAGTCATGGTAAATTGATTTAAAACAATAAACGTAGGAAATGATAAAGGATGTGATGTATCATAAATAAATGTGTAAATTTTGTTATTGTAACAAATTTCTCTAACTTTGTATTTGTCATTAATGTAATCTTTAGAATGAAATTGTTTAAGAAGACCATAACAATTCAAAATGTTATTATTATTATTTACCCATGTTAATTTGAAAAAGTCAAATGTTGTGATTGAATTTCTATATTGTATCATATAATTGATATCGTTTATGTGAATACATTTACTTAATGTAATTTTCGAGTCTTCTGTTTTTGATTTATTGATATTTTTTGTTGAACTTTTTGGAGAACCTCTAGCTGATGATGGGTTACTTTTAACTTTTATTTTAGTAGTATTATTAGTAGTATTACTACTAATATAAGGTATTAATTGTAAATTTAATATCGACTCATGTTTTGTTAATAGTAATAAATCATCATCTGTAATATGGATAACAATGTCACGTTTTGCTAATTCCATTTTAGCCAGGTACATCTGATTAAAATATTTGACAGCATCACTATTTGATAAGATATCTGGTTTTCTTTTATAAACGATATGACAATTTAAAATGTACGGCGATTTATATGTTGAATCATTATCAAATTCATTTACTAATTTTAAAGGAGTAACTTGATCCATCTTTTAAAATTTATTTTTGATTTTTTAATCATTTTATTTTAGGGTAAAAGGATTAAAATAAGTATTATTTGCTATTTTATATAATTCAAATATAAATCCACATCCTGCTCCACATAATCCACTAGCAGACATGGCAATCAATCCATATACAAATCTACTTAGTTGATTTGGTCCTTTTCCAAAAAAATCACCAAAATAATAAGGTAACCATGCACCAATTATAAAACCAATCGTAGTATAAATCATGATTTATAAATATCAATTTTTATTATAATTTTTGATTTTTTAATCATTTTATTTTTATGTAATACAAATGGCCTGTAGTTTAACGTGGTTATATATTGTTTTAGTTTTAATATTGATTTTTGTCGTATTTGCTACCGCTTTGGCTTTTATTGCACCAAGTTTTATCACAACACCAACAACGGCATCTAGCACAGCAACGGCAAATAATACTTCTGCGCGCTCCTTACTCTATGGTGCAGGCGCTGTTGGTGTTGTAGCGTTTATTTTGTTATTTGTTTCCTTTTACGCGAGTTGGATTACCATACCGCCTGTAATCACAGTTGAATTTATAAACATGTATAGTTTTGGCACAGGCACAATTATTTTATCCATGTTACTTTTTTTGTTATTACTAGGTATGTTATTTTTAATCATTTATGCCATTACATTGATTGATGTAACCAATAATACAAGTAATACCAATGGACGATGGTGGGCTGGTGTTGCAGCTGTATTCGCGGGCATTGCCTTTTTATTGGTTATAATTAGCTGGTTTTTATATTATAGTTTTAACCGATGTTTGGCGATGGAAATTGATGTGGTAAAAGTAAACGAAGTGATTGTAGAAAAAGATTATAAACCTTTTCAAGTTGGGCCATTTACTGTCGTTCGTAATAAAACAGAACCAGGACAAATACAAGATGCACATTTAACTTTGGATGGTAAAGTGGTAGCGCCGCAAGAACACATTGTGATTAATGGTGTTGAACGTGTGAATGAATTAGCTGCTAAAAATTATAAAAATATTGATTATAAATATAATGTCAGTGATGTTATTTCAACAAAACCAAAAATGATTTTAGAAAATAAAGATATTGTACCTAAAAATCTTTTTGAAAATAAAGGTATTGTTAAACAAGTACCTCAAAAAGTACAATTTAAACCAGACAATCTTGATATTATATAAAACTAAATCAATATAATTAAATGAATTATATTGATACATCATTATTTTGCGAGGCCATCTTTGGCTATTTTTATGGTTTGGTAAAAGTGAAAGAGGAATATGATAGTCAACAATATCCACGGACAAATTTAGCAACAAGGTATTATTTTTATAACTGTTTCTGTTTTGTCATTGGTGGTACTACTCTTGTATTGAGTGGTTTGATATTAAATAAATTATTGTATTATATTAATTAATATTAATCAATACGATGTTGATTATCAATCATTTTAATATAATAATAAATAAGTTAAAATGGCAAAGTTATATTTTCATGATCAACTTGTGGCAACATCTGATGAACATGGTATATTAGGTGCCAATTTAAGTCACGAAGAAATTGTCATTACTTATCCACATCGGAAAAATAAACATTATACAGTTATCATGTATGATGATAATGATGTCCATTCCTTGTTAATCAACATCAACGGGGATGATTTAAGTACTGGTGATATATTGGTTGATTATCACCCATTTGTATCGAAATTGTTTAATTATGATGCTATGATTTATATTTATGAACAACCTTCTATATTACCTTTGCCGAGTGATGATTTTGATATGGAAGATTATACAGTTAAAAACAATTTGATTTTATTATATAAAATTGAATTTACCGTGTTACAAATGAAATTAATAAAACCAAATTTATTTTCAACGCGCACATTTAATCAAAAAATAAAATTATATAAAAATTTATTATAATAAATGAATTTTAAAAACGAAGTTAGTGATTTGATTTTAAATCAAACAGGCATCAAACCACGTATATTAGGAAATGATTATAATATCAAATTTTCATGGATGAGTAAAGAAATACAAATAGAAGATGATTTGTATGATACAAATAATCTCACCGTTTATTATGGTGATTATCAATATCAACCACCACAAATTCATCATTATCATATTCATAAAAATGATTTATTAGATTTAATACATCAGATTGTTTTAAAATCACGTCCATCTAAATTATATTAAAATAATAAATGATATTATTTTAATAATTAACTGATGGTAATGGGCATGTTATATGAATATTCCACCCAGACGTCACAATACCATTTTCAGATACAGCAGCTTTAATACCACCTTGATTAAATCGCCTGGCAATTTCATTGGTCATTTCTGATGAAATACACCCTGCATCTACTTTAAATGATGTTTGAAATGGATTTTTTTCCACTAAATTTTTAATTTGTGCTACAGCGGCGTTGTAATTATTACAAATGGTTTCTTCTCGTGTTGCATTGATAATGAATTCGATTGAATCGTTTGACATTTTATTAATATAAAAATCATTTATACTTATTTTTTTAAAAACAACGGATCCGTTGCTACTTTAAATTTTTTAAAACAATCTGAACATTTTGTACGATAATCAGGCAAAGTTGGATTAATAGATGGTACTAAACAATCTTCACAAACCCTATACCCAAGTATAGGTACTTGTGGTGCTATTTTATTACCATTCTTATAACATGCTGAACAAATATGTTTCCAATCCGGTTCATTTTTATTTATATTATGTTTTAAGCAAATATAACACATGCGATTTTTATTTGTTTTACTCGTTTTAGCATATTGATATTGTTTATACAATACCAAAGCATGCTGCTTTAAATAGGGATAATGTTTATGAAGACAGTCGTTATCTATATAACACGTATCGCCATTTTTATTTATCATATGATAATAATAATTAACACTGTTATTACATTGATGACAATGCATTTGATCATTGATATGATCAATGAGATTAATGACTTTCCATTCTTCCATTTTTAAATTTTAAAAATAATGATTAAGTAATCATTATTTTTTACATGAATTGTTTTTGGATGTGTTATTATAATTAATTAATAAATTAAATAAACATTTATAATGATCATATGTGATCATTATAAATTATAATCTAGGCTTGTACTTCTTTCTCATATCGTTGTTTATCTTTTTCTGCCAATTTAACAAACGGTTCTTTATCTCGATCTGACAATTTCTTCCATTCAGCGGCAATGAGAGAAAGGATTTGTGACATTTTCTCATTAGGATGACTTTGTCTTACTTTATCGGTTCTCGATTGGACATAAAAGTTATAAGCCATTTTTGGTTTTTTTGGCGCATCTGGGTTCTTCTTACCCTTCTTTTTCTTCTTATCATCCGGCCCTGGTACATAATTTAACATTTCTTTTTTATATCGCTCGCGATCTTGCTCTGCTAACTTGTCATATTTACCTTTTTGCGCAGGTTTTAAACTTTTCCATTCTCCAGCAGCAATTGCTGGAATATCTAAAAATTGCGCCGTCGGATTCGCTTTTTTAATCCGTTCTCGGTTTTCACTCAAAAATATAATATAGGCACTTTTTGGTCGTTTTGGTGCTTTATTATTTGGTGAATTTGTTGGTTTCTTTTTGGTAACTTTAGCGGGCGATTTTGATTTTGCGTCTCTTTGACTCATGATGTATTTATTAATGTTATTAATATGTCTTTAATACATTATATTATGTGTTATATAATAATGATATAAATAAATTTCTAAAATCATTTATCTGAATATATTTAATATAAAAATGTATAAAACCATACATAACAGATAATGTTAAAACAAAATAAGAATCTTTTAATTTAACATTAATATGGGATACATCAATCACTTGATTAATATATATATATCACGTTGTTCAATCAGATGATATTTTAATAATAAATCATAAATCGTATTTAACTTTATATATTTATCACGATATATATTATAACCATATATATTATAAGGTGAATTAATATTAATTACTTCATTATAAAATAAAACTATAATGTCGTATACTTTTAAATAGTTTGTTTTATCAGTTAAATCAATATCGTTTATATTTATACCCAATTGATCTAACTTACGGCGCAAAAATTCTTTACTTTGACACAATTGATAGATTTGTTTACTTATTTGACAAATTTGATATAGTTGCTTATCTTCTATATTTAATAAAATTTCCATATTTAAATCTTGATTAAATTTAAATGGATTTTTTATAAAATGCTTTACGTGACATTTTATAATAAAATTTAATTTATATGCACAAGTAACGCTTTCTTAAATATTTGTAAATCAATTTTATTTTTAATCATGTAATATAACATTTCCGTAGGCGTTTTTAATGTTAATGGATCTCTTTTATGCATCGGTAAATAGGTAATATGTTTTAATCGATCGATATCTTTCGTATAGCCAATCGACATGATTGTATCAATCGGATTCATCATGGCATGTTCAATGTAATACATATAATCTAATTGATACGGTTTATCTGATGTTAATGATGTTTTATAATCATCTACTAAAACCATGCGTTGACCGACTAATTCCGCTTCAGGATCGATAATCACTAAAAATTCTAACCGATCACCAGGATTAACAATTTTATTTTTTTTACGTAATTCATCGGCAAATACTTTCATATAAAATGATGGTTGTTTGTAGTGAGATCCAAGTTCACGTGTACTTTTCAACATGGTATAACAAATTTTATGATTAATTAAATCATACAATGTATCAATTAAAAAACATATGGCAATTTTAAACGATTGATTATTCATAATCATCATCAAAATGGTTTTATATAATAATTTTAATAATCCAATCTTATCTCTTCTTACTAATGGTATACCTTTTGAATTTAATTCAATTTCACCATCTTTTTCAATTAATTTTCCATCATGATATTGATAATATGCATACATTTTTGGTTTAATACATAATAATTTCATTAATTTTTCAAATTCCATTTCCAGTGGATTCAAAAACAAACCAGGTATCGAAGATGTATAACATTGATTTGTACCCGGTATTTTGTCGCCAATTTTAACACCACTAATTTCTTGTGACAATTTTTCACCCCAATACTGACCTTCTTTTGCATCTTTGATATTCATATCAATCATGACACTGTCGGTATTATGAACGACAATACATCCAACGCCAGCGCAGAAATGATGATTTTCAGTTTCTAAATCGTATACGTATTCATTTGTTTTACCTATATTTTTACAACTCCGAATCATTTCGTAGTTTTGTGGTTTTAAAAATAACTGTGTATGTTGCATTAAATAATACATTTCAGCATCTTTGATTGGTGATATAGTCATATCGTGTTGATGTTTCAAAACCAATCCATCCGGTAATAGTGTATGTAATAATTTAATACGCTCTGTTACTTCTGATGGTTTTATCATCTTACCATTATTCGTTATTAACGAATGGTCACTTGTTACATTAACCCATCCAGCACCAGTTCTAACATGATAAATATCTTTATTGGTTTTGTGTCTTATGACGCGATGAATAGTAGCCCATCCTTTTTCTGTCCACACTTGATCAGTCGATAAAGCAATTTCTTTATCATCATAATATGGTACCCATAAAGATGATGTATTGACATCTTTTATTTGTTTATAATAAATTGATCCATCTTTATCTTTGATTAAAATAGGCATATCATGTGTCACACTATCACCGTAAACAATTTTAGCTTGGTATTTATCAGTTAAATATTGGCCTACTGATGCAATTAATTCTCTTCCTTTAGCAGTAATAGCCATCGCGGCTTCCATACATGGTAACTTACCATTTACTTGTACACCTAAAAACCCAAAGAATGAATTGGCGGTGATTTTTAATGCCCACTGTCTTTTTTCTAAAACAGTCCATACCAATTCATCCGTTTCAGTTTTTTGTTGTTTTCTAACACTATTACGTTCGGCTACGAGTTGTTTTACCAAATAGGGCAATAATCCTTCTTTGTGTTTATAAAACTTGATTTTGTAATGCATATTGACAATTTCAATATCGTTTTGTTCAATGTCGTTTTGTTCAATGTCCTCATCAGATTCTGATGAGGACATTGAACAATCTTCATTCTTAATACGTTTTCTTGACATTTCTTGATCAAATTCAACGATATGACATTGTTCGTCGGGTATGATATGATGATGTTCTGGGGCAATCAATGTCGTGTAACACATATTTAACGCTTGTATAATACTAGGATATAACGATTTAAAATCTAAACAAATGATATGATCATATAACCCTGGTATCGGTTTTTGTACACTTCCTCCTTTAAATGTATAAGATGTATCATCTCTTTTATTAATGACAAAATTACGTCTCGCTGCTAAATCATATAACTGTGATAAACAACGCACTTGTTGTCCCTTTGTAAAAATATCAACAATACTTACACCAACAATATTTGACAATTCAATCATCCCTACCCAAACATCCAACTTTTCCATCAATTCAATACATAATTCAGCATCTCTGATACAGTATTCCATCACTTCCGTCGTTTTCTTTTTAGCATCTTCCAACTGTTGCCAATGATCTTGATTTGGTTGTGATTGATAATGATCCATTGCTGTTTGCATTTGTTCATAAATGATAAACATCTCTTCGGCTTTAATGTCAATTTTACCTTTTTTGATAAAATGTTGACTCACAAAATTTAAATTATACATATCTAATTTATAATCACGTTTTATGATGGGTAATAAATCAATGGATATTCTACCACCCATCAATAATGTGTTAAATGAATTATTTTTAAAAGCTTTAGATCCCCAGTTATTGGATGTCATTTTTGGGTTTTCACCAAAAATACGACTCATTTCAGGCCATGTTTTAATTTGTCTTTTTAATCGGTGATCAACATAATCATAATCATAATTTAATATATTATAACCAATCAAAATATCTGGATCTGTTTCATTAATCACATCTGCAAATTTGTTAACTAAATCAACTTCATCAGTTGCTGTTAATAACGTACACTGATTTAATCTATCTGGCGGTATTTGATTACAATCACCAATGATAATGCCGTACCGTTTTAGCGTATTTGGTACTTTATATTTTTTGTAAATGGCTGAAATCATATAAACAACATGTTTGTGATTATATTTATCAGGCATGGCGTGATGATTATCAGAATACGTTTCAATATCCCAGGCTAAAATACCAGGGTTCGTTACCCATTTGTTACATATCACTTCATCAATGGGTTGAAGAGATTGCCAATCGATGATGTATTCAAATTCACATTTACTACGTTTAAATTCATCTTCAACTTTAGTCCCTTTTACTTTGAACCATTTTGAAAACTTGATTTTTTTAATGGTTAAAAGTTTGCGGACACAGGAAATATCATCTTCCCACATATTACATTTAATCCACCCCCATTCTTCGGTTTGAAAAGCATTATCTAACAGATATTTACATTGCCGCATCGATTTGATATTTTTAAAAAAAACTCTTATAAAGGGTGTTTTGTCATTACCTTGATAATAGTATATTTTTTGACATTTTAGAAATTCGGAACGAATAATTTTAGAATAGCGTAGTAATTTGTTGATGTGATTTACTAAATTTTGGATTTTTTGGTGTGTCCATTGATATTCTACTTTTTGTGATTTTATAAAACGTGGCAATTCAATCATACAAAATATTGGAAAATTGGTAATACGTAATAGATACGGACGAGAATCAATATCTAATGCCCAACAATCAATGATGGTTTGTTCATCATCACCAGCTTTATCATGAATGATCCAATCAAATGCGTGTACTTCTAATGTTTCCATTTAGTTATATTTAATTATAAAATAGTAATCATTTTATAGTTATTTAATTATAAAATTGTAATCATTTTATGACGTAACTCATCTTTTAATTTAGCCAAGTATAGATATTTTTCAGCATCCTCTTTTAATACTTCAATGTCAATAACATGACTTCGTGTATCTATTCTAGGTTTATCTGTAAATACAACATATAAACAATCATGTATAATACATGCTGCTATACCATAATCGGGAATGAAAATTTCTAATGTTTGACATTAATATAATAACGAATGTATTTTTGTGCCTTGGTTGACATATTTATTTACATAATTAAAAATGATCAAATCATTATAATTATCCATTTTTAAAATGGATAATTATCATATACGTGAAATCACCCTCGATGTCAAACAAGATCATTGTCATAGTAGCAAATACAATCGTAGTATATTAAGCGATTTGTCTAAATATGATATATCGGAAGATATAAAGTTGCGCGCAAATCGAATATATACGGACATGAAGCCACAAACCAATAGAGCAAAAAAACGTCACTTTTTACTGTTTTTTTGTGTTTATAATGCATATAAAGAATTAGGAATTACTATAGCTCCTGAAGATATTGGTAAAATATTTACACTCAATAAACATCAAATGCAACAAGCTATTAACATATTTTCGCCTTCACAAACAGGATACCACCCTGTTAAAAATCAAATTACAATTTTAGATTATTTAAAAATATGGTGTGATAAACTTGAATTTGATAAAATTGATGTTGATGATATTATTAATATGGCTGAAAATTTTATAAATAAAAACGAAAACTTGAAACATGATGTGCCACAAACGGCGGCTGCTGGATTAATTAAATATTACATTCTCACACGTGGATACACATTAGATAATGTTAAATTATCAGAAATTACAAATCGGTCGGATACAACAATTGAAACAATGTATAAAAAAATTTGCGAAATGAATTAATAAAATATAAATACAATTTATATTTTATTAAATAGTAAAAATGGCATCAAAAACAAAAAAAAGTAAGAATAATAATACAAAAAAATCAAAACCCGCAGCCACGACGGTTGTAAAGGATAATTCAATTGATAATAATACAGTAGCTGATAATACAGTATCTAATACAGTGGTCGATGTTGTCAATATCGAAGACGAATTAACAAAATACGGTTATCATGTGATAAAAACTATTTTAGTTAAAAAAGAATCATGTCAAAAGACATTGATCAAAGCAAATAATAAATTAGGACAATACGTTTATATCATCATTGATGATATAAGTGTTGTAAGTACAACACATCATGTTACTATGAATGATACAACTACCACCATCATACCGTATAGTGTTATATCTGCATCGATGACGTTAGCAGGTATGGATGTTTGTGGTATTATCTTCGAATGTCAAGAATCTGGTTTATGTCTGTTGGAGAATGTGCTAAGTGATGATAATCTTACCGTTGTCGAATCAAATTATTTAATTGATCAAAACACAAAACCTGATCATTGTTATATCAATTATCCCATTGTTAAATTATCAGAAATACGCGTGAATAATGATTTGGTATTAGAAGGTACAACTATAGTCACAAATCGATTGCGAACGGATACGTATGATGCTTATTATCAAAATTTAATAAACGTGCAACATGCGATTACACATTTTAACGGATCATATCAACGTTTGTTTGATTTATTTAAAATTGAAGCAATCAAACTTAAAGATACATTAAAAATGTTAGAATCATGGCATATGCATTATATCAATCATCCACCACAAAATGATATTGATATTCAAAAATCCAACTCCATTTTGAAACAGATACTTATTCGAAATGAATATGTTGAACGATTATTGTGTACCATGATGAGAATTTCAGAATATGAATCACAAATGAATCAATTGACTGAACAAGTGAATGAATATCATGATACATTTAACAAATTATTTACTAAACTTGATTTTGTATAATAAAATAAAATTGATCATTTTATCATTTATTAATGATAAAATGCAAGAGTTAAATGAAGATATATTACGTGAAATTTTATCTCTTGCGGATATCCAATCTGTATTCCAATTTTGTCAAGTGAATAAAACGTTATGTCATCAACAAGATGACTTATTTCTACGCATCTATCATCGTTTTTATAATAAAACAGACATGCATATTTATAAAACAGATGATATAACATGGTTTTGGTTGCTTAAACTGTGTTACCAATTGTCTCGCTTGCACATATTATTACCTTCACTCAAAAAATATAGTATAAATGTATTATATACGAAGAAACAATTAAATTTATATGATCAAAAAATTAAAGTATTGCCCCCGGAAATCGGTCAATTAAGTGCTTTACAAACATTGGATTTGTCATACAACAAACTGAGTGAATTGCCGCCGGAAATGGGTCAGCTGAGTGATTTAAAATACTTGGTTTTACACAACAACCAACTGAGTGTATTGCCCCCGGATATTGGCCTGCTGAATAATTTACATCGATTGTATTTGGATCACAACCAACTGAGTGTATTGCCGCTGGAAATTGGCCTGCTGAGTCATTTAATGGAATTGGGTTTGTCAAACAACAAACTGAGTGAATTGCCGGCGGAAATAGGTCAATTGGGGGTGTTACAAGAATTGTATTTGTCTGAAAACCGACTGAGTGTGTTGCCGCCGGAAATGGGTCAGCTGAGTGCTTTACAAACATTGATTTTGTCTTACAACAACCTGAGTGCATTGCCGCCTGAAATAGGTCAATTGGAGGCTTTACAATACTTGAATGTATCAAACAACCAACTGAGTACATTGCCACCGGAAATCGGTCATCTGAATAAATTAAAACAATTGACTTTGTCATACAACCAACTGAGTGCATTGCCTCCGGAAATGGGTCATCTAAGTCATTTACATTACTTGAATTTGTCATACAACAAACTGAATGCAT
>DATIJN010000141.1:0-11679 GCA_035478615.1 Saccharimonadales bacterium (SeqCode)
TCAAATGAGTACTTTACAACGATTGGATTTATCAAACAACCAACTTAGTACATTGCCACCAGAAATAGGTCAACTGAGTGCTATACAAAAATTGGATTTATCTCACAACCAACTTAGTGCATTGCCGCCGGAAATGAGTCATCTGAGTCATTTAAAATACTTGGATTTGTCAAACAACAAACTGAGTGCATTGCCGACAGAAATGAGTCATCTGAGTCATTTAAAATACTTGAATTTGTCAAACAACAAACTAAGCGCATTGCCTCCAGAAATGAGTCACATGAGTAATTTATGTTATCAATGCATTGAACAATTAGAGTTATAAGCACAACAGATTATTCATAAAAATGATTCAACATTTGATTTTTAAACTTAAAAAATAAAATGAGTTTGTGTGAGTGGTTTGATATAGGTACATATAATAATCATACTGATCGCTATCAATTTAAAACCTTGACATTGAATGACTGTATCCTTAAAAAATCATTGGAGCATTTCCTCATTGGTACACAGTTTAAAGAAGTACAATTATATGATTCTGGTACTATGATATTGAAGATAGAAAGACCAGACGACTATGTTAGTAAATTATCAGAAAAAATTAATGGACATTGGTCATTGATTATTAATAATCAACAATATCGATATCTTTTTGGAAAAGATGGATTTTGTTATGTTGATAGAAAAAAAATTAAAAAACAAAATGGCTTTTCTTATCAAAAAATTGAATGTCATGATAATACTTTATTGTATCCTAAAGGAACAATCATTAAAAATGCAACATTTGATTTACTAGATGGACATTTTACAGGATTTATCAATACTCAAAAAATAACACATGATGTATTTATCCAATTAACACTATAACAATTTATATTTTTAATATCAACCCATACCTAATTTTTTAAATGTATCTAAACGATAATAATGATAATGATAATAGATATATAAATCAAATAAATAAGCAATTAACTGTGATAAGAAAGATTACTGCCGACACGAATTTGGTTGTTGTCAGATATTCATTTGTTTTATATAAATTCATAAAATTTTACTATTATATGCAATAGCTATGTGTTCTGATCCGTGAAATATTTCAACTCTCTCCCCAGTATCTACAAGAGTCTGTCCAGTTAGGTATTGAATCTCATTTCTTAATTCTATAGAGTTTATATCACTAAGCTTAAAAGTATAATCATGATAGCCAGGATTAGTTTTACAGACTATCTCGAGTTTACCGAGATATAAAGATAAGTAAGTAATCTCGAGAGGCCAAGATAAAATAGTATCGATATCCTCCATTGCTTAATTTTATTTAAATAATATGTTTTGCATTTTTAAATAAAATATTATTTCAAAAGAAATAAAATATTATTTCAAAAGAAATAATATTGCAAAAAAATGATTATTGATCAGCACCTGATTCAAAATATTTATTCAAGCAAATTTGTTAATCTACTTTTTAATGGTTGACAAGTAATGGTAAAATAAACTAGTAAAAATGATGTTATAATTACATGTTGACTAACCCGATTCATGATAGAACAACAATGATATTGGTGTTTAATATATTTTATTGTATGATAGGACAAAATAACATATAATGTTGCTAGTAAAACATCAAAAAAAGTAACAAAAAGAGTCGTTCCTGTTTTTGAATAATTAAAAATTGGAAATAAAAAATAGCAAGGTATTTCAATACAGTGTTCAAAGCAGTTTAAAATAAAATATTGAACAGGACCCTTCTTTTGCATATATTTGTAACTATAATAACAACAACTTCCAGCGACAGTAATACCTATACTAGTACAAACGAATTTTTTAACCCATGTATTGGTTTTAGGAAAAAGGCATGATTTGTTTTTAAGTATGGATAACATTTTTTGATTTAATTTTAGTATTTGGATCATTTTTTATTTATATTAAATCAGACTTAAAACTATTAATATAGTTTTCTAATTTACCAAATGTTATAGCGTCTGAATATTGAGTTGTTATCATATTGTTTAATGCATTAAACAACGGTAATATTGATATAATAGGGCATTGATGATGTCTGATCTCTTCTTTTGAACCGACAAAAGAACACCCTTTAGATGCATACTGACAATGATTATGATCATCATACAAATGATGAATATCATCACATGCCATCATGTTTCCATCACACTTTAAAATAAATGTTTTGCATTTTTTCATCCGATAATCGCATTTTTGAATATGTTCTAATAAATTTTTACGTGGCATAACCAATCCACATCCATTATCTTTGAATAAACAATAGACTTCTAAATGATCCAATATATTGATGATTGGCCGCACGGCAGGTTTGTAATTGGACGTTTCAATATTACATTGTGGGCATTTATTTCGGTGAACATTATTTGTAATCACACAGGCGCTACAAAATAAATGATCATTGGGACATAATACTGGATCCATCGGTGGACATAAACATATAGAACAATCCAAATTATTCAAACACGGATTAGTATATTTTATTTGTTCTGCTATTAAATTGTATTCGCTTGTCATAGATTTCTTATTTTATTAGAAAATAAATCCATTTAAGGTACATAAAATTGTTTCAATTTTCATTTTTTTAAGAAAAATGAAAGTAATATTCGAAAAAATGGTTAAATGATGAGCAAATTTTATGATTCTGAATTGTAATATTTCTCTACTTCGCTCAACTTGTTATATAGCGCGCATCCACACATTGCTATTAACATAACAGGAAATACTGGTGATAAAACTATCCCTAAAGGAATTCCAAAACAAGCTCCTTTAACTAATGAATAAACAGCTGCTCCTGGTTTACGATTGCTCTTTTTATAAGTTCGAAGACTAATAAATCCTGTTGTACTAAGTATACAAGTTCCCATTGAATATAATCCGGGTCTGGACATTTTATTTTATCCAATATTTAATATGATTTTAATCATTTTTTTATTTAATTATAAAATAAGTAAATAAATTGTCAGCAACAACAACTACTACAAAACCTATCAATTATGATGCTACTGCATCCGTTTATAGTAAACAATTTGCCTTATTGTTAAAACATTTAAAAGTGGAAACATTTTAGATGTGAATGAATATGTTAGACAGAGTAAAAAACATAAATATCCAAATATCGCGTCGATCTTTTTAATGCCAAATGGTGGTAGTTATCAGTTTTATGATAACATTGCTGGTTATGTATCCGTGATGAATGGCACATTACATAAAATTGATTTAATTTTCATTTTTTTTTAAAAGAAAAATGAAAGTAATATTCGAAAAAATGCTTATTCCATGAATATGCAACGTTACACTGTTTTATCTTTATTTTATTCAGAATACAGATCATTGTTTCCAAAAGAAATATGGATTATTATCGGTAAGACATGTCAGAAATTAATATCGAGTGATATTCTTTTATAAATTAAAAGGATTTCAAAGATGTAAATTCTCACTTACATCTTCTGGAAAATATCTTATTCTTAGAACCTGCAAAAAGAATATCTACAGTGTAGTTACTAAAATTTATAGTGAAAATATTTACACATCTACTAATATTTCACAGGGACCTTGGTTATGTGTATATAAACATAGATTTAAAGACGAAGAATATGAAGGACGATGTCTTGATGATAAGTGTGGATATAGTAAAATCACAAATTATCGTATTATATTTATTGATATTTCACTCTTTATAGAATTTTAATACTATTTATTAACAATAAAGGAATCACATCACTTAGAGTTTTCCATTTATGTCTGTGTTGACTAATTTGTTTTATTTTTTCACGATAAATAATGTTTTTATGGAATAAAAAATGATCATGGAAAATAAATTATCTTTTAAAAATGTCAATTGTTTCTTGTCCTGGTCAAAGCCCCGTAATCAATACGGAAGAAGAAGAGGGTGGTAAAATCACATTATCGGGTACTATTGATGGTGATGTTCAAATTTCTGCAAAAGGTAAAAATAGTAAGGCCAATGCGAGTAATATGAATGTGGCAGCAGGAGGTCAAGTTATAATTTGTGCGGGAACAGATTCTGATAAGATGGAAAAAATGATGAAAAAGATGCTAAAAGATTTTATCTTATAATTTAATATATCATAGATATATTAAAATGATAAATAAAAATAAATTAAAAGTAAAAATGGAAATGATAGATAAATTAATCAAAAATTATTGTTATACAGATATGCAAACATGGGAAACGATCAAAAATAATATTCAAGATATTAATACATTAGTATGGTGTGTGGATGATCTTATTAAACATCCAATCTATCAAGATGTGTTGGCAATTCTTGTATCTTATCATATCCATCAATTACCATATGTTGATTCGATTGATAAAATAGATATCATGTTGAGTGATTTATTGACGTTAAAAACACAAGAACGATATCCACTATTTCTTTATTTAAATGCAAAGTATCTTTGTATAAAAAAAGAATATGAAAAATCCCTTTTTTATTTTCATCAAGCAAAAGAAGAAATGTATCCATGTCACCAAGGTTATCATAAAGAATTAAGATCAATACTGATTGCTATTGGATCAATTACACAAAATGATCCTCAAGATATTGAAACCAATATTTTAAAAGCAATTATAGCCAATGACCTTGGTAATTTATATATTGTGCTTCATTTGTATCATCTTGCAATCGATGAATTCCAAAATGCTCTATCACTTCAAAAATCCACTTATCAAACAAAAAATCATGCCAATATTGTTTATACTTTAACCTGCTTAGGTCATGCTCAAGAAATAATTGGGGATTTAAAAAGCGCTGAAAGTAATTATCAAGATGCTTTAGCTATGGCTAAAATGGTTTATACAGATAACCATCCCGAATTAGTGCCTATTATGTCTGGGTTATTGAGATGTAATCAACTCAAGCAAATTAATCACGAACAATGGGATTATGATGATTTTATATTATATTATACCAAAATGATTAAAAAAATATAAATAAAAAATGATTGATTAAAAAAAATAAAAAATTAAAAATGATAACAATAGAAGATAAAAAATTTAAAGTAGGCGATCCTAAGCGTATCGAAATAAGCAAAGAATATAAAATGATTTATGCTACAGGTGTTGATCATGTTTATGCTAGTGTTGCCATTTATAATTCATTACTAAATGATACAAATAGTATGGATCAAGGTCCAATTTTATTTATCATTGATCATAGAAATCCATCTCATCCAAAATACATTCCGACACCGTTTCGCTGTGTTAAAACTGGTCAATGTGATACAACAGGATGCACTGTGAATGATGGTGAACCATTAACATCATCGAATGCAATCACTTTTTGGAGTATGATTCAATTTCATGAATGGTTAAAAAATATCATTGGTGATATTGATTTATCAACATGTGAAACCTGTGATGATATTAAAAAATCAACATGTGAAACATGTGATCATATTAAAAAATCAACATGTGAAATCAATTGTGATTACACGGAAAAAGAAAAAAAATACAAATCAGATTATTTTTCAAATGCTAAAATGATACAAACAAATGAATCCACTGTTAATCTTAGCGAGATAACCAATGATGGCAAAAATGTAATTTATATGCCTGATGGTACCATTAAAACAGAAGGAAAAATACAAGGAACTGCTAGTATTCAAGGTAATGTTGTTAATTGTTCTGGCATGACTGTTAGTAACGGAGCTTTTTCCTTTGTATGCAATAATAAAATAGTTTAATCAATTTAAAATATAAACAAATATTTGTTTATATTTTAAATAAAATGTTTAACGTTGGTAATAAAGATCGTTTTTCAACAAAACTGGTAATTGATTAGCATTGATAATGTCACTTTTTGGTCACATAACATGTATTATCACCTATGGTAACTCTTGCTACATTTGCTATTGTAGTGCCGCATCAACTATCCGATATGACAGAAGAATTATCACCGCCTTTACATCTAATATCAACTAGAGCAGCCATATATTAGTATAAAATAGTTAAAAGTATAATAAAATTGACTATGTTAAATGAAAAATGGATTTCTGCTACATCAACCCGTCATTATTTTCATGAACCTTTATTGGATTGGTTTAAGTATGCTTCGAAGCCTTTTAAATCAAAAACTAATATAACTACAATCATAAAACCAAACAATTTAAGAAATTACATGATGGAACAAGGAAATCAATTTGAAAATCAAATTATAAAATTGATATATAAAAAAATACCAAAATCAAAAATATATAACGTGAATGGGTTATTTGAAGCTAAAAATACAAATAAATTTACTGATACAATCAATGCCATGAAGAAAGGATATCATTTAATTTTGAATGGTGTTTTACATCATCAGCAGACTAAAACGTATGGTGTACCAGATCTTATCATACGCAGTGATAAGATTAAAAACATCACGCGTGATGATCAGATTATATCACATGACGATATGATGATCAATGCACCAAAAATTGGCAATCAAAAATGGCACTACCGCATCATTGATATTAAATTTATGACATTATTATTAAAATGTAATGGTAAAACATTGCAAAACTCCGGTTTATTGCCTGCTTACAAATCACAATTATTTATTTATAATCAAGCGCTAGGTGCTGCACAAGGCTACACACCATCTGAGGCGTATTTACTTGGGCGACGCTGGGTTTTTACCAAAAATGGACAAAAATATTACAGTAATGATTGTTTCGATAAATTAGGTATCGTTGATTTTGACATGGACGATGTCAAATATGCTGATTTGACAAAAAAAGCATTAAAGTGGATACAATTGTGTAAAACACCAGCTGCAAAAAAATGGAATGTAACATCCTATCCACTTTCACGCAGTGAACTGTACCCAAACATGTGTCATACTAAATGTGATAATGGGTGGAAAGAATTAAAAGAAAAGATTGCTAAAGATAATTATGAATTGACATCATTGTGGCAAGTGGGTCATAAAAATAGACAACGTGCCTTTGATCAAGGTGTTTACGATTGGATGAATAAAAAATGTTGTGCCGATTTATTAGGTATTGGTGGTAAAAATGGACACATTTTAGATCAAATTATCCGTATCAATCAATCAGATGATGTTTTAATCAAGCCGAAAGTGATTAAAACCGATTTATATGATTGGAAAATACCAAATCCTTATGACATTTTTGTCGATTTTGAATTTAAAAATGCTGTATTTGATGATTATATACAATTACCTATTGCGGATACGTCTACATTAATATTTTTAATTGGCATTGGATATTATCATAAAAATAAATGGGTGTTTAAATCATTTTCGGTAAATCATTTAACAGAAAGTGAAGAAGAACGTATATGTTTAGCATTTTTAGCATTTATAAAATTGTATAAATGTGCAAAGTTATGGCATTGGTCACAAGCTGAAGTGAACATTTGGAACAATGTGTTGTTAAAATACAAATCGGTTCGGCAAATGATGTCATCAACATCATTTATATGGTGTGATATGCTTAAAATATTCCAATGTGAACCCATTGTGATTCATGGTTGTTTAAATTTTAAATTAAAAAATATTGCAGCAGCAATGTATCAACATGGTTTTATCGATGCATCCTATGATGAGACTGACATTAATAATGGCGCATGTGCCATGATTGAAGTCGTTCACGCTGAAAAAAAAGCAACACAATTAAATCAACAGATTGATATGAAAAATGTGATTCAGTATAACGAAGTGGATGTTTTGGTACTTTATCAGATTTTGACTTATTTGCGTCAACATCATACAAATAAAAAACGCACCAATCCTAGTATGATGAATAAAATAGTAAAAAAAATAAAAATATAATGATTAAATTTATATGATTACATAAATTTAATGCTCTGATAGTTTGTTGATATCAATTTGTTCAATAACAAAATGATTACCATCCCCGCCGCGTGTGAATTCATTCATTGACAAGCTACGATGACGAACTATTTTACATTTACTATCGTAATTTGAACTAGTTATAATCAACTTTTCCGCTTTTTCATAAGTATCAGCCATACCTAAAAATCGATGAATTAAATAACCATCACCATCTTCATATGCATAAAATATGACAAACATTTTAAATTAAAACTATTTCTTTATAAATTATAAATAAACAACAAATAAAAATGATTATAAATAATTCATTTTAAAATTAAAATGAATTATGATGATATGTTAACATTGGCAAATTATTATGCACCTATTTTTAAATATGAAGATAGAACTGAACCATTTATATCCTTATTTGCTGAAGTGTTTGGTAAATGTAGTGTAACATGTGCTTTACCTCGGCCAATTTTATGTAAACTATGTTTACAAAAATACACTCATCATACAGAATTGATTATTAATTATTTAAAAGATAAACCTGACTACATCCATCGTTTAGATGTTTATGAAAAAATGATATTACCACGTTTCGTTTTTTTACAAGAACAATTTGATTATGTTAGTGAACATTTTCATGCAATCAATGACGTTAATAACATTGACCTTGATAGTGTGTATTGTTTTTTGGATATGGATATGGAGAAACATGATCCACCATCCGCATCCATTATGGCACAATGTCCTATTTATCCATATCATGATGATCATCATGAAAAATGTAGTATATGTTTAACCGATATGGAATATGGTGACATGGTTAGAAAATTAACATGTCACCATATATATCACGATGAATGTATTATGAGTTGGTTCAAAAACAATTCAAGTTGTCCTTATTGTAAAGCATCTTTAAAATCAGATGATATGACTGATCATAAAAAAACGGAACAGATACAGTATCATTTTTTAGATTCGTTATTGCCTAATACTGAAGATAATGAAGATAAAATAAATAAATATATGCGTGAATTTAGATTTATCGTTGATACTGTTAATGGGACTGTTTATGATATGGATGGGAATGTTGTATTTACACGAAATGATGATAATATGCCTGAACTTGAGATTGTTGAAGATATTAACAATAACGACAACGATGAATGTTATAGAGATATGCCTGAACTTGAAATTGAAGATAATATCAATAACGACAACGATGAATGTTATAGAGATAGTTATTGCGATAGTTGCGATAGTGATTGTGATAGCGATTGTGATAGCGATTGTGATAGCGATTGTGATAGTGATAACAGCAGCGATAGTAACAGTTTATAAAATTTTAGATAAATCATCATAACCACCAAGATGTTTATGGTTGATAAAAATTTGCGGTACCGTTTTTCTTCCATGACTTCTTTTTAACATCATGTCGTAATGATGTTTGTTGTGTACATCATAGGCCGTGTATGGTATTCTATAATGATTTAATAATTCTTTTGCTTTTTGACAATAAATACATTCTGGTTTATAAAAAATTTCAACATGTGAATTTCTTAATTTGTATATCGTATAGGCATATGACATGACTTTTTTTGGTGTCGGACCATATTTTAATTTATAATAATATTGAAATTCGTTCCACGTTAGCATTTATTATAATATTTATTATATTATAATAAATTGATTGATTTTGATAAATTAAAAGTATAAATGCAACATCTTGTATTGTTTGACAATACACACGATATCATACATCATTTAATGTTATTAGTCGATCCTATCACCGCGATTGTCATTGGTTTCATCAACAAGAAAACGTACAATGTCTTAATACACCACTACCGTCAAAAGATATCACGACAATCAGTTATTTATATGTGCGTTGTTAATGATTATCCAGCGTTGTGTTCTTTTTTCTTATTGTTCGGGATGTTGATAAGTGAACACGCTGTTACCCATACCGTGTGGCACGGGCGATTCAACATGTTAAATATCTTTAAACAATACAAAATGATAAATTATGACAATCTAAATTTGTTATTGTGTGCCATTGAAAGTAAAAATCTCAAGATGGTAAAGTTTATTTATCATCAATGTAGTGATTCAACAAGACAATCAGGTGAAGTGTACGAAACAATCGCAATGGTCGATAATGTAGATATCTACTATTATTTATTCAATAGTAAAATAACTATTGACGTTCATATACTTGTTAAACATTGTAGTATTAGAATTTTAGAACATTTGAGATACAAGGTTATATTTCCGCGTAAATGGGATAATTTGATATTACAAATTGCTAACATCACACAAAATCAATTCATGATTGATTGGGTTAATAGTTTATCTTAATAAAATTTATTCATCATTATAACATTTTAAATTATCCAATAATTTAGCCGGTGGTGTATACTTAAAAAATGATTAGAATTCAAAAAATTAAGGAGTAAAATGGAACAGCCTCAGATTCCGATGTGCTTCAAAGTTGTATTAGTTGGTGATGGTGGTGTAGGTAAAAGTACCTATGTTAATAGGTTAAAAACTGGAGAGTTTAAGAGAAAGTACATTCCTACACAAGGTGTAGATGTAATCCCACTCACCTTTTCCACAAATTATGGTACTATTATCTTTAAAGTGTGGGATTGTGCTGGGCAAGAAAAATTTGAAGGTTTGCGGGATGGTTATTGGATAGGTGCGCAAGCCGCCCTATTTATGTTTAATGTTACTAATCAATCAACATTTGAAAAACTTCCTACATGGATGAAAGATGTGCACAGGGTAACAAATGAAATACCTTTTGTTATTTGTGGTAATAAGTGTGAAATTGGAAATTATAGACAAGTAACTAATCAACAAATTAATCACATTCTAGGTGGTAAAAATTTAACAAATGATCCTTCTGATAGTAAATATTTTGATATCTCGGCTCGAAGTAATTATAACTTTGAGAAGCCGTGGGTAAGTTTGGCGCGCCAACTTACAGGGTATGGTGATTTAATTATATTATAAACAAAAATAATAAATAATATATACCCAAAAGGGTATTTATTATTATATATATATCGTTTTAAGAATACTACTCGGTTGGTTGTTATCTAAATACAATATTTGTAAATCACTTAGTTGACCGATTTCCGGCGGTAATGCACTCAGTTGGTTGTTTGACAAATATAATTTTTGTAAAGCAATCATTTGACCCATTTCCGGCGGTAATGTGCTAAGTTGGTTGTATGACAAATTCAATTGTTGTAAAGCCCCCAATTGACCTACTTCAGGCGGTAATACGCTAAGTTGGTTGTATGACAAAGTCAATCGTTGTAAATCACAAAGCTGACCTACTTCCGGCAGCAATGCACTAAGTTTGTTGTGTGACAAATACAAAATGTGTACATTACGAAGCTGACTCATTTCCTGCGGCAACTCACTTAGTTGGTTATTAGACAATTTCAAATATTGTAAAGCACGCAGCTGCCCAATTTCCGGAGGCAATGCAATCAGTTGATTGTTGGATAAATACAAGTATTTTAAATCACTCAGCTGACCCATTTCCGGAGGCAATGCACTCAATTGGTTGTATGACAAATACAAGTATTGTAAAGCACTCATCTGACCCATTTCCTGCGGCAATGCACGCAGTTGGTTGTTTGACAAATCCAACTTTTGTAAATGACTCAGCTGACCCATTTCCGACGGCAATGCGCTCAGTTGGTTGTTTGACAAAAACAATGTTTGTAAAGCACTCAGCTGACTCATTTCCTGAGGCAATTCACTCAGTTGGTTGTTTGTCAAATCCAAGTATTGTAAATGACCCAATTGACCTATTTCCGGAGGCAATGCACTC
>DATIJN010000142.1:0-2310 GCA_035478615.1 Saccharimonadales bacterium (SeqCode)
AGGTCATAATCCTCGCTCAACGGTAGGAACTATTACTGAAGTATATGATTATTTACGTATTTTATACGCTCGTATTGGAGTTCCTCATTGTCCACAATGCTCTGCAGAAATTAGAGCCTATAGTGCGGCTCAAATTGCACAGTATGCAATGGAAGCATATGGACAAAAAGTGGTCACTGTTGTTGCTCCTATTGTGCAGCAGCGCAAAGGTGAATTTAAACATGAACTTGCAGATTTTTTAGCAAAAGGATTTTTTCGATTTATTATTGATGGGCAATTACATAAAATTTCGCACGTTGAACAAATTGAAAAATTAGGTCTGAAAAAGAGTTATAAGCATTCAATTGATGTGCTTCTTGATAGTATCACTATTGATCAAGATGATGATTGCCTGTCTCGCATTCAGGAATCAGTTCAAAAGAGTTTTGATTTTGCAGACGGACTTTGCAAATTGCAAGTTGATGGAAAAACAACATTGTATTCATCAAAACGCATGTGTCTGGAGTGCCAAGTTGCGTTTCCTGAACTTGAACCGCGTTTCTTCTCATTTAACTCACCTATTGGAGCATGCACCAGTTGTCATGGACTTGGAGTGGAGCATGAACAAGAGGATGAAGGATATTATTTATATATGGGCCGATCTGTGCAAGCATGTCGCAATTGTTGTGGACAACGTCTTTCAAAACAAGCACTATCAGTCACCATTGGTGGAAAAAATATTTTTGAAATTGGTGAACTTGCAATCGATCAAACTCTTTCATTTTTAAAAAGTTTAAAATTAACTGAATTTGAATCCGAAATTGCGCGCACTATTTTGCTTGAATCGTGTCAACGTTTACAATTTTTGATCAATGTAGGTTTATCTTATCTTTCACTCAATCGTACAGCGCGTACTCTTTCTGGTGGAGAGGGACAACGAATTCGTTTAGCAAAACAGGTTGGTTGTGCATTAAGTGGTGTTTTATATATTCTTGATGAACCGAGTATTGGCTTGCATCAACGTGATAATGATCGATTGATTGAAACATTAAAATCACTCAAAGATTTAGGTAATACCGTTGTGGTTGTGGAACATGATTTAGATACCATTGCAACAGCTGATTACGTTATTGATATGGGACCTGCGGCTGGTATGCATGGTGGTCGAGTTACTGCTGTGGGAACACCGCAAGAATTGGAAAAAAATCCAGCTTCATTGACTGGAAAATATCTTTCAGGGCAGCTTGAAATTAAAGTTCCTACAAAGCGTCGAACTACTGATAAATTTTTAACATTGAAACATGCAACCAAAAATAATTTAAAGGATGTGAGTGTTTCATTTCCGTTGCATGTGCTTTGCGCTGTTTCTGGAGTATCAGGATCTGGTAAAAGTTCTTTAATTTTTGAAGAGCTTGTTCCTACACTTCATAAAGAGCTTGAATCTTATTTAAAATGGAAAATATTTAATAAACCTCGCATTGATGGACTTGAGCATATTGAACATATGGTGCAAATTGATCAAAGTCCGATTGGAAGAACATCACGATCAAATCCTGCAACCTACATTGGAATTTTCAATGGCATACGAGAACTTTTTGCAAGTTTGCCAGATAGTAAAATTCGTGGCTATGATGTGGGACAGTTTAGTTTTAATGTGCAAAAAGGTCGTTGCTATAAATGTCATGGTGATGGAATTATCACCGTTTCAATGCATTTTTTACCTGATGTTATTATGACATGTAAGGTATGTCATGGTAGACGTTACAGTACTGAAACATTGCAAATTTTATATAAAGGTAAAAATATTGCAGATGTACTTGATATGACTGCTCTTGAAGCTCTGCAATTTTTCAAAGCGCATAGTGTGCTGGTTAAACGTTTGCAGCTTTTATGTGACGTGGGTCTTGATTATGTGAAATTAGGACAATGCGCAACAACTCTTTCAGGAGGAGAAGCTCAACGAATTAAGTTGGTCAATGAGCTTGCAAAACGTGGACAAAATACGCTCTACATTTTAGATGAACCAACAACTGGTCTTCATAGCCATGACATTAAAAAATTACTTTCAGTGCTTGATCGATTAATTGACAAAGGTAATTCAATTATTGTTATTGAACATAATTTAGATGTACTAAAAGTTGCTGATTTTATTATCGATATGGGCCCGCAAGGTGGGCAGCAAGGTGGAATGATTGTTGCTCAAGGAACACCTGAATATATCGCGCAAGTTCCAGAAAGTTATACTGGACAGTATTTGAAAAAATATATGAAAATAAAATAATTTTAAAAAATTTGATTCCATATGTTTTATCATTATCCAAGTTATTCAGA
>DATIJN010000143.1:0-6102 GCA_035478615.1 Saccharimonadales bacterium (SeqCode)
GGAATGGATGCATTTTTTAAAAATGTTGCTATCGATCCAAAATGTGCAGTTGAATTTTGTATCATTTCCTTAGGTGCTTGCGTAGAACCCCATGGACCATGATTCATAGTTGCAAACATCGGGAGTGCTGTTCCTGTTCCATCAGAGCCACTTATTAAAGTTGTCGTATAAGAAGTAGGTTTTGCTGCAGAACCGGTTGGATTAGTAGTAGTCGGATTTGGTGCAAAACCAGCATTGGTAATTGTTTCATCATCAGTCCAAGGAACATCATTAACCACAACACCTAAAATGTGTGCTATACGTGCACCAAAGAATTGACCTGTGGGCATGACAAAAGGACTCGGAACTGTTGATGTACCAGTCACTAACATATAATCGCTATTATTAGTATTTGAACACCAACCGCATGAAGATATCGCATTACCATGGTTTGCATTTGGTTCATTACCAGCCTGCATAACATCTTGAAAATTTGCTGAATTCTCACCTGGCTGAGGAACATAAGCCCATACGCTTGGGCCTCCATATGACTGCCCTGGATTAGGAGGAAATAATATAGCTCTTAAACCCTGCACGTTATTATCCAATTCATCTAAAGATCCACCTCCTGCGTGTCTATAATTTTTGAGCCATTTTGTTTGAAAATTTGGATGAACCAAACTATGTTGCAGATGACCGGTATTTGCCGTAGAATAAGGTACCTGTAGGCGATAATTTACCAGTGCCCAACCTGCATACAAATAACCAAGCGCATTATATAAATTACGTCTATTTGCGCTATCAAACTTAGCAATATCTTGAGCTCCTGCTGGAGGTGCTATTAAAGTACTATATTGATTTAAATTCGGAGTAACAGTATAACGAACCAAATCTCCCATCGTATAACCAGTTTGTAAAGGTCCAAATTCATCACTATAAGCACCACAACTGTTATTATATGAATAATTTAAAGTTCCTATAAAACTAAAAATAACAAACCAAAAAAGCCTAAACATAATTTTCATTAAATCTTCTCCTTTTTTAAAAAACATTTCTTCAATCTATACAAAAAAAATTGACTTTCACAAGTATTCATTATTTTTGAATTAAATCTAAATTGTTTATGATAAAAATTGCATATCCCTCTTGATTTCAACGCAATTACACGTACAATAGATAATTTCTTGATCTATTCTTTGATCTACTTATGGAGATCCGCCTTCGTAACACTACGTCGGACAAGGATGGCTGAAACGGTCGCCTGTCAGACATAGCGAAGCGACGGCTGAAAAGCGGCGGAGTCGATTCAAAATTATGTTTTATACTTATATTCTACAATCACTAAATTTTCCAGATCAAATCTATATCGGTTTTACTCAAGATATCAATCATCGATTACTTGAACACAATTCTGGAACATCTTTTCATACATCAAAATTCAAACCATGGAAAATTATATTTTTTTCTGCATTTGAAACAGCAAATCAAGCAATTCTTTTCGAAAAATATTTAAAATCTTGTTCAGGCAGAACCTTTATCAAAAAACATTGCTAATAAAATTGCATATCCCTCTTGATTTCAACGCAATTACACGTACAATAGATAATATCTTGATCTATTCTTTGATCTACTTATGGAGAGATGGCTGAGCGGTCGAAAGCGGCGGTCTTGAAAACCGTTATCTCGTTAAAACGGGATCGTGGGTTCGAATCCCACTCTCTCCTCCATTCATTTTTTTCAGTGCTAACACAGTTCACTGTAATCATAATATCAATTCACACTTCTATGAAAAAAATGAATGGCAAACCTGCCCTACATTTTGTTAAGAATGGATGGGTCCTCTTTTTTAAATGATTAGGCGACAACATAATCCATTTTAAATGTGTATCTACAAAGTTTCAAAAACTCATCAGAACTTAAACTTTGCAAATATCTTACAGGAC
The DNA here is from genome assembly GCA_035478615.1 of Saccharimonadales bacterium (SeqCode). Taxonomy (GTDB): domain Bacteria; phylum Babelota; class Babeliae; order Babelales; family Chromulinivoraceae; genus JACPFN01. The sequence continues at coordinate 1,923 of DATIJN010000143.1, forward strand.
CAGAATCATCGTGCCACGCAGAAAAATCTGAAAAATCATTTAATGCTGGATTCCCATAGAGTATTGGTTTTTCACCAAATATAAATGTTCTTCGTACCGTTTCTATTTTCCAGTTTTGACCTTGACTCTGTCCATTGCTCGTAACATGTTTGCCAAGCAATGCTAAACCTACAATACAAATTTCACGCAAAAGTCTTTCAAAAGCAATTTTGCTTAGGCCCCATGCAATTGAAAGACCTATTGTCAAAAGTGCATAGTTGTGAACAACAATGTCATGTTGACTCACACAAAACGTATGAACATCTTTCATCTTGATATCAAAAACTTCTATAGGTTCATGAATTTTCAGCGCAGACGTTACATGACGTACTTGGTCAACGCCTGATAATAGTGGCGTTCCTTGTTCAACATGCTTCGCCTTTATCCATGTGTGCGTTAATGGTTGATACAATTTTTGTCCAGTTGCCATGACTATAGAAATGTCATCATCCATATCAAGTTTCATATATTTATGCCACGTATAGCAAACTATTTGATCAATCTGTCCAAGCGTAGCATTGCCATCCAGTCTCACTGCACAAACCCAATCACCCACCTTTAAATTTTCAATTTCACAATATCCTGTTGGTACTTTGATCAATGTTCCTTTTGCAAAACCACATACTATCCATGAAGAATATAGTAAGAACAAAGCGCATAGAAAAATTTGAAACTTCATACTTAAAACCCTATTTTTAAAATTTTTTAATTATTCATTGAACCAAGAGTACAAATTTAAACACTACAAAAACAAGAAACACTACAGTTTGTCATTCCCGCAAAGGCGGGAATATAGTCTTTTTATATTAAATGCATGGATCCCCGCCTTCGCGGGGATGACGAAGGGAGCGCTTTCAGATATGCCGGGCACGAATGAGGATTATTGATATCTAAATATCCAAGGAAATATATTCTTTTGTTCCTCAATTCGATATCAAAATGAAATTACATCACAAAAAAAATGGACCTTCTCATGAAGAGAAAGCCCATTTTTGTAAAAACTATTTTTAGAAATGTTTTTCAAATGTTAAGCGTTATATTGACCGCCTTGATTGTCAGAAAATTTGCGTTTTCTAAAAGAAAAAGATGTGCTTGCATTGCTTTTACCTTTAGGTGATTTGCCACCTGAAAATCTGCTTGAATTATCTTTACTAAATCCACTACCATACGTTGATATTGATGGACGTTTAAAACTACGTTTAAATTCACCAGGTCGGTTTTCATCTGAAGAACCTTCAGATGATCTACGATGTGCAAATCGAGAACCCGTTGATGCGCGTTCACTGAATGCCTGTTCTTCAAATCTTGCACCAGAGCGTCCGCCAAATGAGCGTTCACCAAATGAACGTTCTTCTGAGCTTCTACCTTCAGATCTGCGACCAAATGAACGACCTTGCGATCTAAATTTACCCTTAGAGCCACCAAAGCGTTTTGCTCCACCAAAAGATTTGCCAGCACCATAATCATCTCTAAAGCGTTGATTTTGTTGCGGTTGATCCCCTGTTTTCATGAAACGTTCAATTGCGCGCCATAATTTATCTTCTTTATTGGTAATAAAGTTGATCGCACAACCTTGAGCACCAGCACGAGCAGTACGGCCAATACGGTGAATATAATCTTCTGGGCACTGTGGTAAATCGTGATTAATAACGTGTTGAATATGAGGAACGTCAAGTCCACGTGCTGCAACGTCAGTTGCTACTAAAACACGGAACTTATTGTTACGAAATCCTTTAATAACAGAATCACGTTTGTTTTGACGCAAGTTACCATGAATAGCTTCTGCATCAAAATTATCGCGATATAATCTATCAGCAATATGTTTTGCATTTTGTTTTGTTTTCACAAAAACAACAACTGAACCTTCGCGAGTATCAAGTTCTTTAATAAGTTGTCCATACTTATCGCAGTCTTGAATACGAATTGATTCTTGTTTAATAGATTCAACTGGCATCAAGCTTGATCCGATTTCAATACGTTGTGGATTTTTTAAATATTTTGATGCCATCTGCATAATATTTTTAGGCATTGTTGCAGAGAACATTAATGTTTGAAGTTCTTTAGGTAAATATTGTACAATGCTGTCAATTTGACGACCAAATCCCATGTCAAGCATACGATCTGTTTCGTCGAGTACTAAAAAGTTTGTTTTTTCAAACGATACAGTTTGACGCTCTAAGTGATCATTGATACGACCAGGCGTTCCCACAATGATACGTGGACTGCGTCTTAATTGACGGAATTGAATTGGCATAGGTTCACCACCAATCAACAATGCTGTGTTGATAGTGCTTCTTTTGCCTAAAATTTGATGAATAGCTGCTAAAACTTGCACAGCAAGTTCACGTGTTGGAGTCAACACAAGTGCGCTATGAATTTCATTATTAAGAATTTTTGATACTAAAGGAATAGAAAACGCTCCTGTTTTACCAGTTCCCGTTTGTGCTGATCCTAAAATATCTTTGCCATCTAAGGCTAATGGAATTGCTTGCATTTGAATCGGCGTAGGAGTTATAAAACCCATAGCTTTAAGTGATTCAAGAAGCTGAGGCGATAAGCCTTTAAAATGTGTAAAATCTGTCATATTGGTACTTCCTATGTGTTTGGTTAAGAGGATAATTTTGTTTATCACAGCAATATCCCACTTAATAACACAGTCTGACAGTACGATTAGATATAAATTCTGTCACCAACAAAGACACCCGATATCCTAACTGCTCAAGCATCTTTTATTTTTTCTCAAGGTGCCAGCATTGATTTATTATAGATTAGTTTTGGTTAGGTTCCGAAAACTTTATTGAAAGGGCCATAGATTCTAGCAAGTCTATAAAAACTATCAGTCTAGCAGACTATAAGTCTAGAAGGGCCAAAAGCGTTTTATTCAAGGGAATATAAACTATATACGTATAGAATACTGCACCTTGAGATAATTGCAAGGGCCAAGGCCTTTAATAAAGGCTTTTTAAGGGATTTACATGATTTAATTGGATCAATTAGTCAGATCTACATTTCGATTAACTTGAATGATAAATAGTTTTGTCTCTCCTACTCGTCTTCCTCGACTACGATCGAGGATCCAGGCCATTAAATAATTCCTTTAAATTTTAATTTATTCGGATAAAAACATTTTTAAATACCTGGATCCCCGGGTTACGTCTTCGCCAAGGCTACGCCGCACAAGCAAGCCCGCCGTGTCCGCCGAAGCTGAAAGCGAAGGCTGGAAGGACGACGAGGTGGAGGTGATTTTTTTGATCACTTGTTCTAAACTACCCGCTTACCACAGCATTCAACCATCAGATCAGTGAATTGAAGACATGTAGGGCATAAGGTCTCAAACTTACCCGAATGCAAAGAAAAATACCAACCATGTACTGCTACTTTTCTATTTTTTACCCGATTGGACACAATTTCATGAGACAATAAATTTTGATATGAAAGCAAAATATTAAGTTTTTCAAATTCATCTGCGCTCTGCTGATTATAAGGTTTTTTTAACCCTATTTTTAAATCTTTTTCACGTTGAATATATTCAGCCGGTACTGCACCAAAATTGTGTAATGTGTTACATGCAAGCAATTGCACACCGGCACAACGTTGATGACCCATAACAATAATATTTTCAACTTCAAAAGTACATAAAGCAACTTCAAGAGCAATTAAAATTGAATTAGGCCCTTCATTGCAATGAGGTACAACATTGGCCACATTGCGCTCAACAAAAATATCACCTGGTTGTGCTGACACGAGTAATGCTGGATCTACACGAGAATCACAACAAGCAATAAACATTACTTCAGGTTTTTGTTGATGAAATAGATCTTGATATAATGATTTTTTTTCAAAATAATGCTGAAAAAATGTATAATAACCTTCAATAATTTTTTTCACGAAGTTCCTCAAAGAATTATAATAAAACTGGAATGTATAGATTATTATTTAACAACAACCACGGTGTAAACTTTGTTTTTCTTTTTCATTTTCTTCAGCCAAGACATGCAATAATTCAAGCTGTGCTATCCATGATCTTAGCGTTTGCGATGAAATTGCATTTTTGAAAAAAATTTTATTTTGATATCGTATTTCACATGTAAAATTTTCAAACTGATCACCATAAACAATAATGCTATCTAAAAAAGAAAAT
>DATIJN010000144.1:0-2261 GCA_035478615.1 Saccharimonadales bacterium (SeqCode)
AAGGTTTGGTTTTACTCTCATAGATGCAAGCGGAGCATTTACTCTGAAATAGAAACCATAGCATTCTTTGCTGTGTACATAGTACAAGCTAAGATCTGCACCAGCTTGTTGTACTTCTGGATTTAATTGGATAACACCTGCTACACCATTTTCATCCACAACAACATTTCCAAGACCTAATTGGTACGCATCAAGATTAGCTCTGCCATCATTGTTACCAATTGTCAGTGTGTTTGTTCCTGACCAGAATGGCATTGCACCAAGATTTCTGCAACATGAGTTACATTTTGCACCAAAATTTTGCATATATTCAAAAGTAGATGCAATGTTGATGTGATGTTCTTCATCATCATATGATCCATCTAAGTATGCATAGTGATTTTGGAAAAGATTATGTGTTTGATATGAAACAAATGAACGAGGCAACCATGTATTTTTGCTAATTGCACAACATCTGTGACATGCTGTTTGACAACATTTTGTTTCGCAATCTCTACATACTGGCTTACAACAATTTGCTCGAGCAATTGCATCAATAGCTGAATTATTTAGATTTCCACAAACATTGACTGCAGAATCACAGCAGCTGTTACAAGAATTATTGCAGCAGCTATTACAAGAATTATTACAACATGATGTATTACAAGATTGATTGCAACTTACGTTACAACAGCTATCAGCATATGTGACTGTTGTCATAACAGTCATAAGTACTAAATATAATTTTAGAACTTTAAATTTCATCCTGGTCTCCTTTTTGATTACCTGGTCACACAATATTACTTATTTCTTACATTATTAATTTTTTCCATTCCTAATATTTATTCTAGGAATGTGAAAAAAACAAATTAAAATGTAAAACCCCTAGAGTATTGAATGCAATTTTAAATTCTTGACAATAAAAAATCTCCTTTTCTCTTTTTTGGTTTTATATCCTAAAAATTAATTATTTTTTCTACCTTCGTATAAAGACAAGTTAAAATGCAAGTGTGTTGCATCAGGTGAATGTTTTAGTGCTTGTAGAACAGCTTGCTCACCAATTTCATACTCTTGCACATACCATGCCGCAATTCCCAAAATATTATACCGGTCAAAATCATACACAATACGTTCAACAAATAAAGTATCGTTTGTTACTGGTGTATCCACTGCAAGTTTTGCAAAATAAAATGCTTTTGCAAAATCTAAAACTTTTAAATAATGATTTGCAAGTTTCATGAGTGGTTCAATACGAGAAGGCCTCATATCATAAGCTTTCAGATAAAAATATAATGCGTCATCCCATTTATCTAAATGTTCATATGCATCACCGAGTCGATACCATGTCATAAAATCTTCTTGATCCCAAACTGGTATCTCTGTTCGTTTTTGATACCAATAAGCTGCATTGGCATAATCTTCTATACAAGCGTATGATTGACCAAGATAAAAAAGAGTTCTTGGATCACGAGGATGTTTTTCATGTTCTTTAAGCAACAATTCGATATCTCGATAAAAACGTTTGTGCGTTTTATCAACACCACGCTGTGTAGGATCCCAATTAAAGTAAACCTTTTCAGGAACTGAAACGTAAGCTATTTTGTTAAGATATTCATGAACAACTCCTTCAAATCGAATACCCCGTCTAGGTTTCCATAAACGACATAAATAGTTTTTAGAAAAATTATTATTGTGAAGACACATTAAATATGCAGATTCAGGAAAATGCTGAAACATTTTACAAAAATCCAGTAAACCTGGCACATCATTTAAATACCATTCAGCATCAATCATTAAAAAGAATTTGGCTTTAGGAAATAATTCCTCAGCAGCATCGATAGCATAATTTCGCGATGTTGAAAAATCTACAAATGGTTGCTCAATAACAAAACCATGTACATCAAATGCTTGAAAAAGTTGTTTTGAAACTTCAACAGTATTATCCGTTGAGCCAGTATCTAACACGAGAAAATGTTTTAACCCTGCTTCAAGATAGGGAAGCAATGTTCGTTCCATAACATCTTCTTCATTTTTGACCATAATCAAAACTGCAAGAAGTGGATCATCCTGCGAGCACGATGGCTGAGCAGCAATAGAAAAAAACTGAAAAATTAAAAATGAAAGGCAAGAAAGTTTTGAAAAAGAAAATTGAGAAAAAGATATGTTTGACATTGAGTTCATACTATCCCGTTTTTTTAATTGTTTTTTATTTTGCAATTTTGGCTACACAATACTCAGTTTTTTTAAAAGTATCAAGAAACTTTTTTAAATATCAAACTGGA
>DATIJN010000145.1:0-3135 GCA_035478615.1 Saccharimonadales bacterium (SeqCode)
GGTGTTAATATTTTAGTTCATGTTGAAGAATATTGTACAATGGATCAAGCAATTAAGAGAGAAAAAGCTTTAAAGCATTGGAATCGAGCTTGGAAGATTGAATTGCTTGAAAAAAACAATCCAGGTTGGGATGATTTATCAGCAGATCTGCTAGAAGGATTGCTTTAATTACCTGGATCCTCGATCGGTGTCGAGGACGACGAGGGGGCGAGGCAAGAAGTCGTGAGGATTTGACAGTTTCTCAAGATTTGATTCTGATGATATCAAAAAAATTGGTGCTATTGTGAATATGAAATTTTATAAAAGGGAAAGTAAATCATGTTTTTAATATTTTTACTCTATGCATTTTTAGCCTTAACCTTTACTATTGGCAAAATGCTTCTTTTTTATGTACCGCCTATTTTTTTAATAGCCGTGCGTATGATAATTGCAGGAACAGTACTTTTAACTATACATTATTTCATGTCAGGTCCTATAAAGATGAAATCTGTCATGAAAGATTGGTGGCTATTTATATGGCTATCCTTAATTCACATATTCATTCCTTATACATCTGAATTTATCGCTTTACAATATGTTGCACCAGCATGTGCAGCACTTATGTTTAACTTATCACCATTTTTTTCTGCACTTTTTTCATATCTCTATTTTGGCGAAAAAATGACCAAAAAAAAATGGCTTGGATTTGCCATAGGAATTATTGGCATTGTTTTATTTTTAGAGCCTTCTGCATTTAATATTGCGTGTTGGCATGTAAGCAGTATTGCGTATCTACTTTTAATGATTTCTGTCATTTGCGGTGCTTTAGGATGGATTTATGTCAGAATGCTTGTGAAAAATAAAGGATATAGCCCTTTATACATTAACGGTGTTGCCATGTTGCTTGCTGGCATTCAGGCAATACCTGTATCGTTATATTTTGAAGGTAATGTTCATGTACCTAGCGATCAATTAAAATCATTTTTACTGCTTCTTGCAGCAATTATTATTTTGGCAAATGGTATTTTTTATAACCTCTATGGTTATTTACTTAAACATTACAGTGCAACACTTCTTTCCTTTATAGGATTTCTTACTCCAGTATTTGCAGCATTGTTCGATTGGATGCTGCTTGGAATTGGTGTAAGTTACGGATTCTTTATAGCTATTGCTATTCTTGCAGTAGGTATCTATATCTTTTATCAAGAAGAATTACGGCAAGGCTATGTCTCTTAATATTTTAACAGCAGCATTCTGAGGTCGGTTCACCAATTGCCGCATTAAATTCTTTTTTGTTGAAGCAACAACCTTGATTTACTGACATTAATGCATTGGGTACATTTGTATTAGTAAACTCTAGTTTAACAAAATATCTTTTAGCTTTAGGAATATATGTTATTGATATATCAGTATATTCAGGAATATTTAAATATTCCTGAATAATTAAATATTCCTGAACGCTTAGGGTGCCTGAAAAAAATGGTTTTATTAGAGTAATTACATGTTTTTTCAATTTTTCTTTTGCATCACCATGTAAATCAATGTGGTGCGGTTGAGCATCACTTGCGTGCACCATTGCGATTAAAACATACATGCTGAGCATTAGTGCTAAAAAATTTTTCATAGAAAATTCTTTTTTTATTTTAAAACTTTATATTAACAGCAGCATGATTCGGTCGGTTCACCAATTGCCGTATTAAATTCGTTTTTGTTGTACCAAACAGAAGTAACATTGCCATCACCTAGCTCATAATTTGGATTTGCATTAATTAAACATAGTCTAACATCATATATTTTAATTGAAGGATAATACCTTACTGATACATCAGTAGGTTCATGATTTAAATATTCCGGATCCGGTAATGACCACATTTCCCTTTGAGCAATAGCAATCATATGTTTTTTCAGTTTTTCTTTTGCATCGGCATGTAAATTAATGCGGTACAATTGAAATCGAGCATCACTTGCGTGTGTCATTGTGCTTATAAAACAAACGCTGAGCGTTAGTGCTAACATATCTTTCATCAAATACTCCCTTTTTTATTTTTAAAATTTATATTTAACAGCAACATGATGTTTTGCCATCAATTACTGCTGCTACTTCGTGGTCATTCAATATATACCAAGGTTTAGCCCAAGGTTTAGAACCTAAATACCGCTCTAGTAAAAACTCAGCAGGACTTACCATCCGATTTAGAGATCGGTCAGTAAAAGTTAATCGAGCCGTATAGAATTTAGGATTAAAATGATACGATAGTGATACCTCAACCTTAGCTTCTATGACTTCATTTACTAATCTCTGGTTACCTGTTTCAGCTACTTTTGTCTGTACAAAAGCAATCAGTGTGGATTTTAAATCTTTTATTGCCTGTTCATCTAAGACCAAATTTGTGACCAAACTTGGTTGTATCATTGTGCCTAAGAAACAAATGCTAAGAGTTAGTGCTACTATATTTTTCATCAGATATTCCTTTTTTATTTTTAAAATTATATTTAACAGCAACATGATTCGTGGGGTTTGTGGGGTTCACCAATTGCCGCGCGAAATCCTTTTCTGGTATAAAAATGCTCAAGTTTGAAACCTTCAGAATCAGTAGTTAATTCAACCCAATACCCTCCATACTTAGTACCGTCATATGCATGTTTAACTGACACATAAATATTTTCAGCACTGTTTAATTCTTCCCGTATGCTTCGGCAGCGTGATTCTGGATAAACACTTGATACATGAGTAATCGTATATTTTATCAATGTTTCTTTTGCCTTGTTATCTAAGATAATACCGGGTTGAGCATCACTTGGGTATGTCATTGTGCTTAAAAAACAAAAGCTTAGCATTAGTGCTAACATATTTTTCATCAAATACTCCCTTTTTTATTTTTAAATGTTTTGGATATTTATAACTTTGTATATTTTTCGTGGCGTCCTTTAGCTTTTTCTATCGGATATTTTTGCTTAATTTTTTCAATTTTTTGCAAAAATGCGGAGGTTGCATCAATGTTAGATACGCAGCAGAATCGCAATATTGAAAATAAAACATCACCAATTTCATCTTCTATTTCTTGACGATTTTTATGAACTTCATGAAACGAATCTTTTGATGTGATCCATAAGAATTTTTCTAAAAGTTCATTGGATTCAACTGAAAGATTCATA
>DATIJN010000146.1:0-2320 GCA_035478615.1 Saccharimonadales bacterium (SeqCode)
TCGATGAAACTAATTGGCAAGAGTGGAAAGACAAACTTGCTAAATCATGCCAGCGTTTGGAGGCAGTTTTAAAAACAGGTTACTACAATCCTTGCCCTCAAGTACCTTATCTTAATAGAGTGATACCAATTATTTAGATACAAGGTAAGCGTTTTGTTATGTACATTCCAAAACGCTTATTTCAAACCAGGAATATTTGTGAATCACTAAAGGAAAGGCGGGGTCAAGTCTGGGCAATTGACAAATCATAGAAATATATTTTCCTTTGTAAAATAATGCTGAATATATCAATTGTCCAGACTTGACCCCGCTGTTATCAGTATGATAATTGCGCAATTAAGATGTTGTTTAACAAAAAAATAATTAATTCATTTTGATATAATAAATATGCTGATAACTATATTTTTAGGAGATCAAATATGACCAAAGATGAAAGAGTAGATTGGGCAGGACATTTTAACCGTGTGGCAGAAAAAATATCTGATTTAGCTCATGAATTAGAAGACAATAAGGACGTTAATGAGTTTTTACAAGAAATTCAGCGGCATGCGCGAGAATTAGAAAAAAACATTAATGCTGTTAAAGAGCTTGTTACAGGGTCGTAAATAAAAATCATATCATGTCTGAATTACATACAAAATGCACTGGATAAGTTAATAAAATGCTCCCGGCGGGATTGGCTTCCCGCCTGATTTTGTTAATTTTATGGGTTCGGGTATTTTGGGGCGAGCCCATTGCTTTATCAAAATTGAACTTTGAAAGTCGGGCTGTTCTGGTCTAAAAATAAAACGGATTATCGGCATGCAGAAAAATATGGATGAACAGCCATATGTTTTTTTGTAAAAAAATGTGACGTGAATCATATTGATTTAATGTCTGGAGTTGTTTCTATGGTTAAAACGTTGCTAACACCAGAACTCTATTGTTCTAACATTCAATTGAGTATTGCTTTTTATACAAAAATTTTAGGTTTTAATATTCAATATCAACGAGAAGATGAAGGATTTGTCATGCTTGAGCGCCAAGGTTCACGCATTATGTTGGAAGAAATTCGTAATGATTCAAGGCGGGTGTGGCTTAATGCGCCTCTTGAAAAACCTTTTGGCAGGGGAATAAATTTTGAGATCAAAACAAGTCATGTCGATCTATTGTATGACCATGTTCAAAAATCCGCGGCTGTGATTTTTTTACCGATAGAAGAAAAATGGTATAGAGCGAACAATGTAGAGCTGGGCAATCGCCAATTTATCGTACAAGACCCGGATGGTTATATGCTTCGTTTTGCAGAAAATATTGGCGAGAGAAAAATATGAAATCTAAAATTACCTCATCAATAAGGCAAATATACCAAAAACAAAAATGATCACGCCAGAAAGTCGGTTAATCCCTCGCATCATTGCAGGGCTTAAACGATGATGCAGAATAAAAGCAACTCCGCTGCAGAGAATAAGCCACCATATCGCGGAACCAATTGTAATGCCGCTTACCATAATAACTGCATCAGCGTGGCCTGGATTCAGGGTTCCCAATCCCAGTCCGGCAAATATCGCGACAAATGACAGTATGGTCGCAGGATTAGTTAGCGTTAGAAGGTAAGTTGTGCCGAGCGCATGCCATGAGGACTTATCGGGTTTTCCCGCTGATTTTTCTCGTGGCCTTGTCAAAAATAATTTGACTCCCAGATACAAAAGAAACAAACCGCCAATCATGCGAATCCAGAATTGATGCGCAGTCAATAGAGATGACAGCGTGGTTAAGCCAAATCCTGCAATGAGGCCATAAGTACCATCAGCCAGAGCCGCGCCTAACCCTGTCATCAATCCGATTTTAAAACCATCATGCAAAGAACGTTGAATACACAAAATGCCAATAGGCCCAACGGGAGCCGCGATCGCAAAACCAATAATGAGACCTTTTAGGAATAAACTGACCATATAATCCTGATTTCTAAATTTATGGATGTATCATATAAAAAGATCACGCATTCTGGCTATCCTGTATTTTCAAATAATCTTTGGCCAGCTGGACGAGGGGTTCATCTGTCATACGGTAAACTGTCCATTCGCTCATAGCTTTTGCGCCAATTTTTTCATAAAAGCCAATCGCGTCCTGATTCCAATCCAGTACCCACCATTCCAGCCTGCCGCATTTTTGTTTTTTTGCAAGCTGCGCCAGGTAGGATAGCATTTTTTTCCCAATTCCCATGCTGCGCATTTCAACCGTGCGTCATCCCGTTATGCTTCTAAACGGGACTTGGCGCCTTTCTTTCATCAGTTTTTTTAAAAAATGCTTTTAAAGGCGCTGGGTCCCGCTTGAAGAG
>DATIJN010000147.1:0-4424 GCA_035478615.1 Saccharimonadales bacterium (SeqCode)
CCACTCAATCCGAATGAGAAACCCGATATTAAACCCGGAGAAGAAATTGTCCATATTTATTTACCACCTGAATATAAAGCAGCAGCAGAAAATGGACATACCTATCCTGTCACAGTCATGCTGGATGGCGATATGCATATCGGTAAGGATCCTTATGGCAACAGTTTACATACACCAGATATGCTGGATAACCTGATTGCAGAGAAAAAAATAGAACCTTCTGTTGTCATCTTCACTGCACCAACTCCACCCACATCCGAAGGCACACCCAGACTTCGGGAATATGGTTGCGATGAAAACACAGCCTCCCGTTTATCTGGATTACCACATGCTGCAAAATTGGCTGGATTATCTGTTGCAGAAAATAACACATGTATTCTCGGTGCAAGCATGGGTGGCATTCAAGCCATTTACACTGCAAAAATGTATCCGAACGTTTTCGACAAAGTCATCGCTCAATCACCTGCTCTCTGGTGGGAACCACCTGCTCAATTATCTGGCGATAAACATCATGTGCAATATGATAATGATGAAACATGGCGAAATAACTTCACTGCAAAATTTCAAGTGAATTTTGATTCATTAACGCCTGAAGAAAAAGCCATAAAAGATGAAGTGCACTATAAAGGCTTTATTTATAATTTGCTGGCTACAGAAATGGATAGTCGAACAGGTAAAAAACTTCCGCAAGGCAATGTGGAAATTACGTTACAAGTCGGATGTAATGAAACAGGCACGGTTCATCCAGTTGTAGGCAAGGAGCCTTTAACGCAAGCTACAAAAACGTTGGCACGTGATTTTAATATACCGTTAAAAATCTTTGATGGTGGACACAGCCCTGGTAATTGGGCGACGGGTCTTTGTGTCGCATTGCAGAATGTGTATCCGCGTTTGGAAAAAAGTCGCGGACACTCTCCGGGTTAGAATTTAATTATCCGCATCACCTCAAATTATCATCTAATGGCATATCACCAAGAATTCGTCGTCTTCTATTTAACTCACTCCATTCATTATCAGTAAAAACTGCCCTTGGAAAATCAACTCGTGTCCATGAATCAGAAGGACCAACATATAAAAATGCGTCAAACAGCTCATTTATTTTATGATTTTTAAATAAAATCACTCTTCCGCTATCGTTAAAAATTTGTGTAAAATATTTTTCTGCAGGAAAATCTGCAACCTCTCCCGTGTCGAAATCAATAATTGAATATAATGGACAGTGCTTTGTTTGTTCTTCTAATTGAAATTCTTGAGGATCGAGCACAGCAATAACTTTCATAGCGCCGGGATGTTTATCATTTACATATGCAGTGATAGAAGGATGACCAGAAACCGACTGGTCTGCAATTTTAGTAATATGATATTCCGCATACAAAACCAATACTTTCATTGAGCGATTTATCCCATACTCTATCGCCAGATCAGCAGGATAAATATCTCTTTGAGAATTGGATTTATTATAATCATCTAATGATCTGATTGTTTTCCAATCGATAGGAGGATCACCACCTAATACCCGAATTTTATTTTTTTCTGGCAACGATAAATTTACAGTTCTAATTCTTTTTAACAGCTCAAAATAAACATGAGCCTCACCAAATCTTCCTGTGCATTGGGTGGACTCTCTCCAAACTTTACGAAACTCGCTTAGAGGGACTTCCTCACCAAAAATATATCTGTCTAAAATGTCCTGATAATTCGTATTTGCAAATTCAATGATGACTATATCTATCGTTTCCTGAATTTTTTTATTATCAAACATTTTTTGAAAAAATTGATGCGAATTTTCTAAATGATGATCACCCTCACCTAATCCGATAATGTTACATTTTTGAAAAGTTTGGATGATATAATCTTCAGCATTAACAAACTTCATAAGAAGTCTCCTGGTCACCTACAGTGTTAATTCACCGCTTAAGTAAGGCGAGACGTTACCGCCTATTTTTACACTATTCCCTCCATGATATTCGCAATAAACATCACCACCTCTTTGTGAAACTGCCTGTCCATGCAAACTGGACTTTCCAAGTTTCTCCGCCCAAAACGGCGCTAATACAGATTGTGATGCGCCATTCACAGGATCCTCCCAAACATTCGTCATACGTGGACTAAAATATCGATATGAGTAATCTGCGGATTCACCCGGGCTTGTTAAAACGTAACCGTAATATCCCGTCGCCATCAGCCTTAAAAAATCTGGATGAATGGAGCGAAGATCAGATTCTCTCGGATAAACAATCAAAAGATCGCCACGAGCACTACTCACCATTGTTTCAGGGCGAACCCCACCAAGAGCCGCATAAACATCTTCGTTGAAAATATACTCAAGAGGTGGTTTGACCGGAACTTCAATTTGATAGAAATTGTCATTCCTTGTGACTGGCAGCAATCCATAACGCCTTGTTACAAATGTCACATTGGATTGTTTTGGCATAATGTGCGTTAAATAAACGTAGCCTGCCGAGAGAGTACCATAACCGCAAAAATCTACCTCCTGGCTAACCGTGAACCAACGTAACTCAGGATTCGTGTCTTTTCGCAGGACGATAAACGCGGTTTCTGCAAAAAGATTCTGCAACGCGATGTTCTGGAGCATTTTATCATCAGGCCACTCCGGGAAAATACAAACTGCACATGTATTTCCTCGGAAAAGTTTATCGGTGAAGGCATCAACAATATACATTTTAATGTTCATTTTTATACTCTTATTAAATTTTATAAATGTAAGCAATATTTTCAAAATACAGGTTATGAGACAGCGGGGTCAAGTCTGGACAATTGATATATTCAGCATTATTTTACGAAGGAAAATATATTTCTATAATTTGTCAATTGCCCAGACTTGACCCACCTTTTTGTTGACCCCACCTTTTTGGCAAATATACTATTATCGTATTAAGCAATATAAGTGGATCAGGGCCTATTACGCTTTATAAAAATATAAGAGAAATAATGGGATTTACAGGGCAAATTACTAATTATTGATGGATTATTAAAAAATGAAAGCCAGGTATATCTATGTCGGACTGCTATTAATCAGTTTTTATCGTTTAGGTTACAGCGAAACTTTTTCAGGCCCCAAAATCTGGGCGAGCGCTGAATACCTGTATTGGTGGACTCAAAATTCAAATATTAATGCACCATTAGCAACCCAAAATCCTTCTTCGTTCGCAATTATTAATCAGCCTGGCACCCAAATAATTTTAGGCGCTGGATCACGAAATAATACGTTTGATTTTGGTGGCTTAAATGGCGTCCGCATTACCATGGGTGGATGGATTGATGATGCGCATCAATATGGTATAGAGGGAAACGGGTTTGGTTTTTCAGAGGCAAATAAAATGTTGAGTGCTTCTTCTGTTGGAGCGAACAAGCCAATTCTCGATGTTCCATTCTTTTCCGTACAATCGATGAGTGAAAACGTACTTGTTGGAAACAGACCAAACACCATTACCGACAAGGATACTTTTCAACCATACAGTATAGAATTAAACGGGCTTTATAATTTATCCAATAAAATTTCGTTTCCATTGATATTGACTGCAGGTTTTAGGACGATGCATATCAATGAAAATTTAACATTAAATGATGCCATTTATAATACATCCAATCTTCCAGCAAGTTCTGTATTAAATATTCAAGATCAATTTTCAACAAAAAATAATTTCTATGGTTTTCAAATAGGTGCGCGCACGCATTATTCTTATGGAAAAATTGATTTGAGCGGTTCAGCTGAAATAGCATTCGGAATAAATGATCAACAAATCAAAATAAGGGGAGAGACCAATGTAAATAATAATACAATATTGCAACCCATTGGGCTTTTTGCAGAACCCAGTAATATAGGAACATTTAAACAAAATCAATTTGCCATTTTACCTGAGCTTCAAATAAAAATGGGCTACGACATAAATCAATATATTCAGCCTTTTTTTACTTATAATGTTATTTATATTAATCATATTCTGCGAGCCAGTAATGAGATAGACCGTAATATTAATCTCAGTCAAAATCCCTTGATAGGTGGAACAGGGATATTATCGGGCAAAGCCGCACCAGTAAGACAATTTAATGATTCATCCATGTGGATGCAAGGCGTAAGCCTGGGTGTCCAGGTTAATTTTTGCTAACTCAAGGTGTGCGAACAGTCTGTCCACCATCAATAACAAAATTTTGCCCCATAATATTTTTCGTGCAAAGAAAGCTATTAATTGATTGTTCACGTCAAGGGGGGTCAAGTGCCAGTACCGAACAAGTTATATTAACAACCTGATCGGTGCTGACACTTGACCCCTTTCCATTTCAGATGGTTCTGCTTACGTCGTCCCGCGGCTTGTCCGCAGGATCCAGTCAGGCAGTGATGTCATCACGCAAATCACGTCATCTAAATTAAAAACTCTGGATCCCGCGGACAAGCCGCGGGA
>DATIJN010000148.1:0-4336 GCA_035478615.1 Saccharimonadales bacterium (SeqCode)
TTTTGATGATGAAACTCCACAACCACAAGACAATGACCATCATATCCAACATAATAAACCGAATATACATGATATCACTGGTGCTCAAGGTTTATTGGATATGCCTGATTATCCAAGAGACCAGTTTTGCAAAAATCTAACGCTTCCCCAACTCGCTGTGGTAACTACTCTTTACTGTGTTACAGTTCCTTTTTTGTTTTCCATACCAGTCTGGCTAGCTCATACAGCAGTAGAAGCCCTTACTAAATCATAATTCTTTAATTCAGAATCTAAAAAGCCTACCTGAGAACGGTAGGCTTTTTTGTAATACTTCTTCTGAAACCTAATTTTGCTGATAAAATTAACACCCACTCTACCATTACGCGACTTGTTCGCGTAATCTATTTCACTTTTTTATGATGGTTTCCGTGAATAAATCACGGAATGGTAGAGCATGAGAAAAAAACGTAGATAAGATCAGGTTGTCTATCTTTCAACAATTTTTAATTTTAAAGTTTCATAAAAGATCTAATATAAAAATTTATCAACAAGTTTCAAATTCTATGTATTTAAGATACCCAAATTTTTACTATAAATCGGTGAGCAATCTGGATAGGTACAATGATCATGCTCACTGGTTAAATAATGTATTTTATTGGTGATTAAATTTAATTGGGCAATACGTGATTTCAGTCCTTGGTTAAGTCCAAAAACAATATAGTTTCCGCAAGCAGACCAGCTTGCTTCTTCCTTACTGCCAGCACCTTGTGTAATCTGTTTATGCTCTTTAGTTTTTACATCATACGTAAAAAGTTGCATTGCACCACCTATCATTTTTGAATACACTAACTGATGTCTCACTTGACTGTAACTTGGACATGCGCAATAACCACCATCAGTAATACGCTGCAATGATCCGTCAGACAAACTTAAAATATACAACTGTGGTTTATGAGTCTGATAATCGGAAACGAATGCCACATGACTATTATCAATAAAGCATGGCGCAATATTATTTCCATCATTAAATGTTAATCGATCAAATTTTCTTTTCTGGGTAATGCCATCAATTTGAGTAAGATATAACTGACTTGTTCCATCTTTTGATAAACAAAATACTACTCGCTTTCCATCAGATGAAAAAGCTGGTTGCATATTAAGTCCATCAAAACAACATATTACTTTGCGTTTGGAAAACATATTGCTCATAACAAGCTGAATGTTGGAAAGTGTATTTTCAGAATAAAAAAGAAGAGGGCTTGAAGTATCATTATTCCATCGTGGAGCAAAGCTTACCGTTGGAGCATCAATAAAAAGTTTTGCATTCGATCCATCAAAATCAGCTATCCAAATTTGTTTGTACGGTTTTTCTCGTCCATATTTTGTTCGCCAAATCTGTTTGCAAAATGCAATCTTGCTACGAAACGAACTTTTTTGACCAAACAATTCAGGCCACAATTCATCTGCAATGGTATGAGCAAGTAATGCTATAGGTTTATCTTCTTGCATTATTTTTTTGCCAACAATCATTTCTGCAGACATAACATCATACAAACGCCATGTATATTCAGATCCAGTTTTTGAAATAAAAATTGCAAGCATCTCATCGCCTGAAAACATTGTTTTTAGTTCAGAAACATGCTGTAAAGTATCTTTTTTTTTCATGGTTACTTTGCATTGACCGCTCCACTCCAAATCTATTTTTAAACGTTCAGCCAATGCATCAAGCGATGCATCATGCTTACCCATTACCACAAGGCCAAGCGGTACTTTTTTTGTTTTTTGTGCTTGCACGACAATTTGTACATCAGATGAAGCTTGTTCTTGTAATTGTAGATCATGAGCATTTTGCTCAAGAGAACTATGAAGAGCCAGTGAAGATAAACATACAAAAAACGTAAGCACTTTTTTTAAAAACATTATGATCCTAAGGTAATCGTATTATTTTTATTCCAGATTTCTTTTGGGAATACACAAGCATCTATCGCTTTGCGAGCTGTTACATCGAACACAAGTCTACCTGATCCTTTTGTAATTTTTATTGTATCAGCTTTGCCTTGTCCATTGACATGAACAAGCAACTGACAAGTTACTCCAGCAGGAATTCCAATAGGAGGATTCCAATGTTGTAAAATTTCTTGTTGAATTTGTGAACTAATAATTGAATTTTCCAATTGTTGGTATCCAACAAAAACAACATTATCCATATCAATGTCATCAGATAAGAAATTTTCATGAGAAGATGAATCATCATTATGTATACTTTGTATTGCAACTTGTTGCTCAGTAGATTGCTCAACTGATTTAGTAACTACTTGTTGTTCAACTGGTTGCGTAATAACTTGCTGTTCAATTGATTGTTCAACTGGTTGTGGAACTGATTGTTGTATCGGTTCAATTTCTAATGTTGCTTGTGAAACTGGTTCGTTATATTCTACTTGAATATCAGTAATTTCAAATGAAACTGCATGAACAATTTTTTTGTTTTTTAATATATTCTGGGCTGTTTTTTTAGATTTTTCTTTTTTATTATGCATTGATTGTGATGTTGATCGTAAAATAATAGATGCTTTTGATTCAACTGGCAAAGTTTGCTTGATAACTTTTGGTAACGATTTTAAAATACCAGGAGAATTTTTTGTAGTAGCATTTTTTGTCTGCACAGACGATTGAACTTTTACATTTTTTTTATGTTGTTCTTTTTTCTTTTGTTGATACGTTTCATAATCAATTATTTTTGATTTCAACTGTGATGGATTTCTTTTTTTATTGATTTGATCAATATTATCAACGTTTTTTAAAAGTGGCATTAAAACATAATTGAAACCAGATTGTGTCAGTGTTATAGAGAAGGTATCTTGCTTTTTGCTCAATGTTGAACTTACCATAAAAAGTCCAAAAATAATAAAATGAGCACAAAATACAAACACAAACAATTGCGCTAAAAAAAGTTGTCGTTGCGAAAAATAGGAGTTTATTTTTTTACACAGCGCGCTTAGTGGCAAAAGCAACATATTTGACGCCTCCATGCATTTTAATGCTATCAACTAAATCAGTGATGTCTCCCCATGGTACAGCTTGATCAGCTTTTACAAAAACAATTTCATCTTTATCTTTTTTTACAAGAATTTTTAACTGTTTTAAAAGTTCATCAAGCGGATATATTTTGCTATTTAAATACATATTTCGCTGTTTATCTATATAAACAGTTAAATCTTGTTGTGTGTGAGATGCAACGCCACCGTCATCTATGTGACTGGAAGGTAATTCAACTTTAATCACATTGTGCATCATGGGAGTTGCAACCATAAAAATGATGAGCAATGTTAAAGCAACGTCAACTAGTGGTGTCATACAAATTTCTTGCATTGTATGACCTCTATTTTTTCGACGCGATCGATTTCTTATCATACTTTTTCCCTTTTTAAAAAGTTCCATCTGTAGGATGAGCTGCATTGACATGTGTTACATTCGTATGTGCGCCGTGAGCGTGCGCATTACTTAAAGACATACGAACCATGACCACAACTTTATCGCTCAATATTAATAAAGAATGCTCCAAATTTTTTACTTTCAGCGCAATGTATTGTGCAAATACAAGTGCTGGAATTGCCACAACAAGGCCTGCAATTGTCGTGATTAAAGCTTCTGAAATACCAGGGGCCACAGCAACAATATCAGCAGATTGTTTTTCACTGATACGAACGAATGCATGAATCAATCCCCACACAGTTCCAAATAAACCAAGAAGCGTTGCAACTGATGCACTAATAGTTAGTACTGGAGTATAAGCTTCTTCTTGATACAACACGTCATCAATGATGCTATCTACTTGAAATTGAAATAATTCAATTGAATGTGATTCTTGTGCTTGTTTTGCATGTGATAATAACTGTATAAGCACATATCCAGGCAATGTTTTTTTATTCTCACTTGCAATTTCTAAAACTTCTTGAAGCGTTGTGCATCTTCTCATTTCATGCAATATTGCTCGACATTGTTTTTGTTTAATTTTAAGTAAAATCAATTTATAAAGAGCAATTGCCCAACAAACAACTGACATAAAAAAAAGAGTGAACATAACCATTTTAGTCATAAAATCACTCTGAACAATCAAACTCCAAATAACATTGTTTCCCATCATTTCACTCATGAACATTTCCTTAATTTTTTAATACAATAAACTTACGCGATGTAGTCTACCACAAAACGTCATGATTTTTTTATATAATTTTAAAAAAGAAATTACTTTGATACAATTTTAAATCATAAAAATTATTACTAACATTTCACAGGAGAATAATGATGAAGAAAATAACATTTTTAATGGTAAGTTTAAGCATTGCAAACATTAATT
>DATIJN010000149.1:0-23750 GCA_035478615.1 Saccharimonadales bacterium (SeqCode)
ATCCTATATAGTGATAACAAGTATTGCTCAATTTACCCAACTGCAAAGTGCAAATCTATTTGTTTTTTTGGGGACTATAGGAGCAATTTTAGCATTATTTGGATTATTCAAATTTAAAAGCGGCCTACGAGCTGGACTGCTACTTGCAGGACTACTATCAATTTTATCTTATAACGACAATAATGTACTTTTTAGCGCAGTACGAGCCTTAACATTTGTCATGATCGCAGTTTTTATGAGAGTTATGGATGAAGCTGCAAAATTAATTCCAATTTTCAGTACGCTTACGTATCCTGTACTCTTTTGTTTAACATTTCTACTATTGGCTATCATTTTATACGGAATCTTTCACTTAAAACGATCTAAGCACTGGAAACAATGGTTACTCGGACTTTTACTGTTTGTTTTCATACCTGCAACAGTATGGTTAGGGCTACAAATTATATATCCTAAAGTTGATTTGCAGCATTATTATGAAAAACGTGAAAAGTTTTTTAGAGGATATAAATTAGGTGAAGGAACGCCAAAAGAACAAAAACAATGGGAACAGCGAAATATTGCATGGAATAAAACAAAAGAAGCAATCGATTATGAATATAAAAAATGCTTAACACAATTCATTTTATTAATGGGCTGTGGACTATTTTCCTTAGCTTTATTTTTCATTGCAACTACAGCAACGCCCGTTATTGCAGCTTGCTTGATACTCAATGGTTTACTTTTACAAGTATCTGCTACTATTACATCATGTTCTAATTTTTCGGGATTAAACCTGATAATTCTGCAAGCTTTATTTGCATTCATCGGTTTAATCATGATTTTACGAGCTGCTCGTCGCGATTCTCGTAATTAATATATGATCTAAAAAATTAAAGGGCTGGATGTATTTCCGGCCTTTTTTTATTGTTAAAATTTTATTTATGAAATCCTAATTTATCATAAGCTGCCATTGCTGATGAATTCCTTGTTGAGACTACTAATTTTAATTCTTTTATATTTTCATTGTTTTTATGCAGTCTTTCAACTTCTTGTATCAAACTTTTTGCTACCCCTAACCGACGATAATGAGGATGCACAGCTATTGTTCCTATCCATACATGATCATCCTTAGGAATAAAATCTAAAATGCCTACAACTTTTCCATCTACAGTCTTTGCAATCAATCGTTTGCCTACAGGATTTTGCGAATAATCAATCCATCTTGCAATATCTTCATCCAAAAACAAGCGTTTAACCTGTTCTCTTTCTTCTTTATTATCCTTATCCATAAACTGTATTGAAATCTTTCCATTATGTTGATTTGATGTACTATCTTTTGTTCTATTTATGGTTTTTGTTCTGTATACACTCAAAATTCTTTCATATCCCGCTATATCTCCTTGAAAAATAGGAAAAATACCGGTGGGAAAGAAAAACAATATTACACCTAATCGTTTAAAAAAATACATACAATTCCACATATATTTACCTATAAATGAGCTTTCTTTATTCCACATACTATCCTACCAGAACAATAACCCTTAAAACAGCCTAGACTAATTCAAAGATTGTCCTTATACTAAAAGAAAAACAGCTCTTCTCTGACAAAGGATTTTAAATCATGGCAAAAAAAGGCAATCGCCAAATCATCAAGCTTAAAAGCTCAGCAAGCCCACACTTCTATTCAACTTTTAAAAACAAAGTGAATACAACTGGTCGTCTTGAGATCAAAAAATATGATCCTGTGGTAAGACGCCATGTCATGTACAAAGAAGAAAAATAAAAAATAAATGTTCAATTTTCGTTTCAAAGCATTGGCAATATGTTGCTTTGCTTTGTCGTTTTTTTTCAGCCTTTTTGGTAGCGAGCAACACGATCGATTGGTGAAAGATCAGTTCCCTGGGGCACAACTATGGTTTGAAAAAATGTCTCAGAAATATCCAGTTGCTCAATTGGATAATGTTTTATTTTGTGTTTCTGATAATTATCTTTCAAGAACCAATGTTATTTATTGGCCAGAAACCCGATTGCATGCTATTAATGAGGCATATACTCATAAAAATCATCAAGATCTAGAAAATATGTTCAAACAAGATGAATATCTTCTTTTGCATGAAGCTGCTCACATTTTAAAAAATCATATGCAAAAAGGTTATCTTGCTCTCATTCTAACCTGTACAGCATTGGCAACATTTAATAGTTATATCGCTGAAAAGGTTTGCAACAATGATTTCACAATTTTAAATACAATAGAATACTTTATGCACGGTCTGGTTGGTAATATAATCATTTTTGCAGTCTTAGCTCAATATGTACAGCTTCAAGAACAACAGGCTGATGATTTTGCCAATGAGTATGGTGATGAAAGATCTTTACAAGCTGGAGCTGATTGGTTCGCGGATCTTGAAAAATGCATGCTTGAAGATCAGCAGCATGCAGAATTGATCAAACAATTAATAATCATTGCAAAGGACCCATGGCATCCGTCACCGCAAAGCAGACATCAAAAAGTCATTACTGCTTTAAATAATCAAAAAACATCCCTGATCTAGAAATTTCATAGTGTATAGACAGCTACCAGCATCTCATGATACAGTAAAATAAAGTCGTACCACTTCACACATAGGATACATGATTATGGGAACAATCCTTCTGTACTACAAATATGTCGACATTCAATATCCAGTTGCTATTCAAAAATGGCAAAGAGATCTTTGTACAACATTAGGACTGACAGGACGCATTATCATTGCTCACGAAGGAATTAATGGAACTGTGGGCGGAACAGAGCAAGCAACAGATGCATACATTCAAGCAATGAATGAGCATCCTTTATTTAGTGGTATCGATTTTAAAACAGCCCCTGGCGGATCTCACGCTTTTCCAAAAATGAAAATTAGTGTCAAAAATGAAATTGTACACTTGGGCATTGATCCATCAAAGCTAACAGTCAAAGATGGCGGACAACATTTAGCGCCACAGCAAGTTCATGAACTTTTAGCAAATCCACCTGCTGACTTAGTTGTCTTAGATACTCGAAATAATTATGAATCAGCTGTGGGAACTTTTACAGGTTCTTTAACTCCTAATATTCGTTATTTCAGACAGTTGCCTGGTTATATTGATGAAAATGTTGATCAATTTAAAGATAAAACAGTTTTAATGCATTGCACAGGTGGTGTACGATGCGAACGCGCTTCTGCTTATCTTAATCAAAAACAAGTAGCTAAAAAAGTATATCAAATCGCTGGTGGAATACATCGTTACATAGAACAATATCCAGATGGATTTTTCAGAGGTAAAAATTATGTCTTTGATCAACGAATTACCGTTGCAGCAAATAATGATATTTTAGGTACATGCCTGCATTGTAAAATTCCAAGTGATGAATATTTTAACTGTTTGAATGCTTTATGTAACAAACATTTTACTTCATGCCTATCCTGCATTGAAGCTTTTGCAAAAACATGCAGTCCAAAATGCCAATCACTACTGAGTGAAAAGAAAACACCTGAAAGAATACCTCTTCAAAAAATTTAGCGCCCAAAAAAAAGGATGCTGCAATGGTCAATCAAATACCCCAAAGCCATGGCCAAACCATAACACATCATATAAAAATTGAGCACAACGTATCATTGGCTGATAAAAATTGGTTTAAAACTGGCGGCCCTGCAAAATTTTATTATGAACCAACAACAGCTGATGAATTTGCACAAGCACTTTTTTTCGCGCGTGAAAATAATCTTGAAATTTTTGTACTGGGACAAGGTGCAAATATTTTAATCAGCGATGAAGGATTTGATGGTCTGGTAATAAGACCAAAACTTGTTGATATTTCTGCGCAACAAATTGATGGTCACTATGCGCTGGTTAAAGCTGGGGCAGGAACTATTTTTCACGATTTGATTGAGTATTGTCTTAATAAAAATTTAACAAACCTAGAGGAATTTAGTGGAATTCCGGGAACTGTAGGCGGATCAGTCTACATTAATTTGCATTACTATGAATTTTTACTTGAACAATTTATTGTAAATGCTCAAATAATTCATAAAGAAACCGGAAAAATAACCACCGTTGATCCTACATGGTTTAAATTTGGATATGATGCATCAAACCTTCAAAATAAACAATATTATTTAGTCTCTGCAACATTCCAACTCAAGCTTGCAAGTGATCTTGAAATTGCTCGAGCGCGCGGCCGCAGAGAAGAAATCATTCGTCATAGGCAGCGACGTTATCCACAGACAAATACCTGCGGAAGTTTTTTTAGAAATTTTTTACCGCACGAAGTTGAAAACACTGATAAAAAACTTATCTATGTTGCATACTATCTTGATAAAATTGGTGTTAAAGGAGAACTTTGCGTAGGTGGAGCAGCTGTTTCCTATCAACATGCAAACATGCTTGTAACAAAACCAAACGCAACTAGTACAGATGTCATTACGGTTGCGCAAATTATGCAACAAAAAGTTTTTGAGCAGTTTGGTATCAAACCACAACCAGAATGTCAACTTATCGGTTTTAAAAATAATCCATTGTAAAAAAATTAGTCGTTTATTTTATGCTAATTGTATTTTTACTGATCTAGGCGAATTATTTGCTTTTCCATACTGATTCGTCCGATTATTTATTTGCAAACCTATCTGATTTAAGAACGCTTTTCCATCAGATAATTTTGAATTCTGCGTTAGCTTGGAAGAGCTTGCACTTAAAACCGGTAATTGAGAAATCTGATCATCTTGGTCTGAAGAAATTAATACACTAAAACCTTGCGTTGCAGACATCACAGCCGCGTCTTGTGACCATAATTGAATATTATTTTCACCGTTATACCAAAGTTGAACAACTACTTTAACTTGATCACCTGAAGCTGTAACATTTGGCATTACAACATCTGTTAAAACAGAATTAGTTGAAATAAGGATACAATAACTTCCCATTGCTACCCATCCTTCACTTTGCATCTTACTATCTAATTCGGTTCCACTAAGTGGTTGATTAGTTTGATAATCTTGTCTTTTCTCAGCTTCCCTTCTTAACCAATATGATTGATTATTAAAAAATTGGAGCGGGCTTTGTTGCGTTACTACAAAACCACTTGCGTTGCTGTCAGCATTTGAACAATCTGAAGCACCTGAAGCAGCTGTAGGACAAGAAAATGTATTTTTGGTAACATTTGAATTTTCCTTGAGTCCTTGAAAGATAACTGCGTACTGATAAGAATTTATTAATAGAAAAATAACACCATATATAAAATGCTTCATACGTCTCCTTTTTATCTTTTTTATATTTAAAAATCTGTACTTGTAAATTGAAGTCTATTATTAAATTCCTCAGCATCACTTCCAAAATCATCATCAGAATCTGAAAATTCTTGAACTTGCATCCTTTCAAATTCTACCTGACGATCTTGTCTATATTTTTCGCACTCCTTAATCCAAGCTATAATAACTGGAGCTTTTCTTTCTTGTTCAATCATGCGCTGTACTTCTTCCATATAATTGACGGG
This sequence comes from Saccharimonadales bacterium (SeqCode), assembly GCA_035478615.1. GTDB lineage: Bacteria > Babelota > Babeliae > Babelales > Chromulinivoraceae > JACPFN01. Next base: position 5,489 of record DATIJN010000149.1, read on the forward strand.
AGCTGTTAAAGCATAATGTGAATCTTGCGCTAAAACATTGATAACTATATCTCCCGCAGAAATTCCCGCTTTAAGATCAGCACGACGTTTTATGAAATCATCATATTGTTTTACAATTGCTTGCAGTTTATATCGAGCTCTGGGGTGACCACATTCTTGAACAATTTGCCCCATAACATGTTTATAAAAATTATCTCGATGAATGATATGTTGCAATTCTGTATGCAAAATTGTTTGCCGACTTTCTTCACTCAATCTAAAAAAGGATGGATAAATTGTTATTCCTTTACATGATGTAATTGCTATAGGGTTACCCCATCCATCTTCTTTTTTGATTGTGATAATTTTATTACCATAGCCATGAGAAGCAAAGAAACGTTGAATAGGACATGCACTGGGTATTGAATGAAATTGATACGTTTCAGGAAATTTACGTTGTAACTCAAAAACCTTGTTATATAAATCTTGCAACGTTATACCAGCCGTTTGACAAAAATCTGTCAAAATTTCACTTGATTGCTCTTCTAAAAGATGATTAAAATATCCTAGGGCATGATACTGCGTAGATGGTTCAAAGCTTTTGTTACCAACCATACTATATACACTCATTCGTTCTACATTGCATGAGGCAGAATCATCCATGTACGATGATTGTGAAGATACATTTGGAGATACGTCTGGAGAAACATCTCTTGATAGCGAACCAAAAGAAGTAGCAAGCGAACCAGAACTATCGCAAAATTTTATTGGTGCTTTCAGTTCCTGAGATCTATGACCAAATGGCAAAACACTACCCTGTGCACTATTTTGCGGACACGGTAAAACCATACATGCATCTGGCGATCTTTGACGTATGCGTGATCCTGAATTATCCTGCGAGCCTTGCAAAAAACAGTCACTTGCCAGAACCATAAAGACTATGAAAAAATTATTATATGAATTAAATCGATAATCCATAATTACCCCTTTATACTTGAATTATTGCGTATTAATTTGTAGATATCCGAAAATAAAAGATTTTGGTATACTATCAAAAAAACATTCATTTTTATAGCAAAAAAATTCATGAAACCTTACTTTTTTTTCGAAATTATCTATCAATCAAGCAAGTCAAAAGCACGCGTTGGAAAAATACATACGCCACATGGAATTATTCAAACTCCAAGCTTTGTTGCTGTTGGAACCAATGGAACTTTAAAATCACTTGATAATCACATTCTTGAAACATTAGATCAACAACTCATGTTTTGCAATACCTATCATATGTTACTTCATCCTGGCCCTGAAGTAGTTGCACAAGCTGGTGGTTTACACAAATTTATTAACCGCACCAAACCAATTATTACCGATTCTGGTGGTTTTCAAGTATTTAGTCTTGCTTACGGAGGTGTTGCAAGTGAACTGAAAAGTAAAGGTCAAAAAAATATCTCAAATGCTGTGGTCAAAATCAATGAAAATGGTGTAACATTCCGATCATATCGCAATGGAGACTTAATCACATTAACACCTGAATCATCAGTACTTGCTCAAAAAAAATTAGGTGCAGATATCATTATTCCTTTTGATGAATTACCACCCTATCACATTGATAAACGAGCTTTAAAAAAATCATTAGACCGAACACATCGCTGGGAAAAAAGATCACTCGATGAACATTTACAAAATCCAGCGCAACAAGCTATGTATGGAGTAATTCATGGTGGAATTTTTCCTGAACTACGTCAAGAAAGTTGCAAAATATTAGGAGCTCTGCCGTTTGATGGCTTTGCAATCGGTGGAAGTGTTGGAAAAAATCGTGAAGAAATGATTGAAATGCTCAAAACTACGATGCCAATGTTGCCATATGATAAACCGAACCATCTTTTAGGTATTGGTGATTTACCATCAATTGAATCAATCATTCCGCTTGGTATAGATACTTTTGATAGTTCACATCCTACAAAATGTGCTCGACATGGTCATTTATTTACATCGCAAGGTACCAAAAAAATTACGCAAAATCGATTCAAAAACGATCTTGGTCCTATTGACCCAACATGTTTGTGTGCCACATGCAAAAATTATTCAACAAGTTTTCTTTATCATCTATTTAAAGCAAAAGAAGCATCTGCCCATACACTTGCAACTATTCACAATATCTCCTATATGAATAGCTTAATGCATCAGTATCGAGAAAAAATTTTAGCAGGAGATTTGTAGTATGATTATTCAATCACTCACCAATCCAAAAATTAAACACTTAGTCCATCTGCATACAAAATCATACCGTCTGCAGCATAAACAATTTATTGCTCAAGGCTTAAAAACTTGCGTGACCTTACTTCAAGGTGGTTATAATCTGCATTCTATCTATATGAATGAAGAAATGTATCAGCATCATGGAGATCTTTTTCCGTTGGATTCCATCGTCATTGTCAATGATGCTATTATGAAAAAAATTAGTACAACCATCACACCAAGCGGCATTGTTGCTGTTTTTCAAATGCCTGAAAATACCAGTACTGCAACAGATAATGCAATTGTTTTATACAATATTGCCGATCCTGGAAATGTAGGAACATTGATCAGAACTGCTGCAGCTATGGACATTTCAACTGTATACCTAATTGAAGGAGTTGATCCTTATAATCCCAAGGTTATTCAAGCAACAGCAGGAACAATTGCATATGTTACCATAGTTGAAACAGATTGGTCTGAATTTCAAAAACTCAACCAAAACCTTACAACATGCGCTCTTATTGTTCAAGATGGCAAAACTCCACAAGTTCTTGATTTAAAAAAATATATTTTAATTATTGGCAATGAATCACAAGGTTTACCACAAGACGTTATTGATGATTGCAACGAAAAACTCACCATCCCTATGTCAGGAAAAACAGAAAGTTTAAATGCTGCGGTAGCAGGATCTATAGCAATGTATCTTAAAAATAAAAACTAAAAAGGAATATATGTGAGCAACTCATCTAAATTATCATTACAATCAGCAATTTTAATTAATTTAAATATCATGGCTGGAGCAGGTATTTTCGTTAATATTGTTGATTTAACCAAAGCTTTAAATCTTGCTGGTGGAATACTCTACCTATTCGTGGGTTTATTTATGTTTCCATTAGTTTTTACGTTTGCACAGCTTGTTAAAACGTACCCATCGGGTGGATTTTATGCTTTTGCAAAACCGCTATCTCCTTTTTTGGGATTTGTGTCAAACTGGACTTATTTTTTTGGAAAACTTGCTTCAGCATCATTGCTTCTACACGTTGCTGCAAGTTTTATACAAGCATTAATACCTACGCTTTTTGCATCGGTCGATCCAGTATGGATTAGCATAGTTATTTTAGCGATATTTATTTATTTAAATTTTTTAAATGTACGTACCGGTATTATTATTCAACGATGCTTTATTGCTGCTAAATCAATACCAATGATCTCACTTATTATTTTGGGTATATACCTTTTCGATTTTAATATTTTTGCATCATTTCAAATGATTCCGGTCTCATCATTTATCACCATATTACCGCTTGTTTTATATTGTTATACTGGATTTGAAGCAGCTTGTTCAATTAGTAGAAACATACAAAATGCTGAAAAAAATGCCCCAAAAGCAATATTTTACTCATTCTTTTCTATTATATTGCTCTATGTTGTGTTTCAAACATTACTATCCATGATACTTTTACCAAATATTCAGTCTTTAAGCTCATATACTCAAGCTTACCCCTACATTGCCAGCTTAATTCCTATAAGTGCATGGCTGCAAACTAAACTAGCAACAACTATAAGCTTTTTAATTGGATTTTCAGCATTGGGTGCAACTTACGGTCTTTTATTCTCAAACTCATGGAATTTATACACTTTAGCGCAAAATAAACTCACGTTCATCCCTAATACTATCGGCTGTTTAAATAAACACGGTATTCCAACTTTTGCTGTACTCGTGGAAGGCCTGATATGTGTACTATTTTTGCTTATTACCAATGGCAATAAAATTCTGCTTATGCAAACAGCGAGCTTAGGCTGCACTATTACCTATACAATCAGCACTATTGCATTTTTACATCTTAAAAAATGGTCTAATTTGACGGGATTTTTATCGCTTATAACATGCACAGGATTCATCATTTCCTGCATAATAAGCTCAATTAAATATAATTTTGTGTCCCTCAATTTATTCATTTTTATGTTCATTGTAGGGTTAATTATGTACTACCGCTGTGAAAAAAAGAGATAGTAATTTTTTACAAAATATGAGCTTTTTGGCATACTATACATAAGTATATCTCCTTGCTTGAGAAAATTCTTGGTCTAAATCCAAAGATTTTTATGTATTTCTAACTGAAGTTAATGAGCGCATTGCCGATCTAGACGTCTTTTTGATAAAATACTTAAACGGCATTTGCTGATTTAATCAAGAAAAGGCATACTGTAAGCATAAAAAAGGTGCTGTAATAAAGCAAATATATAAGAATATTACAACAACCCTTTGGAGGTTTTATGAAAAAGTTATTACTTTCTTCCCTTATCATTACCGCTGGTATCAACATGTCAGCAATGGTATATGTACCAGTTCCTGCGGTAAACACAATACAAGCTTTATATACACCGGCTAATGGTCCGTTAATATTGGGCGATCGTATTAATCAACAAACAAGAATCCTTGAACGTGGTACAATTATGTACACGATATTTACCAATCCTTTATTTGCAAATGAACTAGCAACAATTGCTCGATTTGATGGTAATCCTATAAACAACTTATCTTCATATCAACAAATTATGGAGAATTTAGCAAAAACAACAAATACAGCTCAAGCAATTGAAGTTACTAAGGCTTTTGAAAGAACTATTATGTATTTATACGATTATCGTGCATATACATATGGTAACTACAAACCTTGGAATAGTATTGCAGTAACAGGAATTAAATGGACTTGGGTAAACCCACTTGCATATTTTAATCCAAAAAATTATGTGAGCGATAATAATCCTGAATTGACTCAACTTATTGATGAACTTGATAATCTTACACAGATTGTTAAAAAGCATAGTGCTAAAGAAGGAATTCGTCTTGAGTTAACAGTTCACTCATATCGTTACTGGCGTGCATATGCTGCTGCAACAACAGTAGCTTGTGTTGCTACAGCTTGGTATTACAAACAAAATATTCTAAATGCAAAAAACAATCTTACAGCTGCTGTAGCTGGTATGGCATTAACTTGTCGAACTGCAGGTACAAATGCTAAAGAAGCAATTGCATCAAAAGTAAATACTGTTGCAACAACATGCCAAACAGCAACTACAAACACCAAAGAAGCAATTGCAGCTCGAGTAAATGCTATTACAACACATTGCTCAAATGCTCGTGATTATGTTAAAGGTATATTTACAACAGCTGGTCAAACTGCAGGTACAAACGTAGAAATAATTGCATTACCACAAGAAGTAGTTGCAATACCTGTACATACTGCAGAGGCCGTTGCAAACGAATGCATTGGTGCGTATGTAAAAGGTACTGCGGAAATCATTAAATAAAACTTAAACAGATACTTTAAGAAAACTAAAATCCCTGGCTGTAAATGGCCAGGGATTTTTACTTTATCGAATTTTAAAGGTAATGGCTGCAAGTAAACACAGAATCAAGGTAATAATATTAAAACGCATGGTTACTTTGGTTTCCTTCCATCCAAGCACTTCAAAATGATGATGAATTGGAGCCATTTTAAATAACCTTTTGCCTAGTAATTTGACAGAACCAATTTGCATAATGACAGAGAGCGCCTCAATGACAAACATTCCACCAGCAATAGGCAATAGTAATTCTTGCTTAGAAATAATAGCCATAAGTGCCAAAACAGCACCCAAAGATAAAGAACCAACATCACCCATAAAAATTTGAGCTGGATGTGCATTAAACCATAGAAATCCTAAAGAAGCCCCTATTAAAATACCCCCCACAATAACAGCTTCACTACACCCTGTAAAAGGGATTTGCAAATAAGAAGCAAAAGAAGCATGACCAGCCAAATAAGCTACCCCTGAAAAAAATGCAAAATTTAGTAAAAGTGATCCTATTGCCAGACCATCAAGTCCATCAGTTAAATTTACCGCATTACTCGTGCCCACTAAAACTAGAAGGACCCAAGGTACTAAAAGCCAGCCAAGATCTGGATGGAAGTGCTTAAAAAGCGGCACACAAAGCTGCGTAGATGGATTTTTAAACCATATCCAGCAGATTGCCACAGCTAAAGCAGAAAGGAGCTGTAAACTAAATTTAGACGTTACGCAAATGCCCTTTTTATACCAGACTTTATGCATATCGTCCAAAAGCCCGATTCCACCGAATAATACAAGGGTCAAACTAAAAAGATACACCTCTGGCTTGCTCAAATCACACCATAAAAAGAGGTTTAAAAGAACCACTAGAAGGATAAATAGACCTCCCATGGTAGGCGTTGATCCCTTCTCTTGATGAGATTGAGGGGTATAAGGACGTGCGGTACTGACAAATGCCTTTCTGGAAAAGTCGATAAATCGGTCCCCAAAGGCTAAAAACAAAAAAAATGTGGTCAGGAGGCCCATGAGAGCGCGAAATGAGATATAATGGACCATATTTAATGCAGAAAAGTGCGATTTAAAGGCTAAGGCGAGATGATAAAACATAGGAAATTCCTATAAAAATAAGGTTTTTCATACTGTAAGAATAGCGATTCAATCATGAAATTCAAACATTTTCTTAAAAAGACCCCTACCCCTTTTGACCCCTTGCAGTGCTTACGGTACGCTATAAGTGTTAAATAGTGAAATGGTGCATACAATAGAATATGAAATTAACTCGAAATAAAGAGGTATATTATGAAATCTATTAAAAAGATTTACTTACTTTCAGCCCTAGCATTAACAATAGCTGCACCTGTGTTGCGTGCTGACGATGCAACCGATAAAGCTATTCACCAAGCTGTTGAAACAAAATTAGCAAAAATCAAAGATCCTGCTAAGGAATTAACAACAGTACTTGATGAAATTAAAATTGAAATTTTAGAAATTATTAAAAATTCTTCAGATACGAAGAAATATAGTTCATTGAAAACAGCTTTAGAAAAATTAGATTCAAAACAATTGATTTGTATGATGATTCATTTAAAAATTGTTTTAAATAACATTCCAACTCAGACAAAAGCTCTAATTTTAACTAAAGTTCCAAGTAACTATCAATCGTATTTCAAGAGTTAAAATAAAAACTATTGAGATTTGAAATATATAAAAGAGGCTGACTCAAAAGTCAGCCTCTTTTTGTATGTTTAGAATTTTAAAATAATGATTTTACTGTTGACTTGCTAGAGCATCATAATTTTCTTTATCAGATTCTTCTTGTGCTTTTCCTTGTGCTAAAATTTTTGCTTTTCTTTCTTTTATTCTTCTATTTTTGTCTCTGACTTTTTCACGCTGACTTAATGTTTCATATTTTGCTTGAGTTTTATCTGCTTCTAGCGCACTTATCACTTCAGCTTTTCGACTTAATAAATCTACATCATCTCTTACTTCTGCAGCTCTATGTTGTTTTCTTTTTAATTTATCAACTCTTCTATCAAGTCTATTGCGAGCCGTAATTGCTGTATCGGTAATAGGAATATAGGTAGCTTTAAGATCATTAACCATCGCTTTTTCTTCCTGCGTGACAGGATGTAATTTATAAATCCACATACGCAACCGCTTAAGATTGATGATTTCATTAGCAAGTAATTCATATATTTCCTGCGCAGTTGGTATAAATGGAATAGGTGCATGTGGTCCATTTGGATTTGGATAAAATAATTGATGAGAAGGACTTTCAGCCTCAGTTGATGCATTAAAACCACTAATGCTCACATTAGCTATACCTGTTCTTCCTACGTGAGAGATACCTGTAACATTTTGTGCAGAATGCACCGTGTTTTGTAATGAAACATCTTCTTTTTTTTCTGCAACTATTTCTTTATCAGTACTTTCTCCAGTAGCTGCGGCATTATGAGCGATTAAAATAGCCAAAATTAATTGGCCATACCAAATTATATACTTCATGATTGACCCCCTTTACATTTCCCCTTTTAAGATTGGGGCTTTGGATAACGTACATGCCATAACGGTAACAAAATACAAAAGCAGAAAGCAACGCTTTATATAAAACTCAAACCAAAACTTTCCAACCGACACAAAAAGCAACTTTTTATTTACAATGCTGCATGATGGTAAATTTGTGAAAAAAGCTATTCTACAGTATACTTTTTATACATAAAACTCCTTTTACTAGTGTGTTATTAATGAATAAAACAAATCATTTTTTTGATGTTATCGTCGTTGGCGGCGGTCATGCTGGTGTTGAAGCAGCATATGCCTCTGCAAAAATGGGCTGCAAAACACTTCTTTTAACCATCGATAAAAATAAAATTGGACTCATGCCCTGCAATCCATCAATTGGTGGTGTGGGTAAAGGTCATATTGTTTTTGAAATCAGCGCACTTGGCGGTCTTATGCCACAACTTTGCAGTAAAACATACCTACAAGCTCGTATGCTTAACACAAAAAAAGGACCAGCTGTACAAGGTCTTCGTTTACAAATTGATAAAGATGCATACAGCAAGCTTGCTGGCCAAACACTACAAAACACCCAAAACCTCACCATTGCTCAAGAAATGGTTGATGAAATCTTAGTTGAAAATGGATCGGTGCGAGGTATCCGCTGTGAATCTGGAACTATCTTTGATAGCAACCAAGTCGTTTTAACAACTGGTACTTTTTTAAATGGTTTGATTCACGTTGGTGAAAAAAATTATCCTGCTGGACGTCGTGATGAAAAAGCAGCAACACAACTTTCAAATTTCTTAACAAAATTAAATCTCAAACTTGGCAGACTCAAAACAGGAACTCCACCACGTTTGGCAACACATACCATCGATTTTTCGCAACTTGAAAAACAAGAAGCAGAGCCACTTGATAGTTTATTTGAATTTGATCCTATACATGTAGAAAATACTCATGATTGCTATATCGCTCGTACCAATACTTTAACTCATCAAATTATTAAAGATAATTTGCATACATCGGCAATGTACAGTGGCAATATTAAAGGTATTGGTCCTCGTTATTGTCCTTCTGTTGAAGATAAAATTTCTCGATTTGCCGATAAAAACAGTCATCATATTTTTGTTGAACCTGAAACCAAAGATTATGTTGAAGCATATCCTAGTGGTATTTCAACATCACTTCCAGAAGCTGTACAAGAAAAATTTATTCATTCAATTGCTGGCTTTGAACATGCAACCATTGTCAAATTTGGTTATGCTGTTGAATATGATTTTGTTCATCCTAATCAATTGAATCATGCACTTGAAGTTAAAACCATTCCTGGACTCTTTTTAGCTGGTCAAATTAATGGAACAACTGGATATGAAGAAGCTGCAGGACAAGGTATACTTGCTGGTATTAATGCAGCATTAAAATCTAAAAATCAGTCACCATGTATTTTAGATCGTCAAGAAAGTTACATTGGTGTCATGATTGATGATTTAGTAACGCTTGGTGTTGATGAACCATATCGTATGTTTACGTCTCGTGCAGAACGACGTTTAATTCTGCGACAAGATAATGCATTTTTACGTTTGATGCCCAAGGCATATGAACTAGGATTGATTGAGCAAGATTTATATCAACGATTCTTAAATGAAAAAGCTGAACTTGAAAAAATTATTGAGGAAGTAGATAAAAAATTTAGTAATGCAAAAATGGCTGAGTATTTGCTTGAAGAACCAACAGCTCAAGAACTTGCTATTACTCTTGGTTACAACATATCATCCCGTAATGCTCTTTCACTTTTCTCTCATGTGAAATATAAAAATTATATCAAACGTGAACTTGCAGAGATTGAAAAAAATAATAAATATAAAGATATGCCACTGCCACACCAAGACCTCATTAAAGATGCACCAGGCATTTCAACGGAATTAAAACAAAAACTTCTACGTCATAAACCTGCAACAATTGGTCAAGCAGGACTTATTCCTGGTATGACTCCTGCAGCAATTGCATTACTTATTTTACTTGTTCGTAAACCTGAATTGGTGAAAAAAAATGATCTTTATTAAAAATCTTGAATTACAATTTGGAAAACAAATTGTCTTTGACGACATTAGTTGCACCCTAAGCAAACAAGACCGAGTAGGATTAGTTGGAAGAAATGGTACCGGAAAATCAACCCTGCTGAAAGTAATTGCTGGAGATATTGGTACTGATGGCGGCGATATTGACATTCAAAGAGGATCAAAAATTGCATATATGCCTCAAGAAGTTGTCATTGTCTCAGAAAAAAATGTTTTGGATGAAACACTAGCAACATTTACCTATTTGTATGATATGGCTCAAGAAAAAATCGCACTTGATACAATGATTGCTAAAAATCCCACTTCAGTGGATATGAATCGTTATGGCGAAATCGAACACGAACTTTTGGAACACAATTTTGACAGCAAAAAAGCTCAAGCTCAAAAAATTTTAGCTGGTCTTGGATTTGATGAAAAAAAACAAGTTAGCAAAGTTTCACAATTAAGTGTTGGTTGGCGCATGCGCGTCGTACTTGCAAAATTATTGTTGCAAGATGCTGATTTTTACCTTTTTGATGAACCTACCAACCATCTTGATCTTCCTAGTAAAAATTGGTTTTTACAATTTTTAAAAGAAGGTTCTTTTGGTTATTTGCTTGTATGTCACGATCGTTATTTTCTTGATCAAGCTTGTAATAAAACATTTGAATTATCACTTGGAAAATTAACTGTTTATCACGGAAACTATAGTATTTATCTTGAGCAAAAAAAGATGCGTACTGAGCATTTACAACAAGCTTACGAACAGCAACAACGTGAAATTAAACACAAACAAAGTATTATTGATCGCTTTCGTGCAAGTGCAACCAAGTCTGCTATGGCGCAAAGCATGATCAAGTCTTTAGATAAAATAGAGCGCATTGAACTTGAACGCAAACCTAAAACAATGACTTTAAAACTACAACCACCTGTGCGATCAGGCCAACATGTTTTAACAGTCAAAGATGTTGCATATTCATTTGATCATGAATTGTTCAAAAATGTTTCTTTTGAAATCCAACGAGGAGATAAAGTTGCTCTTATTGCGCCAAACGGAACTGGAAAATCAACGCTCTTTAATTTAATTGCTGGCAAATTAAAACTACAAAAAGGTTCAATTGAGTTTGGGCACAATGTTATATCTGCATTGTTTGATCAAGATCAAGAAAAAATTCTTGATCCACATAAAACAGTTGTACAAGAAGTAACTGATGCATGTCCAAATATTACAGAAGCACAAATTCGAGCAACACTCGGTTCATTTTTATTTTCTGGTGATGACGTAAAAAAACTTACCAAGGTACTCAGTGGTGGAGAAAGAAACCGTGTTGCTATGTCAAAAATTATTTTAAGTAAAGCAAATTTCTTTTTACTTGATGAACCAACCAACCACCTTGATATTGAATCAAAAGAAGTTATTTTAAATGCTCTTACTGGTTTTGACGGCACGATTCTTTTCGTTTCTCACGATCAATATTTTACAAATCAATTGGCAACCAAAATTCTTGAATTAACTCCACAAGGGGTTACGCTTTATTTTGGAAATTATGAAAATTATGTAAGCACGAAAGAATCAACTGAATCTAGCCACAAACCTAAAGAAATAAAAGTAACACAAGTATCTACAGCACAACTACCAAAAATTGATAAAAAAGAATTGTATCTTTTACAAAAAAAAGCTAAAAACGTACGAAATAAAATTGGTAATTTAGAAAAACAAATACCAACTCTTTTAGCAGCTATGGGTATTGCTACGTATGGATCGGATGAGTATAACAAACTTCAACAAGATTTAAATAAGGCTCAAGCTGATCTTGCATCATCAACTAAAGATTGGGAAGAGATGCAAAAACAGATTGAAAGTGTTAGCTAATAATGAATTTTGTCATAAGCCCAATTCTTTTTCATGTCTGGGGCCCTTTATCAGTACATGCTTATGGAGTTTTTATTGCAATTGGCGTATGCATAGGCTGGGTATTAGTTCTACATGACAATAAACTACGTAGCATTATTTCACTAGATGATTTAACCGTAAGCTTTCAACTCATGCTTCTATCTGGATTTTTAGGTGGAAGAATTATCGATATTCTTTCACAACCCAAACCGATATACAATTTTTTAGATTTGTTTAAATTTTGGGAACCTGGTTTTTCAATTCTGGGAAGCATTATTGGGATAATTGTTACAACAGCAAGTTATCTTTATTTTAAACATATTGCGATTCTACCCTATATCGATCGTATGGCTTTATACGCACCATTGGTACAAAGTTTTGGCAGAATGGGATGTTTTTTTGCTGGGTGTTGCTACGGTTGTCCCACATCATCGTGGTACAGCGTAATGTATCAAAATCCTGATCATATGGCTCCATTGTATCAACCATTGTACCCTGTTCAATTGTACAGTAGCATTATGCTTATGATCTTATTTTTATTTTTATTTTTTATTGGGCAATATCATTTTAAAAAACAAGGTATACTTTTTTGTGTTTATCTTGCTTGTGTCAGCATCGAACGATTTTTCATGGATTTTATGAGATGGGATAGAGAATTTATATGGCAAAAAGGTTTTCTTTCGTATCTATCAATACATCAATGGATTGCTTTAATTGTAAGTATCTGTGCAATTGTAAGCATTATTGTTATAAATAAATGGACAAAAAAACCGTATGGATCTGTTTAATTTTATCAAACAAAACGTCGATATTACTTCAGTTATTGGCGAATATACGAGTCTGAAAAAAGCTGGTTCTTTATACTGGAAAGGCCGTTGTCCATTTCACCATGAAAATACTCCATCATTTAGCGTCAGTCCGCACAAAAATATTTTTTATTGTTTTGGTTGTCATGAAAATGGTGATGTGATTAATTTTATTGAAAAAATAGAACATTTGTCAGCATTGCAGGCTGCACAACATCTTGCGCAGCGATTTAATCTTGAAATTCCACAAGATATTCAAAATGGAATGTCACATCAAGCTATAGATAAAAATCACTATCGTTTATGCCAAATAGTTGCACAATGGTGTAATTCAATGCTTTTAAAAAGCCCCCAGGCGCTTTCATACTTAAAAAAACGTAATATTTCATCATTTACCTGCTCACAATTTGTACTAGGATTTTTTCCATCTGGTAAACGAGGGGTTCAGCAACTTTTAGAGTATATTGCCCATCAAGGATTTTCAAGCACTGATTTAATTGAGCAACACATTATTTTTAAAGGAAATCACGGATTATATTCACCTTTTGAAGATCGAATCATATTTCCTATCAAGGACCATTTAGGACAAACATGCGGCTTTGGAGGCCGAATTTTTTTACCGCATGACAATCGACCAAAATATTACAATTCAATGGAAACTCAACAATTCAAAAAAGGAAAATTGCTTTTTGGATTTGATTTAGCAAAGCAAGAAATTCATAAACAGAAAACTACATTCTTAGTTGAAGGGTATACTGATTGCATTGCTATGCATCAACATGGATATAAAAATGTCGTAGCAACCCTGGGAACAGCTTGTTCAACAGATCATTTACTGCAGCTAGCAAAACACGCCCAAACGATATATCTTTTGTATGATGCTGACAGCGCAGGAAAACAAGCAATTTTAAGGCTCACTTCATCATGTTGGCAACTTGATTTAGATCTTAAGGTCATAACCCTGCCCATAGGACAAGATCCAGCATCATTGCTTGAACAAGGACAAAGTTTAGCACCCTATGTCACAAGCGCCCATGATATTTTCAGTTTTTTCCTACAAGCTCGTGGCAATAGTTTTGGACAAGAATCCATGAAAAATCAAATGAGCACAATCCAAGAGCTTTTTGAGCTTATAGCCCAGGTCCAAGATTCTTTAAAACAAAATATTTTGCTTATGAAAACAGCTGAAACCCTACAGATCCCTTTAGAAATTATAAAAAAAGAGTATAATAATAGGTATAGGGGACCTCAAAAAAACACACAGGCTCAAAAAAACACCCAGGATAGTGCCAAAGTTGGGTATAGATTAGTAAAAGAATCACCAGAGAAAGCATCAAGTGATAATAAACCTGAAATAATTACCCAGGATAAGCTTGAACAACAGATAATTGCAGCTATTATTCATGATCCAACAGTGCTGAGCCAGCAATATGAAACCTTACTTATTGCATGCCTAAGCCCAAGCGCACTCAAGATTGTTGAAAAAATTATAAACTACAGAAAAGTACATAACAACTTGAATATCCAAAACTTGAGTAACGTTTTAAACGCGCAAGAACTGGAACAAACCAAAAGTTTATTATTTAGCATTGAAAGCGCAAACATACACCTGACCTTTGAAAATCTTATGTTGCAATTTCAGAAAAAATATTGGAAGTCTATTGCCTCTCATATTAAAATGAAAATAGTGCAAGCAAAAAGAGATAATGACACAGATGAAATTCAACGACTTATGGATGTTTTTGAAAATTTAAAATTAGAATTATGTAAGAAGGGACGTTTATGATCAAGAAAAAAACAAGTTCTAAAAAAATGGCCAAAATTAGCATCAATAGCGATGATAAACAAAGCATTATAAAAAAACTCATAGAAGACGGCCAAAGACATCGTTATGTCACGTATGAAACTATTATGGAAATCGGTGATAAATATAAATTTACCGAAGATGAAACCAATGATCTTTTACGAGAGTTGGAAAAGAAAAATATTGAACTCATTACCCAAGAAGAACTTCATAGTAGCCAAAACGTAACAGATACCGATGATTTTTCAGAACAAGATGAAAAATTAACGCACAAAGCAAGTAGTAAACTTTCCTCAGTAGATCTTCCTGAAGAAGAGGAAGAAATTGAAACTGATGATACCATTAAATGTGATGATGGTGAGATCGTAAAAGAAACACCTGATATTCCACAAATTGCAGATGGTGTTAAATGTTATTTACGAGACATTGGAAAAATTCCCTTATTAAATAAAAAAACAGAAACGATTATTGCTGAAAAAATTGCTTCAGGTAAAAGAGAATCTGTTGAAGCATTATCTAAGTTTCCTTTAATCCACAAGGAAATTTTGATTATTGCTGATCGTATCAACAAAAAAAATATTGCTCTTAAAGATATTATTCAGTTTACAGAATTCGATGAAGAAAATTTACCAAAGCTTGAGGAAGAGCGCGCAGCTCTTTTAACAATCATTGGTAAAATTAAAAAATTAATTAATAACGAATCAGCAATTTATCAAAGTTATCGTGACAAACTTTCTTCTCCAGCAATGAAAAAAGAAATGTTTGAAAAGATTAAAGAAAATAAAGAAAAAACAAGCGAAGCGATTTTATCTATCAAGCTTTCCAATAAACTCATCAGAAAGCTTGGGAAAAAAATAGAAAAATTGATCAATAAAATTTCTGAACGTAAACAATTTATTAAAATAACAGAAAAACAAATTGCTGATTTGAAAAAGAAAAAAGGCAATGAAGAAGAAATTTTAGAACTTGAAACACAACAACGAATTGCTAAAAAAGCAATTAAAAATACTGAAAATGAAATTGGTTTTCCGTTTGATGTTACCGTTAAATATTACTCTGCCTTTGCAAAAGGACAGATGAAAGATAAACTTGCAAAAGCGGATTTAGCTAAAGCAAATTTACGCCTTGTTGTGAACAATGCACGAAAATTCATTAATCGCGGTCTTCATTTCCTTGATCTTATTCAAGAAGGAAATATCGGTTTGATGAAAGCTGTTGAAAAATTTGAATTTGAACGCGGATACAAATTTTCAACCTATGCAACATGGTGGATTAAACAAGCGATTACTCGCGCAATTGCTGATCAATCAAGAACAATTCGAGTACCAGTTCATATGGTTGAAACGCTGAATAAAATCAATAAGATTAAGCATATCTTCCTTCAGGAACATGGACGAGAACCAACACATACAGAACTTGCAAAAAAATTAAATCTGGATGAAAAGAAAATAAAAAACATTATCAAAATTTCTAAAGAACCAATTTCTCTAGAAACTCCAATTGGTGATGGCAATGATGCATCTATTAAAGATTTAATTGTAAGTGAAGATGATTTTTCATTATCTGATTCTGTTGCAAGCAATGACTTGAAAGAAAAAATCAGAGAAGTTCTTAAAACACTTACTCCTCGTGAAGAAAAAGTTTTAAAAATGAGATTTGGTATTGACGTTGCTTCAGAACATACCCTTGAAGAAGTAGGTAAAGATTTTTCTGTTACACGTGAGCGGATTCGACAAATTGAAGTAAAAGCTTTGAAAAAATTAAAACATCCATCACGCAGTAAAAAATTGGTAACCTTTTTTGAAAAGGATATGAGCAATCTGGAAGTTGAAGAGATTGACGAATCTGACGATGAATTCTAAATAAAACAAAAAAGAGCACTCGTTTAAAACGGGTGCTCTTTTTTTAACCATATTTGTATTATTTTTAAGATTTGATCATACTAAAAACGCAATGTTTTTGATTAACCATAAAAAGGATGCCGTGACTATTTATACTCAAAAATTACTTTTTGATGTCGCTATTTTTTTAGGATCGCTTGGTTTATGTGCACTATTGGCTTTTATGGAAACAAGTATTACCGCGATTCGTTTATTTAAAATAAAAGAATTGGAACGTACATCACAAAAATATAAAGCTTTTCTGCAAACTCTTGAAAGTAATCCGCAATATGTTTTAATGAGCGTTTTGATTGCAACAAACATGATGTGCATTATTTCTGCAATTCTTTTACAAAATATCATTGAAAATATTTTTGCAGATTTCGACTTGCCGCAAGGTCTAGGTTTCACCGTGGGTATAGCCTTGGGAACAATTATTGTTTCACTTGTTGGTGAAATTATTCCCAAAAGTATTGCTCAATCTAAAACAAATCCGCTTGCTTCATTGTTGTGGCTCGCAAATATTATCTTTTATATTGTCTCGCCTATAACAGGCCCACTTCTTGCCATTTCTCGATATTTTTCTCACAGCCAGGAAGATGAACATCGACAAATTATTTCTGAACAAGAAATTAGATTTTTAATCAATTACATAGAGAAAAAAGGTTTAATGGAAGCTGATAAAACCAGCATGCTTCAAAATATTTTTCGTATGGAAAATACACATGTAAAAGAAATTTTAATACCAAACAGCAGTATAATTAGTGTTGATATTAATAATGATTTAAATGTGGTGCTCTCACTTTTTAAGACCTATCAATATTCACGATTCCCAGTATTTCAAGGTAATCCTGAAAATATTATCGGTATTGTGTATCAAAAAGATCTTTTCTTGCAATTGCAGCTCAATAAATCTGCATGCAACTTACGTGATATTCTCAAACCTATTATTTTTGTGCCAGACAGCTTGAAAGTAAGTGAATTACTTAAAGATTTTAAACGACAACGCATTCATATGGCAATGGTTGTTGATGAATACGGAAGTACCATTGGTTTAGTTACGCTTGAAGATGCTCTGGAAGAAATTGTTGGTGATATTGCTGATGAGCATGAGCCAGCAGCTCAAACATTAAAAATCAAAAACATCATTCCGGATCAAGAATGGTCAGTTGATGCTACTATTGATCTGGATAGACTTGAAGACGTCTTACAAATTAACTTTCAAGTAGAAACAGCTGTAACACTTGGTGGATTTTTAACAGAACATTCACAACGTCTTTTAAAAATTGGAGAAAATTTCTTTTATAAAGGTTTTTGTTTTACTATTTCACAGGCAAATGAAAAAAGAGTTTTGCTCGTTCATATTAAGCGCTCAGAAACAAAGGACACTTGTAGCGAGACAACATGCAATAAAAATTGCTAACATACAATGGTAAAAGGAGAAGTATGAACATAACAAGAATTTTTGCTGAAGAAATTTTTAATGCTCAAGGACTTCCAACCATTCAATGTTCAATTGAGCTTGAAAATGGACAAACTGTAAAAAGTTCAATTCCTTCTGGATTTGCACATCCTTTTGGTGCAGCTTGGTATGTGTATGATATCAATAATCGTCTTATTCAAGAACGCATGCATCGAGCAATCAATTATATTAATGACACTATTGCATCTATGTTTCTGCATCAACCAATAAATGTTCTTGGCATGGATAGTCAGCTCATGGACTTAAATACAACTGTTATTGGTAGTAATACAACTCTTGTAGT
>DATIJN010000150.1:0-5075 GCA_035478615.1 Saccharimonadales bacterium (SeqCode)
ATCATCTCTTGACCAAGTTGGCATTGCAACACGCACTGTGTATGATAATGCACTAGTATATTCAGCTATTGCAGGTCATGATCCCAAAGATGCTTCATCTTTACAACAACTTACAAAAAAAGATTATACCAGAGAGCTTGATGGAACACTGCCTAAAAATTTACGGATTGGAATTGTTAAAACAGCATTTGAAACGCCTGGTTTAGATCCTGAAGTAAAACAGTTAACGCAAGATGCTATTGAAACTTTAAAAAAAGCAGGCGCAACAGTTCATGAAATTCAGTTGCCAACGCTTGAATATAGTGCAGCGACTTATTTTATTATAAGTCGTGCTGAAGCTGCTTCTAACTTGGCTCGTTTTGATGGTGTGCGCTATGGTTATCGCAGTAAAGAAGCAAAAGATTTGCAAGAATTGTATGTCAATAGTCGTAGTCAGGGTTTTGGTAAAGAAGTAAAAGTAAGAATGCTTATTGGAAATTATGTGCTTTCTGCTGGATATGCAGATAAATTTTATCATAATGCACAAAAAGTACAGGATTTAATTCGTCAAGATTTTGCGCAGGCTTTTGGCAAAGTAGATATTTTGATGATGCCTTCTCAGGCTGCTTGCGCTTTTGAATTTGGAAAATTTGATAACAACAAATTGCAAATGGATTTACAAGATTACTTTTTATGTCCAGTAAATTTAGCGGGTATTCCTGCGATGTCTATTCCTTGTGGATTTAACAAAGACAATATGCCGGTAGGTGTTCAATTAATTGGTCCTGCTTTATCAGAACAATTGTTATTTAAGGTTGGTCATGCATATCAACAAATAACGGACTGGCATAGAATGCATCCAAAGCTGACGATGTATTAATCGTCGTCCCCGGCTTGAACGGGGATCCAGTAATAAACTTTCCTTAATTATAAGAGGTAGGAATGTTTAAAAAAATAAGTTTCATGGTAATTTTTGTACTATTTAACACATCATCTTTTGCATCACTCAGTGAGCAACCTAAAAAGAATGTAACCTTTCTTGAGCAACGAGGTGCAGAATTTTTTCGTGAGGATGCTTCATTGGGTATTATACCGGGTGAAGATGAAGAAAATCCTTCATGTTGCCAGTGTATTGTACCATGCATTATAAGTTGGTTTGCTATATATTATGGTGACTTGCTTGGTCAACAAGGTATTAAAATAGATTAATCATACTTGTAAATTTTAGAAATAAGACAAAAAAATAGAGTAGAGCTCAAGTCGAGCTCTACTCTATTTTTATTTATACAACTGGATTTAAACGTGGAGTTACTCGTTTCATAGGACGAGTTTTACCAGCAGCTCTTTTAGCTGCTTTACGTTTACCAGCAGCTTTTTTAGCTACTTTACGTTTTGGAGCAGCTTTACGAGCTGCTTTACGTTTACCAGCAGCTCTTTTAGCTGCTTTACGACGTTTAGGAGCAGCTTTTTTAGCTACTTTACGACGACGTTTAGGAGCAGCTCTTTTAGCCGCTTTACGACGTTTAGGCGCTGCTTTACGAGATACTTTACGCTTTGCAGCTGCTTTTTTTCTTTTCATACATATTCTCCTTTTTTGTGAGGATATTATCTAACACTTATAATGTATTTGAAATTTAATTTTAAAGGCAATGATTTATTTCACAATGGTCGATTTACCGCATATGATTAAAGATTTTATACTATTTATTTTTTAATATTCACTTGAAAATTTAGATTATTTTTTTGTTATTTTTTACATTATAATTTGTTTTATTTTTTGTATTTTGAAAACTGGAATGGTTATGTTAAACTGTAAAAAAGTCTTATAACTAACGTTTTTTGAGCAATGCATGGATTACTTTAAGCAGAATTTAAAAATTAAACATTTGTCTTTTCCAAGATTTATTGGTGGACCACTTGATGGAATTACTGATTCTCCATTTCGAAAACTTGTTCGTGAATTTTCAAAAGAAGAGCTTTTGTATACTGAAATGCGTCATGTTTGTTCAGTTGTAACTCCTAAAGGTGGGGCTTTGGCTCTTGATTTTTCTCAGTACGAACGTCCGTTGAATTTTCAAGTTTCTGCAAATTCTCCTGAATATGTGAAAGCGGCTTGTGAAAAAATTATTCAAGCTGGTGTTGACATGATTGATCTTAATGTTGGTTGTCCAGCACGTAATGTGGTGTCTTCATGTTGCGGTTCTGCATTGATGGCTAATCCATTCATGCTTGAAAAAATTTTAAAAGAATTTAAAAAAGTACTTCCTGACCATATTCCATTTACTATAAAAATTCGTGCAGGCTTTAAGCAGGCCAACGCTGTTGATATTGCAAAATTGGCACAAGATTGTGGTGTAGATGCTTTGGCTATTCATCCTCGACTTCAGACACAAATGTTTACCGGTCAACCAGATTACAAAATTGCAGCTGCCGTGAAACAAGCTGTTTCTATCCCGGTTATATTTTCAGGAAATGTGGTAAATTTCAAAACTGCAAAAATGACCTATGAGGCTACAGGTGTTGATGGATTTTTAATTGGTCGAGGTATTTGGGCTAAGCCTTGGAAACTTGAAGAAATGAAACAACATGCTTTGGGAAATGAATACATTGTTGATCAAAATATGATACTTCAAGTTGCGCTGCGACATGTATCTTTAATGGTGCAGCAGTTTGGAATGCATGGGTTACTACGATTTCGCAAGCATCTTCCTTTTTATATCAAAGGTCATCCGTCCGCAAGTGCGCTGCGAAGTCGTTTAGTCAGATCAGAATCAGAAGCTGATATTAAACAAGGTTTGCAAGACTTTTTAAGCCAAAATGCATAGACTACAGTAGATAGAAATCCTACGCATGTAGGTTAAAGTGTAGAGGATAAGATAATGATGAGGCAAGAGGTTAGATTTTGGACGATTCATGTTTTTTATGTTCTATTTGTTTTATTTTTAGTAAATCGTATTTTTTTCTCTTCTTGCGGCGTTACTGAACGCACTGTTTCATATGTTTTATATCCATTTCTTAAAATTCACACAAGCATTGCTCATGCTGTTCATCAAAAATCTGAGCATCGACAAAACATAGAAGCTTTGCAAAAAGAACTTGATAGTTTATATGTGCAATATGATGTTTTAAAAGGCAGACTTGCTCAACTTGAGGCACAACAACTTTTTGTGCAGCATAGTCAGGAAGTAGTAGATTTTGCTCATCGATATGAAGTGAATACTAAAAAAATTGCTAAAGTTTTATTGTGTTATGAAAGTTTGCAAGAAGATGCAATTTTTATTGAAGGGGGCAAAGATAAAGGTTTTGCAAAAGATGATGTTGTTGTTTATCAAAATGCACTTATCGGCCGCATTATTGAGGTATATAGTTGGTTTAGCAAAGTTGTCTTGATTACCGATCAACGATGCAAAGTTTCTGCGCAAGCCAGTCAAGATGCTGCAGGAATTTGTTGTGGTAAAAATAATAAACGGCTTGATTTTTGTTTTGTGCCACATTTTAAAAAAGTGGTTGTTGGTGATATAGTTATTTCAACGGGACAAGGGTTGATGTATCCGCAAGGATTTGCTCTGGGTACTGTGCAAAAGGTTACGACTGATTTAGTTTCTCATCAAATTGAACTTAAACCTTACTTTGATATTAAAAATATTTCGTATGTGTATGTATTCACGAAACAAAATTGATATTTTTGATTTACATCAAGAATATTAAAGACACCAAAGTTACTTTTTTAAATTGTCATTCCCGCGTAGGCGGGAATCCAGTTTTTTAGTTCAGTATATGGATCCCAGCCTTCGCTGGGATGACAATAGGTGTTTTTTATATAATCATTGATAAAGTTAGCATAATATTTATTCAAAAAAAGAGCGCCGTAAAAAGGCGCTCTTTTTATTTATTCTTAAAAATTAATACCCTGTTTTTGTGTAAAAACAAAAAAGCTATGCCAGAATGAGTTTGCAAATGTATCTGAAATTGAAGTCTTAACTTCATCGTCGTCATCGTCATCAGCATCACAGTCATTTGAATGGAATAATCTATGCAATGTTGAAGGCGCTTTTACTTTGACTAATTCAATTTCTCGATCTGAATGTAAAATCTGTTTTTTGAGATATTCAAGAGCCACGGTTTGATTTCCCAGTTCATCAACAAGTTTTAATTTTAATGCATCATTTCCTGTAAATACTTTACCGTTAGCCCATGTGTCTTTTTGATCAATAGGCAGATGGCGATATGCTGCAATATCGTTTGCAAACTGATCGTAACAGTCACCAACAAGGTTTTTTAGCATTGTTTTTTGTTCTTCTGTCAAATCAGTAAATGGATCAAGGCTATTTTTATAATCACCAGCTGAAATGTCATGAGTTTGAATTTTCCAATCTTTTAAAAGTTCTTTTACTTTAAATTGAGTATTTATTTTAGCTCCGATGCTGCCCACTAAAGAACTTGGGGTGGCAATGATATGATCAGTAGCAGCTGCAATATAATATGCCCCAGAAGCACAAACATTTTCAGTATACGCAATGATAGGTTTAGGGTACTGCTTTTTAAGCTGTAGAATTTCATGGCAAATTGCTTGAGAGGAACCAGCAGCTCCTCCTGGACTGTCCAATTTAATTAAAATAGCTTTAATGTCAGAGTCTTTGAAGAATTTTTTAAGTTGTTTATTCCATCGATGTGATGATAAGATAACGCTTTGCATATTAACTAAACCAACTTTATTTTTTGGTTCTGATATGGATGACCATGTTTTTTTAAGGGTCTTGAAGACTGGTGATGCAAATTGGAGTATTAATAAAATCCAAAAAATATTTTTCAGATAATCTGTAAATTTTGCCATATGAACCCTTTTTGGAGTAGGAATAATTTGAATAGTTTTTACTGCTTTATACTGTAGCAAATATCAAATTTTTATGAAGTTTTAAAAAAATGTCTTTTTTGCATATTTGGCTTTGACTTTGAGGCTCGTATTCGATACAATTCTTATATCCTTAAAATTCTTAGAAATATATAGATACATTTGGGCGGTTAGCTCAGTTGGTAGAGCATCAGTCTTACAAACTGGGGGTCACTGGTTCGAGTCCAGTATCGCCCACCAAATT
>DATIJN010000151.1:0-17615 GCA_035478615.1 Saccharimonadales bacterium (SeqCode)
TGCAAAACATGAATTTCATGAAGATATTGCAGATGTACAGGACCTTATGCAGCGATCGCTGAAACCCACTGAAATACTTTTAGTATCACCTAATGATTCTGGTAATCATTTGTTTACAATTCTTGACATAGAAAAAATTGATCCAACACAACCGCTTGATGAGCAATACGAATCAATGGAAAAATTAGGAGATATTACCTTATCTCAAAAAGCAGCTGAACATGCGCTAGCTGAGCACTATGCAAACCGAGTTATCCTAACATTTAACAATCAACCGGTGATTGAGCAAATTCTTGATGCAATTCCAGACTGGCATAATTTTGATGGACAACTGAAAATTGATATTGCAAACATACTTAAGACTCAAATCCCTAAAGAATATTTAAGCGAAAAAACGAATAAACAATTGCAACAAGAAGAACAAAACCTCCTTCAAGGGAGATATGATATAAAGCAAGTAAAGGATTTGGCAAAAGAAGAAGCAAATGCCTCAGGACGAGGCGCTAAAGGCAAGAAATTAGGTAAGAAAAAAAAACAGCTAAATACATAACCACAAATTGTACCAAAGGGGCATCCAATCGGGGGTGCCCCTTTTCCGTAAAAAAACCCTTTTAAAATACACTTTTTCGCTTAAAACTATTGATTTTGCCTATCTCAATATGCCACACTAAAACTATAATGGATAAAAAAACATGCTAAAAATGGAGAAAAGCATGAATAAAAATATGAAAATCACCCTTCTTCTTCTAGCATTAGGTGCTGGTTTTGAACTTAAGGCTGCGGATGGAATGAACTTTGAACAACCTCAACCTCGTACTACATCAGAAGACGAGCAAGAACAAGAATTACAACAAAAACATGAAAGACTCGCCAAAAAGTTGCAAGACTATACATATATGCGTAATGAACAAGCTCGTAAATACGCTTATTCGCGAGAACAAGATCAAAAAGAAGGAAAACCAGAATTAACTGAAACAAAACTTCCAATTGAAAGACCGGGAACTTTTTTTGATGGGAAAGGGCTTTTTTCAAAATCGACACTCACATCAATAGCTACCAAAATGTCAGATAGCTTCTCTAATTGGTTTGGAGATGTAGGCAAAGTAAAAGATCAATTAACAAACACATCTGTATTAGATGCAGACGGTCAAGCAGCATTTAATAGATTACGTACAGATCAAAAAGAAGATATTTTAAAAGAATGGTTGAAATTAGAAAAGAAAAAGAATTCTGATGAACATAGTATCCATTTTAACAATATTGAAAAGCCGCAGCATAAAAATTTAAATTCTTTAACAAAAAAACAAAATGATCAAATAAATAAAGATATTGAACAAATTAAAGAAATAGATAACCGATTAAATGATATCGACCATGAATCAGAGGATCCAATAATAATTGCGGAACATACAGATCTTATTAATAGAAAAAATTTATTAACCCAAGCTATTAAGCAACTTAAATTATCAAACAAACAAGCTGAACTTAAAATAAATATTAACAATCTTAATGCGCATATAGCTATACAAGATAGATTCAATACGCGCATAGATGCTTTTGTAAATAAAATGCAAGAATTATTAGACCAGGATCCAGAAAATAATCTCAAAATAAAATATAATGCTGATACTCAAGAATTTGAATTTCACGATCTAGTTAAAGAAAAAAAAGCTAGAACTGCTCAAGCTCAAGAAATATTTAATCGAAATATCATAGCTGCAAGGCCAATTGATTTTACTGAAATGCCATCAAGTAAACAACAAGAACAAGATACCGAAACCAATGTAACAGCTCTACATGAAAAGTTTATTCAAGAAGGATCAGCACCACAAACAATACAAACAAATCCAAGAGATTTTACACCAATAGTTGTAAACGATAATTCTTTTATAACACGAGGCCAACCAACTCTTTTTGAGGACGATGCTGAAAGAAGAAACGCTTTAAAAGCATTAGAAGAACAATTTGGGGTTTCTGGTGATTTAAAAGCGGCAACCGGCAAATCGCTAGCAGAAAGAGAGCAAGAAGCAGCTCTGCGTGTAGCATCATTATTAGGAGATACAACACCTCAAGAGATTAGCAAAAGCATAGCAACTGCTGTCGCAACAGCAGCTATACCAGAAGCTGAACGAGCAGTTGCAAGCAAAGATTTGCTAGCTCAATTGGAACGCGAAGCAACTCTAGAAATAGCAAGAAATGAAGAAGAGGCTGCGCGAAATGCATTAACTCAAGAAGAAAAAACTAAATTTGAACAAGAAGTAACTAAACTTCAACAAGAACGACAAAATCTAGAAAAGGCACGAGCTGATGAAGAAGCTAAACTACAAGAAGAACAACAAAAGCTGCATTTTGTCCCTGATGTTAGTTTACCAACTTCAGCTGCAAGTACATCTTTTGAAAGACCATCTTCAAAACGTTCAATATTTGAATCAACAGATGATGAGTTCGAAGCTGCGTTTGAAAAGATGATGAGAGAAAATCAGTAATAACTAAATTATTTTAGACACCCTATAAAAAAAGAAGCTGATGTAAAAATCAGTTTCTTTTATTTTTATATTGCTTGCTCAATGATTCCACCGCCCAGGCATACATCACCATCATAGAGTACCGCAAATTGACCTGCTGCAATACCCTGTTTGCTTTCAGTTTCCAGCATGATAGTAACATTAGTTCCGTTTATGGTGACGATAGCAGGATGCACTGCAGGACCATGACGAAATCGGACGTCAAGGTCGAAACTTTTATTGCTGGATTCTGAGCAAGCTCCTTTATCCTTCGATATATTTTGCTGCGCAAAACACTCAGGACGAGCGGAGCTTTTCAGATTATAAGCGAAGCTTAGAGGAATAATCCAATTGAAATTTTTAACGATCATACCTGATTTATGCTGCGTAACTGCGCCATACGTTTTTGAAATATAGACGATATTTTTACCGGCATCTTTGCTGACCACATACCAAGGGCCACCAGAAAGGCCTAAGCCTTGACGTTGTCCAATGGTATAAAACCAAAATCCTTCATGCTCTGCAAGCTTTTTGCCTGTTTCAAATTCGATTAAATCGCCCATTTTGGTACCCAAATGCGCTTTTAAAAAATCAGAGAATTGAAATTTGCCCAGGAAACAAATACCTTGTGAATCTTTTCGATCTTGCGTTGGCAAATCAAATTGTTTGGCTAGCTGCCTGACTTGCAACTTTTCAAAGCCACCGATAGGAAAAAGGGCACGTTTGAGCTGCGCTTGTGAAAGATACGCTAAAAAGTAAGTTTGATCTTTAACCGGATCTTTGCCTTTTTTTAGGATGGAAACTGTTGGAGTATGCTCAATCTGTGCATAGTGACCAGTTGCTATATAGTCAAATGTCTCACCACATCTATCAATTGCATCGTAAAAAGCACCGAATTTTATTTGCTGATTGCACAGCATATCTGGGTTTGGCGTGCGCCCTGCCTTAATATCTTGCAGCATGTAAGAAACCACTCGCTCATGATATTCCTTTTGCATGGAAACGACACGGAGCGGTACATTCAGCTTTTCACAAACACCTGAAGCATATGCAAGATCTTGCTCCCAAGGACATGAACCAAGATAAGATAGCTCATCTTCTAGCCAAATTTTTAAATAAAATGCAGTCACATCGTGACCTTGCTGCTTTAAAAGTGCGAGAGCAACTGAGCTATCAACACCACCAGAAACTAAGACTGCTATTTTTTTCATGACCCACAAAAACCCCAAGAAATCGATTTGTATTACTTTTTTATTATATCCAAATTTAGAAGTTTTTTCTATGTTCACCAATCTTTTAAGCATACCCTTGAATATAGTTATTCCATTTAGGTATGCTCAATCCATAGTAAGTTTCATATTTAAGGGGAATTTATCATGAAAAAATTCTATGTACTCACACTATTATTGTATTGTTTTTCGATAATTGCAGCACCTGAAGAAGTTGATTTTCAAGCACAACGTTCAGCCTATAGAAATCAATTTGATGAAGATTTAGCCATCAGAAGAATGGAGGAAAATACTAAAATTTTCAAGGACAAAAAAGCTCAAGCAATATTACAAGCACAAAGAGAAAGAGAAGATTTGGATTTAAATCTTCAACGCGCAAAAGAAGATGGAGATCAAAATGCTATCTCAAAATTACGTCTTGAAGAAAATAGAATGATAAAAAACCGAAGAATTAAAGAAGATAAAGATGATGGAATAGTTATATCAGCAATTAAAAACTGGTGGAGTCGCGACGGCCAAAGAAGAGAAGAAGATATTACTTTAAAAACAAAACGTGATCAAGAAGATAAAGAACTGCAGAAACCTAAAGAAAGTATTAAAATAAAAGATATAACAGCCAATGATGTAGCAAAAATATACAGAACAGCACAACAACTTGACCATATTTTGATCGACCAAGAATTTAAAAAAGTAATAAGTAAATTGGTTGATATTGAAAGCTATCAAAAAGTTTATCATGATTTAAGTCTTGGAAGAGTTGATATAGAATCATTACAAAAAGTTCAGCAAAGCTTAAAAGGTAATATTAAACTTTCACCCGATGATTTAAAAATTATTGAAAAAAAGCAAAAAGAAATTGGTAATGTTTTAAAACAAATAAATTCATTATTTGACACGAACAATCCAATCTATAAAAAAATAGAAAATCAATTAAAAACTCAACAACCTCCTGCAACTATACAAGATTTAACTTCTAATCTAGAAAAAAGTATCAAACAATTACAAAAAATTGATTTTAATTCATTCTTTGACCCAAAAATGAGGGGTTGGTATGCATTAAAAGAATGTGCTATTGCTTGTATTGCAACTCCATTTGTTAGTGCAGCATTAGGAGCATATGGCGGGGCAATTGTTGGTGGAGCTTTAGGAACAGTTGCTGCTGGCATAGGAGCTGTGCCAGGAGTTATAATTGGTGCCATTGGAGGAAGTATACTCAGTGGCTATGTGGGAATATATGCTGCTCCTTTTGTAGCAGTAGCTCGCCTTGCTGAAGCTTATACTCATTATCAATATACCATAGATAGAGATTCTTTTCAGCATAGCGCTGGTGAATCTAGAGAAGCTAAAATTGTTCCTGGAAAACTTTTAGACAAAGCACATGAATCATTAGCATCAAATACATCATGGATGTTTAAAAATTATTAATAATTTAATCCGCACAATAAAATCAATTTTTAAGCAAACGCAGCAAAATTTGAACATACAGCAAGTGAATCTGAACAAGCAATATTTAATCCATTGAACCTTTATGACCGTAAAAGTTATTTTAGTAAACGAAAAAAAAGTTAAAAATTTATGAGATGTTAATTAAAAAAGATCATAGTAAGGTTCAAATTTAAAAAGGAAATTGGTCATGAAAAAATTATACGTAGTCGCACTATTCTTGCATTGTTTACCGATAATAGCAGGTGAGGAGGCTGCTATTGAATCAAGGAATAACGCTCAAGATATACAAACACAACGCTTAAAATATAGACAAGAATTTGATGAGGCATTAGCGAGAAAAAGAGCAAAAGAAGATTTATTGACTTCCAATCAATCTAAAGCAAGATTAAAAGCACAAAGAGAACAAGAAGATTTCACTCTACAATATCAACGCGCAAAAGAAGATGGAAATAAAATAACTTTACGAAATTTGCGCCTTGATGAAGATGTAGCATTAAAAGCCAAAAGAATAAAAGAAGACCAAGAAACCTTTTCAAAAATTAAAAATTGGTGGAGCCGCGATGCTGAAAGAGCAAAAGAGGATGAAGCAATACGAGCAAAAAGAGCACAAGAAAACGAAGACATTAAGCAGTCTAAACCAAGCATTAAAATTGAAATAGAAGATCATGATATACAAACAATACGGTCAACCGCGCATCAACTTGACCATCTTTTAATTAAGCCCGAATTTAAAAAAATAATGAGCAAATTGGTAGATATTGAAAGTTATCAAAAAGCTTATCACGATTTAAGCATTGGAAGATTTGATGTAGATGCTTTTAAAAAAGTACAACACAGCTTAAAAAGTGATATTAAACTTTCATCAGACGATATAGCGATTCGCCAAAAATATCAAAATGAACTTGAAGAAATACTTTCTCACATAAACTCATTATTTGATACAACAAATCCAATTTACCAAAAGATAGATGATCAATTAAAAAATCAACAACCACCTATAACTTTTAAAAATGTATCTTCTATATTGGAAAAGAGTATTCAAGAATTACAAAAAATTGATTTGACCCAGATTAATCTACAAAAGGCAAAGTATGTTTTAAAAGAAAGCGCATTCGCTTTACTTGCTACCCCAATTGTTGGCTTAATAGTAGGAATATCTGCTGTTGCACATTCATTAACGCTTGCTCTGATTTCCCCTCATGCAGCTGGCGGAGCTATAGTATTAAGTACTGTTGCTGGTATTATAGCAGCACCAATCGTAGCAGCTTCCAGATTTCAAGAAGCATTAAACGATTATCGATATACTATAACCAGAGACTCATTTGAAAGCTTATCAAAAAATTCAGTTAATCCTCATCAATCTGTCAGGAAACAACGACAATGATGAAAATAAGATCAAGTAAATAACATTAACCTAAACAACGTCATTAATTTCAATTAAATAAATGATCATGATGTGCTCAGTTTTACTACAGGCATCATGATCATTTTTTTAAAAATTCATAGAAATCAACTCATACTACATAAATTTTATTCATACATACCTAAAACTCTTGTTTGCTAATCAATGCTTATGACAGACTTTAAAAAATTAATTTTTTTAAAGAAAAGGAAATTTTAAAAATGAATAAAAAACTTTTATTTTTCAGCACACTATACGCAATGACAATACCTCTGAGTACCTTAACGTCAGTTACGACCTATTGGACCAAAAGTCAGGCAAAATCCATTATACAAAATAAAGCTGAAAATCCTGCAGATACATCGCAGGACCAAACTCTTTTTCAGTATTTAAAAAAATTATATGCACGAGATAAAGAAGATCTTTTTAATGAGTGGATGAATATTCGATCTAAAATAATGAACACGGTCATCAAAACTATTAAAGCTGATACATCAATGAATAATGAAGAAAAAACAAGAACGATTCAAGAAAAAAAAGAACAGTTCAGACAAGATGTTGATACCATGAAACATGAAATGAAACCATCATTAAGGCCACATGAAATATTAATTACTGCCCGCAATGCACAAAAACAATTACAATTTAAAATCATCAACATGAAACAAATTGATCCAACACAATCACTCTGTCAGCAATATCGCATATTTACAAAAAAAACAGGTCTTAATATTGGATTGGAATCATTTAGCAAAATTGTTGCAAAATTTTATGCAGATCAAATTCAAATTAATCCACATAAACCTGTAGATAGTCAAATCATTAAGGCCATTCCACAGTGGAATAATTTTGATAACCAGCTACAATCAGATATTCTCAAAAAGCTAGCAACACAAATACCTAAAACATCTGATCATAAAGATGAACAGGAAGAACAAGAATTGCAAGCACAACAAGAACTTGAACAACTTGACCAAATGGCGCAACAAGCGGCAGTTATAAAAAAACAACAAGCAGAAAAACAGCGTCTTGATCAACTGCAAGAGCAAACAAAAAATTTACAAATACAACGAGAACAAGAGCGTGCAGCTCAAGAAGCGCAAGCTCAGCAGAATCAAGAAAAACTTGAGCAATTGTCACAACGTGCAAAAGAGTTAGAAAAACAACGAGATGAGCAACAACTTTTATTGCAATCAGAAAAACTCCAAACAAAACATATGCAAGAACTTCAAAAAACTCAAACACGTGAAGAACTGAAACGATTAAATAAACTTGCACACGAAACAGAACTTTTAGAAAAACAACATCATCAGCAACAAGAACAACTTAAAAAAGAACAAGAAGAACAAGAAAGGGAACTTTTAAAAATTCAAGAAAAACAACAGCGCATACAGCAAGAACGTGTCAAACAACAACAAGAGGAACAGGGAAGTAATGCTCAACAAAAAGATCAACAACGTATTGCAAAACAAGAACTAATCAAACGACAAAAAGAAGAACAAAAACGCGTGAAACGACAACAGCAAGAACAGAAGCATAAAGAAGAGCAGGAACGTTTAAAACAACAAGAAGAAGAACAAGAACGCATGAGACGACATCAGGAAGAACAACAACGTATTACAGAACAAGATTTAATCAAACAACAAAAAGAAGAGCAAGAGCGTGTCAGACAGCAAGAAGAACAGGAACTTATGGCAGAGGAACAACGTATTAAGCAAGAAGAAGAACAACGTATTGCGCAGGAACAACGTATTAAACAAGAAGAAGAGGAACGTATGGCAGAAGAACAACGTCTTGAGCAAGAAGAACTTAGACAACAGGAAGAAGAGCAGCGTATTGCACAGCAAGCTGAGCAAGAGGCCCGAAACGAAGAAAAACTAAAAAAACAAAAACAACTTATGCTCCAAGCAAATCATGAATTACAAAAACTTGAAAAGTTGATGCAAGAAGCAACTATGAATAAACAGTATTATGAGCAAAAACAAAAATAATAACTTAAATTCAATCAAAGGAGTTTTGCTATGTCAGTACTTTTTATGACTCTTGCAATTCTGACAGGATTTTGTGGAGGATTTTTTTTTACGTACCCGCAAGTGCAACAATCC
The DNA here is from genome assembly GCA_035478615.1 of Saccharimonadales bacterium (SeqCode). Classification (GTDB taxonomy): domain Bacteria; phylum Babelota; class Babeliae; order Babelales; family Chromulinivoraceae; genus JACPFN01. Next base: position 8,687 of record DATIJN010000151.1, read on the forward strand.
CAAGAGCAGCAAGATGACAGAGAATATATTGTAGCAGCAATTGAAGACATCAAAATTGATGATACAGTTAAAAAATTTTATGCATCTATTGTACACGATCAAGAAACTGTTTTTCAAACTTTGCTTAAAGATATTCAACCTACTAGTTGCTTGCCACATGGCACAACTCCTCTTTCATTTGCCATTGAACAAAAAAAATATTCGTATGCTCAGCAACTTTTATTGCACGATTTTACTGCAACAGTGCAAGATTTACAAAAAGCTCAAGTTTTATGCCATTTGGAAACAGACCCTTTGCTTAAAGAACAAGCAACAATATTTGTTCAATTTTTAACACATCACTTACACGATACTAATGTATTATCTCAGCCAGAATCTTTAAAACGTTGCAAACGGGGTTCTGCCCAATCGAGCAATACGCAAAATGCTGAAACAAAAGTCGTCTTACCATACAGTTCAATTGACTTTCAATTCATACAAGCCGCTGAAAAAGGTGATGTCCAACTCATGAAAAGACTGAAAGATGAAGGAGCAAATCCTAATGCAACGATTAACTGCATGAGAGCGATTGATACTATAATAGCTTTTGCACATCTTGAAGCCTTAGATTTTTTACTTAAAAATAATATAACCGTGACATCACAAGATATTGAACGAGCTGCCCTGTATCGAGAAATCCACGCTACCAATTTTGATTGCGAAGATAGATTATGTTTAGATCCTACAAGTTTACAACAATATTCAAGCAGGCATGCTAAACAAGAAGCCAATTTAAGACCTGCACTACAATCATTTTGTATCGAAGCCATCCTTCGTCAAAGAGCTCTTGAGATGCTGGTACATTATAGGATAAAAAATCACACTGCCTCTGCTTAAACATTATTTCGTGACAAAAAACCGTAAAAAGTTACACTATTTCTTATCATTTCATTTTGGCGAAAAGGACCTTTGACCATGAATCAATTTGAACAGATCAAATCAGATTTTTTTTCATTTTTAATGCATCATTTAAACATCAGTATGGATCTGATTACTACTTCACAATTTGACTTAAATATTGATGAAGAAAAACAAACTTTTGGTGATATTAATTCCAATATCGCTCTGATTTGTGCAAAACCATTGCAACAAAATCCCCGCACACTTGCCTTAAATATTGTTGAAAATTTCAAACATCCTTTCATTGCAAAAATTGAAATGGCAGGTCCTGGATTTTTAAATTTTTTCATGACTCAAACATGGTATCAAACCTTAGCTCTTGAACTTGCTCATAAAAAAGCATCATTTTTTTGTCAAAAACCAACGCACCCCAAAAAAATAAATATTGAATTTGTCAGTGCAAATCCTACAGGACCAATGCATGTTGGTCATGGTAGAAATGGTATTTTGGGTGATGTACTTGCTAATATTTTACAATTTTTACATCACGATGTTTGTAAAGAATTTTACATTAATGATGCAGGAGCTCAAATTACCAAGCTGGGCGATTCACTCAAAGTTCGTTGTTTACAACTTCTTGGTGATGATATTCAACTTCCAGAAGATGCGTATCATGGTCAAAATTTAGTTGATCTTGCTGGTCAGTGTGTTGCACAATTTGGCAAAAATTTAGAGCAAGAACCAGATACTTTTTTTCAAGTGTATGCAAAAGAACATATGCTTGCAGATTTGCAATCTACCCTTGAAAATTATGGCATTTTATTTGATATATGGTTCTCTGAAAAAAGTTTACATGATCATGGCAAAGTAGATGCAGCACTAAACCGCCTTATTACATCTGGACATACCTACGTGCAAGATGGAGCTTTATGGTTTCGTTCCACGACATTTGGAGATGACAAAGATCGCGTACTGAAAAAAGCCAATGGCGAGCTTACATATGTTGCTGCAGATGTAGCATATCTCATTGACAAGTTAGATCGTGGATTTGATGAACTCATTATGATTCTGGGGCATGATCATCATAGCTACAAAGTACGTCTTCATTCCATTATGCAAGCTTTAGGTTATGATCCAAAAAAATTGCATATTATTTTATATCAACTCGTACATATCATGAAAGATGGCGCTCCTGTCAAAATGTCAAAACGTTCTGGCAATATGATTACATTATCAGAAGTGGTTGATGAAGTTGGAAAAAATGTTGCACGATTTTTCTTTTTAAATCGAAAAGCTGATGCTGAACTCCAATTTGATCTTGATCTGGCATTACAGCAAAGTAATGAAAATCCAGTCTACTATATTCAGTATGCCTATGTCAGAACATTAAGTATTCAAAGAAAAGCAGAGGAAGAAAATATCACAGTTAATGCAACATGCTTGTATGATCAAGAATTTTCGGACCTTGAAAAATTATTGCTTAGAAAAATGTGTGCACTTAAATCATTAATTTACAGCATCAGCAATAATCATCAAATTCATGTACTTGCTTACTATACACATGAACTAGCTGGTCTATTTCACAAATATTACAATATGCAACGTGTCATTGATGCAAGCAATCCTGCAGTAACGCAACAACGTTTGCATTGTATCGGACTTATCCAACAAACATTACAAACATGTTTATTTTTAATGGGTATTACACCACTTGAAAAAATGTAATTTTTTTAAACTTCATTATTATTTTCAAGTGTGGTAGTCATCCAACAAAAACCAATAACTCCTATCATAATGATAATATCGCGCACAATGATATCATAATACATATGCATGGTCAGCAAATTAATAACAACAAGTCCCATGAGTGTTGCAACAGTATATCCACCAAGTCGCGGATAGAACCACAGCATGATTCCACCAACTATTTCTAAAACACCAACCAGTATTAAAAAATGATTCAAATTGAGATGAAGAAGTTGCAGCACTACCGGACTGACGTACTTAGACCATTCCACTAAGAAATTGGTAAACATCATTTTATCAAGTCCGACAAGTATTGGGGCTAAAGCATATGTAACTCTAAACATTGACCATGCTTTAAAAGAAAAAGAATGTCTCATATATTTCCTTTTTTTATCGTTATTACCACTTTAATACTATGATATTTTCAAAAAGTAAAAGTAAAGTAAAAGAAAACTAACCTGCAAAAAATAAAGCACTAAAGTATTTAAGGTTTTCAAAATACAGATATGAACAAGTTTGTAAAAATTATTATTTATATATTTTAAAATTTTAGAAGCTAATAAAGCTAGAACAAACTCATTTACAGTATTGTAAAAAGCCGACCAAACATTTGAAACTGAATGGAGAACAAAATCAGAAACTGCTCAAGAAAAAGCTTTCATTGAGCATAGAAAAAAATTAGAAAAAATAAATAATAATTTATCGGAAAAACTACACGATTTAAAAAATAATCCCAAAATTTATCAAAGATGTAGCTAGCAAAGTGCAAGATACTCCAGAATACAAAAAAGAATATCAAGAAGCACTTGCAAAAAATTCAGGGTACAGTTACTGATACACGTAAGCTCCCAGCATTAGTTTTAATGCAGCCTTGGTATCTCGAGAAATACTTTGGGGTTATTAATTATTTTTGTATGTGTATATTGGCATTTATTTCTGATTTATTATCACTATCTGCAAATGTAATTTTGGATTTATTAAAAGAAGAAAGTATTTTTAAGAAATCTTTTTCTGATGGAATTGATTCAGGGTTACCAGATAGTAAAGCTAGAAGGATTACTATTTCGTACATTGTTTGGCTATCGAAACATTCTTTTTTATTTTTTGTTTCAAGACATAATTCATTATTGTTTAATGAAGCCTGAAGGAATTTATTTTTTTGCGCAGCATCTAAAAAAGGTTTTAAAGAATCTAATTTTTTTTGCATTTTTTCAGCAGAGTTTATTCTTGAGGGAATTTCTCCTGAAAATGCGTACATATTTAAAGCAATCAGAGCTACAAATAATTGTTTTTTCATAATCTTCCTTTTAATTACATATTTTATGTGAATGTTAAAATTATAAGCATAATGAACGCATATAGTGTAGTCTTATTTTGCTTAAATTCAATTCTAATTGTGTTTTTTACAAACATTATTCATTAAAAAATTTTTGCGCGATAAAAATTTTCTTATGGTGTGATTTACAAATATTTGCAAAAACACAATGTTTTCATTTTCAATCTTAATTTCATTATCAATGACTATTATACGAAAAACATATATCTACCATAACCATTTACTTTGTATTATTTTTTTTCTTATCTTTTACATAACGTTGAATAAAAAAAGAAAGAACATATGAAAAAAAATAATTTCTTGTTTTTCGTTGTATGCACTGCCAACCTCACATTACAATCATCATTAAAAATAGAACCAGTTAAACCAAAAAACACGACTGCGCAATTATCATTTTGGCAAAATTTTGAACTTGATTATTTGCAACAAGGACTCAAACAACTTGCAAAAAAAATGAGTACTGATTGGACAAATGATGAAAGTGCAAGAATTTTAATTGAACGCACTGAACTTGCTGTGCAAGAATCAAATAGTGCAACTCAAAATTTTATGAAACAACGGATCATAGAAATATTTAAAACATTTGGTATAGATATTTTTTTTACACCAAATAATTTTATACAAAGGGCCTCTGCACACGTAACACCTGCAAAAACAAATCATCAACCTCCTCATATCATACATATCGATCATGAAGATGAAAATGACAATCAATCTTGGATCTCACCTCACTATCATTTTCATACTATCACGCGCGATAAAGATACTACTGATCAAGATAATTTCTATGACCATTTTGAAAAACCGCGCAAAAAAGTGACTTCTCACAAGAAAAATGAACAAAGTCAAACAATTGTAGTTCCTCAGCAATTACATAGAATTCATGGTGGACGCCGGACTCTTAACAAAATTAAAAGAAGACTTGCTGCCCAAGAACAAGCAGAACTTGAGGAACGATTGCGAAGGCAACGATTGATAGATCAAGAAAATTTAATTCGAAAAAGAAGTTCTTCTGGCAATCGTCCTGAATTTCACCCTGAGCCGCAATCGACAATGAGATCATGGATAAGCCGTCTAGAAGCTCAAAGGCAATCAGCCCCAACCACATCATCGATTCCACAGGAGCCAGAATCTGGAGTATTAGGATAAAGAACTAAATAGAACTTTGCAAAACGCGTCTTTTCCTGGCAAACTATATAGAAACAGATATTTTAAAGCAGAAGTCTTATGTTCATAAAACATGGGAACCCACAAAAATGAGCAATGTCATTGCTCATGAGACAAACTGAAATAAATCAAATAGGAAGCTTACATGACTAAAGTATCATTAGAATCTATACAAAAATTACGTAACATGACTGGCCTTGGCATGCTTGATTGCAAAAAAGCACTTGAAGAAGCTCATGGCGATATTGAAAAAGCAATCGAACTTTTGCGCAAACGCGGTACAGCTCTTGCTGACAAACGAGCTGATAAGGAAACAACTCAAGGTGTAGTGGTTTGTTACATTCATCCAGGTGATCAGACTGGTGTGCTTGTTGAATTAAATTGTGAAACTGATTTTGTAGCTCGTACTGAAGCTTTAAAAGCGTGTGCTAAGGATATCGCAATGCACATTGCTGCTATGAAACCAAAATATGTCACTCCTGACCAAGTTGATCCAACATTCTTGGCAAAAGAAAAAGAAATTGCTATTGAACAACTCAAAACTCAAGGCAAACCTGCAAATATGATTGAAAAAATCGTTGAAGGCAAAATGTCAAAAATTGCAAGCGATGTTTCTCTTCTCAAGCAACCTTTTGTAAAAGATGAATCAAAAACAATTGAAGAATTACTCAAAGAAGTATCAGCTAAAACGGGCGAAAATATTAAAGTTAAACAATTTGCACGCTTTGAAGTAGGCGCGTAGGAGACTGTGTATGACACCTATCATTATTGAAGAAGGCAATATAAAAGCTTTTGAAAAACCAGTTACTGCTGAAATGGATAAGGGATTTACTCATTTTGAAAAAGACCTAAGCACTGTTCGAACCGGAAAAGCTCATGTTGGCATGATTGAAGATGTTAAAGTTGAATGCTATGGAGGCACTATCATGAATTTACGTGATGTTGCATCTCTTGCTGCTCCAGACGTCAATATGCTTACCATTCAACCGTGGGATAAAGGTATCATGCATGATATCGAAAGAGCTATCACAACTTCACATTTAGGACTTAGTCCGGTTGTGGATGGAGATATGATACGACTTGAACTACCACGTATGACCACTTCTCGCCGTGATGAACTGGCAAAACTTGTGGGTAAAAAAGTTGAAGATAGCAAAATTAATATTCGAAACGTCAGAAAAGATTTTGTTAACATGATTAAAGATGCTCAAAAAAGCAAAAAAATTTCTGAAGATTTTGAGAAAAGATTAAACAAGACACTTCAAGAAATTACTGATAAATATGTTGAAAAAATAGACGCTCTTGGTGAAAAGAAGAAAAATGAGTTAAGAGCTCTGTAAACGTGCTTGTGTAAATTAAATAACTTGTGTTATACTACATAGCAGTTGACCTAAAATCATTGAATGCAAGAGTGGCGAAACTGGTAGACGCGCTGGACTTAGGATCCAGTTCCCGAAAGGGAGTGGGGGTTCAAGTCCCTTCTCTTGCACCAAAAAAAAGTGATTTAAAAAAGGAGATCTATGGTACAAAGCGAGAAAGTTTCTTGTCTTATTGATTCCAAACCCCTCAATCACTGTTATCAATTTACCGTTTCAGTTCCTTGCAGTATTACTCAATCATTTCTAGAGCTTGCAGCTCAAGCACAGCAAACGTTTGCTCAAACATCCGGTTTTAAAAAAGGAGCTGCGCCCATCACATACATTCAAGAACATTTTAAAGCCCCAATCGTCAGTCACCTGAAAGATCTTGGGCTTAAATTTTTTGGAATTAATACGTTGATACAAAATATTCGACAACAAAAAATTGTAATCGTAGGTGCACCGCAGCTTAAAGATATTCAAGTTGATGAAGAAGGCAATACCGTTTATCAATTTGAAGGTCATGCTCCAAAAGAATTGTATATGCAAAGTTGGAAATATCTTCCTTTTAAGCCAACACCACGCAAACAATATCGCGATATTGATAAACAAGTTGCTTCATTTCTGCAAGAAGAGGAATCAATTCAAGATCGTTACAAACCTGAAAATGGCATTAATATTGGTGATTGGGTTTGCTTTAAGGCCTGGATTATTGATAAATATGATAAACCGATTTTTAACAATCATACATCACACATTTGGTTGAAAATTGGCAATGAAGAACCTGACATGACATTTCACAATATATTTTTAGGTAAAAAAATTGGTGATCATTTTATAACTGATAACCCAAGTTTGCAAAATTATTTCTGTGAAGCTTCAAATTCAAATTATACTTATGTGGTTGAAGTACAAGACATTGTTCCTCACGGTTATTTCTCCTTTGATTTGTTTAAACAATATTTCAAAATCAAAACTCATAAAGATTTACTCAGCAAAATTACTGAAGTTTTTTCATTTAATAATGATATTTCTCAACGCCGTTCAATTGGTTATGAAGCATTAGGGCTTATCATAAAAAAAAATCAAATCGTTTTGCCTGAAGCTGCAATAACAGCTCAAAAAAGATTAATTTTAAATGATTTACAATTTAAACCTGATTTCATTGTGTACAAACAAGATCCTGAGTTTGACTCTCAAGTAACGAGTATGGCAAAACGACAATTGCTTGATGCTGTAGTTGCAGAATTCATTGGTTATCAAGATAATTTGACGATAACGCAACAAGATATGAAAGCTGTATTGCAAATTACACAACGAACACGACTGAAAGATTTTATTTATTTCCCATTTTTAAAAACACAACTGAACGGTCAAGAATTTCCTGTTGAAGGAGAAAGTCTTGCTCAATTTTGTTTACGAGAAAAATCAGTTAATCATATTATTCATCATCTTACAAAAAAATAATTCAGTTTTATTGGGATACATATGCAAAACACTCCACGTTCTTTAGTCATTATCGGTGCAGGTCCTGCTGGACTTACTGCAGCTATTTACGCAGCACGAGCCAATTTACATCCGGTCATTATTCAAGGTCCAAAACCTGGTGGTCAACTCATGGGAACAACTGATATTGAAAACTGGCCTGGATCACACTGCATGAAAGGTCCTGAGCTTATGATGAATATGGAGCAACATGCAAAAAAGTTTCATGTGCAAACAATAGCTGGATCAGTAACTTCAGTTGATTTTTCGCATAGACCTTTTTCAATTATGATCGATGGAAAAAAAGAGATAAAAGCACATAGTATCATCATTGCTACTGGAGCAAATCCTAACCAACTTCATTGTCCAGGTGAAGCTGAATTTTTTGGTAAAGGTGTGTCTACTTGTGCTGTGTGTGATGGAGCATTTTATAAAAATCAAAATATTGTGGTAGTGGGTGGCGGCGACTCGAGTATGGAAAGTGCTTCTTTTCTGCGACGCAATGGCAACAATGTTACAATTGTGCATATTGGAGATAAATTTACTGCCTCACATGCTATGCAGCAGCGAGTTTTGAGTAAATCAGATTTTAATATCATCTACAATAGTACTGTTACAGCTATTCATGGGAAAGAAGGCAAACTTAACAAAGTAACCATTACCAATATGATCACGAAACAAACACAACAATTACCTGCTGATGCAGTATTTTTGGCTATTGGTTTAAAACCTAATACTTCAATGTTTCCAGATCAATTGCAGCGAACCAAATTAGGTCATATCATCGTACATGATTTGGTCAAAACTTCAATTCCAGGCGTATTTGCCGCTGGAGACGCCCAAGACCCAAAATATCGTCAAGCTATCGTATCAGCTGGATTTGGCTGCATAGCTGCTCTTGAAGCTGAGCGATATTTGGCTGAACAAGAGTTAGATTAGATCTTTGTATTGCAAAAAA
>DATIJN010000152.1:0-3021 GCA_035478615.1 Saccharimonadales bacterium (SeqCode)
AGTTGCATGATCATTTAAAAATGATTGTCCAGCTTGCAATCCAAATATCATGACAATAGCATAAATGGCGTCAGCACTGGCAGCACCAAGAGCAGAGGCTATACCTACTCCAATTCTACCAGTCATCATATTTTGCAAACATAATGCACCACTAATTCCAATGGAAGTAGCTACAGTAAAACCTATAATAAATCCCTGCAACAAAACCGAGTAATTCATTCCTCTTCCTACAAATTACGCTTTATATAATCCAGTAAGTCTATCTTGAGCTAAAATATGACCTTGCATTGCTTGTAATACATCTGCCTTTGTTGTTTTTTTAGGCAGATTAAGAACATCTATATCTAAGGCATAGACATCAAAATGATAATGATGTGGAGTTCCAGGTGGAGGATTTGGGCCACCATAAGTAGTCTGCTTATAATCATTGATTCCAAGTGTCACAAGCTTACTTGTTTTATTTAAAGCGCCTTCTGGCAAACTTTGTACTGTTGCTGGAATATTAAAAACTACTAGATGAACCCATGGCTTAGTTGGTGCATCAGGATCCGTACAAATAATTGCATAACTTTTAGTACCAGATGGCCCAGCAGTCCATGTAAGATGAGGAGAAATATTACCTTGAGTTAAACTATGTTTTGCTGGGATAAAATCATTATTTTTAAATGATTGACTTGTCACTGTTAAACTATTCACAGCTTGACTCCTTACATGAAATAAACACATAACTAAAATGAGTAATACTATCGATGTACTATTTTTTTTATAAAACATGTACTTCTCCTTTTTACATAAATTTTTATGAATCACTTAATACTTCATCATCTTCAGAAACAAATGAAGCAGTACTAGCTCGTCTGTGTATATCTTGCTCCTCATCATCTTGATGCTCATGAGTATATACGTTTTGTTCTTTTTGAAATTTTTTAGCTAATAATCGTGCTAATATAGCTTCAATTTCTTGCATATATCCTGGACTGAGTTGGAATGAATTTAAGTGGCTGACCCAAGATTCTAATTGAGCGTTTTTCTGAATTATTTGGTTCGTACTATTAACCAAGGTCTGATGGTTAAGATCAATAACATTCATATGTGATTCAAATGTTGCTAAACGCAGTACACAATCATCTATCTGAGATTGCATCATTTGTACAGTTTGTTTTATTTGTTCCAACAAAAATTCCACAACAGTTTTAATTTCATGTATTTCCCCCAATTTCACATTTAAATCTTGCAAAACAATTTGTGCTTCTAATTTTTTTGCATCTAACTGATCAAAATAAAGTTTCATGTTTTCCAGTTCTTGATTAATACATCGTTGCTCAAGTAACTGTATACGATATTCCATTTCACTTAAAATATGAGCTTGTCTATCAGATTCTTGCGGCAAATGAGTATTTGATTCTTTTTGATTGATCATAGAAATATTTTGGGTTGATGTGGATGAAGATAAAGCTGCTTTAATTTCTATAAAATACATGGCACAGAAAATAACTATAAAAAATTTCATATTCATACAAATTCCTTTTTTATATTCATTTGATCAAAAGCATATTACCAACAGTTGTTGCATAAACGAACAAAACGATATAAAAAGTGTGTAAAGAATGCTTCATACTTATTTCTCAAAGCATGAAGCATTTTTTACACATACGATGAATTATGAACAAATTTTTGCGATACAGTCTTGGCAAGATTTTATACACGCTCTGCAAGCATCTGCGCAATCTTTGCAAACGATTTTACAATCATCATCAGAACTACGTCCACCACATGCATCAAAGCATGCAGTATTTTTTTCAACTGACTTTTCAGCTGTTTTTATACATGCGTTACATACTGCCGCACATATACCATTTTTACAAGTTTTAAGATGCTCTCGACAGGCTTCAATTACTTTTTTACTTGCTGCAGCAGCTTCTCTTGAAGGTTGAATACAATCTTTTCTAGAAGCAGAGCCCTTAACATATTTATCACAAACATCGGCAGATGCTGTCAATTTTTGGATAGATGCTTTACAAGCATCTTTAACTGATGACATATAGTACTCCTTTTTTTATTAAACGATATTTTAAGCCTAAAAAAGACAAATCTCATTTGTCAAAGGAATAGAACAACGTCAAGGACAATTTCTCATCAAACCTTGCTTTCCTAGGAAGAATTATGCAAAAATTTTATTTACAAAGGGGATTTTATAAAAAGAGGGACATTTTATGTATCTAAAAAAATTTATTATAGCAATAATCTGTTGTTTCATAATCATTAATTCATCGATATACGGTAGCTTTCAACGTTTTTCAAAGCGACCTGTAGCAAGTAATGTAGTTACAAGCAGTAGCAAAGCAGCTAGTACACTTTTAACTTCAACCCGACCTTATCATCAAGAAGCGCAATTGTACCATCAATACACACCAGCATTAACCAAAGCAGCTGGTGAGAATGTTGTACCAGAAGTTGCATATAATTCATTTTCTCCTCTAACAACTCAACCATTATTACTGCAAGCTCCTTTGGATCGGAAAAAAGCAGGAAAAATATTCTTTGATGCTTTACAACAACGTGCTCAGGGAAAAACCGTACAATATGATGATAGTCCAGAATCTCAAGCAGCAAGGCAGGTTATAGAAGAAACAGTACCAGCGTATGAGCAAGCAGAAGCGCAATTTGCAAAAGAAGAAAAAGAAGGAACTGTAAATTATGATCTTGCCGACCAAACAAGAACCGAACTTTACAAAAACCAATTGAGAAGTCTACTCAAGCATGGAATTATAACTTCAACGGAACATGATGCCCTACTTTCAAATTTTCAAATCGCTATGGATGATTTAAAAGAAAGAAGAAATGCTCAAAGAATGAGAAATGAAACACAGGAACGATCATCTGCAGCTCATGAAAAAGCTGCAAAAGTGCTTGGTGTTTCTAAAAATGCATCGCAAAAAGAAATAAATGCTGCATATAAAAAAGCTGCTTTCAAAGCTCACCCAGACAGAGGTGGAAGTGAAGCAGAAATGAAACGAATAA
>DATIJN010000153.1:0-5101 GCA_035478615.1 Saccharimonadales bacterium (SeqCode)
CATTTTCACTGATGAGGCGATTTATGTCAGATGGACACAGTACTTGCTAAGCAGTCCAAAATTTTGGGATTTTTCAATGACAGATGGAAAGGGCCCAACTTTTATTTGGATTGCTAGTCTATTTATGAGATTAGTTAGCGAGCCATTGCTAGCTGTAAGACTGGTTTCTGTTGTTGCGGGAGCTGGTTCTATGGTTGGACTTTTTTTTCTGGGTCAGGAAGTATTTAAAAACCGAAAAATTGGTTTTATCACAAGTTTTATTTATGCAATTTATCCATTTGCCCTTGTGTATGACAGACTGGCTTTATATGAGTCTATGGTTTCGATGTTTATAATCTGGTCGCTTTATTTCGAAATCATACTAGTTAGGCGTTTGAAGCTTGGTAATGCATTAATTTTGGGAATAATTATGGGGTTTGGAATGCTTACCAAAACAAATGTCAATTTTGCGCTCTATCTTTTACCTTTCTCATTGTTGATATTTGATTTTAAATCTAAAAAATGGAAAGCAAATTTTAGAAAATGGATAATTTATGCAGTTATATCTGCAATAATAGCAAATCTAATTTATGCATCTCTTCGCATTTCTCCATATTTTTATATAATAGCCCAGAAAGATACGACTTTTGTTTATCCGTTCAGAGAGTGGATTCATCATCCTTTTACATTTTTTCCAGGAAATATAAAAGGACTTGGGACATGGGTAATGCAATATATGACTTTGCCGGTTTTGATTTTGGTCGGATCATCATTTATTGCTGAGAAAAAATATCTGCGCGAAAAGCTTTTATTACTTGTTTGGTTCGTAGCTCCTTTTACTGCATTAGCATTATTTGGAAAAGTTATTTATCCTCGCTATACATTGTTTATGAGTATGCCATTATTAGTCCTTGGATCATATTCATTATATTGCATGTATATCCGATCAAAGAAAAAATATTTAAAGGTTTTGGTAGTATTGGTTTTTCTGCTTAGTTATGTCTTGAATGATTTTTTAATACTTACTGACTTTAACAAATCTTCAATTCCACAGTCTGATAAGAATCAGTTGATTGCAAGTTGGCCCTCGGGTGTCGGGGTTAAGGAAACGGTTGAATTTCTAAAAGAAAAATCTAAAACCGGTAAAATTTACGTAGGAACAGAGGGTACTTTTGGATTGATGCCGTATTCTTTGGAAATTTATCTCAAAGACAATCAAAATATAAGAACTCAAGGATTCTGGCCTATGCATGCCTTACCGCCAAAAGAAGCTCTAGAATCAGCAAAAACAGTACCTACTTACTTTGTATTTTATCAGCCATGTGATGTATGTCCCGCAACAGGGATCGTACCGAAATCCTGGCAAGTTAAACAAGTTTTTCAAATTGCAAAAGTGGAGAAGGGAAGTTATTATACGCTTTATCAAATAATGCCTCAAAAATGATTAAATTTATTAAGAAAAATATTTATCTATCAATTTTTATTCTAACTATTATCCTGTCCATAATTTTGCGTTTTTATCAGCTTGGCACAAATCCTATTTCACTTGATTGGGATGAAGCAAGTACGGGGTATAATGCATATTCAATTCTGAAAACAGGAAAAGATGAGTACGGGAATAAGATGCCTCTTACTTTCAGATCTTTTGATGATTACAAGCCTCCTGTCTATATCTATCTGACTGTTCCCTCAGTTGCAATATTTGGATTGAATGAGTTTGCTGTCAGGCTTCCCGCTGCGGTCATTGGAGTGGTAGCCGTTGCGGCAGTATATTTTTTTACTTTGGAAATTTTGCAAAATTGGGATAAAAAGAACAGACAATATATAGCGCTATGTGCATCGTTTTTTCTTGCAATTTCTCCATGGCACTTGCAGTTTTCCAGAGCAGCATTTGAAGGAAATATAGGAATTTGCTTTTTAATAATTGCACTACTGTTTTTTTTCAAAGGCTTGAAACGTGGTTGGTATTTATATCTATTTGCAATATTTTTTATCATTAGTCTTTATTCTTATCACAGCTTTTTACTAATAAATCCAATTCTTCTTATTTCATTAGTCGGTTTGTTTTACAAAGATTTATGGAAACAAAAAATTGCTATTGGCTTGGCGTTGGGATTAATTTTACTAGGATCAGTACCTATTTATTCAAGCTTCATTCATACAGAAGGAACAAGCGCAAGGTTTTCAATGGTTACTGTGTTTTCAGATGCGGCAATTCAGAAGCAATCTGCAGATCAGCTTATTAAAGCAAAGGAAAATCATGATATATTAGGTCAAGTTCTCTACAACAGGCGAATTATTTTTATTCCTGTTATAGTCTCCGGTTATCTTGCCCACTTTAATTTTGACTTTCTCTTTCTTCATGGAGATTCCGGTGTACAACATCATTCATATAATATGGGTATGCTTTATTTATTCGACTTTCCGTTTATTTTGATAGGCTTGGTTTATCTCTTTAAAAAAAGAGACAGGAGAATTTTTGCATTGTTAATTTTATTTCTATTGGCCCCACTTCCCGGTGCCATTGCGACAGGCGCTCCTCATCCGGTACGGGCAATTGCTATGATTCCTGCTTTCCAAATTTTTTCGGCAATTGGCCTTGTCACAAGTATTATATTTTTACTAAAAAACAAGCAAATTGGTAAAGTTTTAATTGCTATTTTGTTATTTTCGCTTATTTACAACTTTACTTATTATTTGCATTCTTACTACATTGAAACACCTATCAAATATGGATATTTTTGGCAGTATGGGAATAAAGAAGCAATTATTTATGCCAAACAGCATGAGAAAGAATATGACCACATTTTTATGAGTTATTCATATGACCAGCCCTATATTTATTATTTGTTTTATAATAAAATTGATCCTAGCTGGTATCATAAAAATTGGAATTATTCAGGTAAAGGAACTGTTGATAGATTTTATCGAAGGATAGGTAAATATGAATTTGTAAATATAACGGATAAGCAATTAATAAAAAGGAAAAGTTTGATAATTGGAACCCCTGATGAAGTTTCGGGTAAAGAAAGCATCCTGAAGAAAGAGATAAAATTTCCGGACGGCAGGATTGCATATAAAATAATATCTCTATGATTAAGAAATTATACAAACCTACATTTATTTTTTTGTTGGCAATTTTAATTTCCCTACCCATTATTTTGCCTTATTTTCATCCTGGTTACTTTCCAACTCACGACGGAGAATGGGCTGTAGTGAGACTTGGTGATATGTTCCGGAGTCTGCGTGATCATCAATTCCCTGTGCGTTACAGCGGAAATCTCAATTTCGGTTATGGTTATCCGCTTTTTAATTTTACTTACCCTGCTCCATATTATCTTGGAATTATTCTTCATTTTTTTAAATTAGGTTTTGTGGATAGTATCAAATTTTTATTTGCAGGGAGCGTTGTATTATCATCAATCACCATGTATCTTTTCTCGACAGAATTATGGAAAAATAAAACTGCAGGTATCATAAGCGCGATTTTTTATGTGTACCTGCCATATAGAATAGTTGATTTGTATGCAAGGGGATCAATAGGAGAGTCTTTGTCATTTGTACTTTTTCCTCTTATTGCCATTTGTGCACTGAAGATTTTGGATAACATAAATACTAAATTTTATATTGTTTTCGGATCGATTTCTTACGCACTTCTCATTCTTACTCACAATATTATGGCGCTTCTTTTTACGCCTATTTTATTTACTTTTATTGCTGCAAAGATGTTTTTGGTCAAAAATAAATCTTATATCAATAGCATAATTTTCATACTCCTAAGTTATGCTCTGTCAGCTTTTTTCTGGCTGCCAGCTCTTTTGGAAAAGCATTATATTGCATTATCTATTACACCAATTGCAGACAGGAATATATATTTTGTACAACTAAATCAACTTTTACTTCCAAATTGGGGCTATGGTTTGCCTGATGGACCGAATGGTTTTTCTTATCAAATAGGAATTGGACATCTCGTAGTTTTGATTACCGTCTTAATTCTGATAATTTATTCTCTGGTCAAGAGAAAAAAAATTTCAAAAGATAACAATTTTATATTTGCATTTGTGATAATTGGAATTGTTTTTGTTCTAACGCTTTTGATGTTTTCTTTTACAAAAGCAATTTGGCAAGTCATACCATTACTTCATGAAATAAATTATCCATGGACACTTCTAGCCCAAATTGGTTTTCTAATTAGTTTGCTAGCCGGATTCTTGTGGACGCAAAAAAATCTTTTTAAATATCTTGCATTTGGGCTCTGTTTGCTCTCAATTATTCTGATAATCCCTCACGCAAAACCGGAAAGAGTTTTTGATAAAGGAGATGGTTATTATTTAACCAATGACGCAACTACTACTTCATCTGATGAATTGATGCCCCTCTGGGTAAAGCAAAAGCCACGAATAAATAGAGACAAAAAAGCAGAGATTATAAAAGGTATAGGGGGCATTAGCAGTTTAAATACAAATAGTAAGAAGATTAATTTTTTAAGTGAGTTAAAGACAAATTCAATTATTCAGCTAAATACAATTTATTATCCGGGTTGGAATGCATTTATTGATGGTAAACAAATTCCAATTTCATATAGCAATCCAAAAGGCTTAATGCAGATAAACGTTCCGACCGGAAATCACAGGATTGATTTAAATTTTTCAGAAACATCTGAAAGATTGATAAGCGATATAATTTCCTTAGTTGGTTTATTTGTAGTAATTATTTACTTGACTCAAATATTTTATTTTGTAAAAAAGTGATGAAATATTTAATTAAAGCAATTCCGGCCATTTTGGTATTAATGCTATCGTATTGGGCAGTCCGTCCATTGACAACTGCAGGTTTTTTCCCGATGCATGATGATACTCAGGTTGCAAGGGTTTTTGAAATGCATAAGTCACTCGCTGACGGCATGTTTCCTGTGCGTTGGGTAAGTGACCTCGGTTATGGATATGGGTATCCTATTTTTAATTTCTATGCACCCCTTGCCTACTATGTGGGTGCTGTGTTTATGTTTGTTGGGGCAAATGCACTTATTGCCACCAAATTGATGATAGGACTTGGAGTAGTTTTGGCGGGAATTTTTATGTATTTTTTGGCAAAAGAATTTTGGGGAAAAATAGGAGGGATT
>DATIJN010000154.1:0-6913 GCA_035478615.1 Saccharimonadales bacterium (SeqCode)
AAATCTTATTTTGATGAAACCATTTGACGATATACATCTGCTTCAACTTGATTTTGAAGCGGAATTGTAAACAGATTTGCTAAAATTAATAATTGTCCCAAGCTTTTAACAATAATAGAAATCAGCGTAAATCCAAAAAGATGAATTACTGATCCGTCTGTTAAATTCCAACTTGCTCGTAAAGCTTTCATCATGTCGAAATTTTTATCGATAATAAAATATCGAGCAAAACGTAAACGTTCATACACAAAAATACCTGGCAATATAAATAACAATGCGCCAAGAATTGTTAAAAACCCAACAATTAAGTTCACACAGAATACACGTGGTACAAAGTGATAATATTTAAAAATATAAGAAAGAGAAACATGTTTTCTTGAATCAAGATCGAGTGCAATTTTTGTCCAACCAATTGAAATAAGATCAAGAAACAATTTGAATACCAATGCAGTTGGTATTAACCAAGAGAAAATATATCCCCATTCATAACCAGAAACATCAAAAGATACAACATCAGGACTAGTTATTTGGTTTGCAATATCTGCAGGTAAATGAGCTCTAATAGCTTCTGAAATACTTGTTCCTCCATAATGCAATGGACCTGTAGGTTCAGTAAAAACATGTTGAAACATATTAAGCAATGCCGCAGCATGATGTCGCAATGCAAAGAAATCAATAACTCCAAGTACTGCTAAATAAGCTGCGCATGCAAGTAAACTGATAACAATAGTTGCAAAGAAAAAGAAAAAATAATTGAAAACAACTTTTGAGCCGCTACTATAGGCAGACTCTAAAGAAAATTTCTTATTATACATAGAACTCCTTTTTTTGAACATATGGACATATTTTATCTTCTATCCACATTAAAATAAAAAAAGCTGCAATGTCAATTATACTTATTCTTCTTTCAATGAAACATATGCAAAAGACATTATTAAATTTGTAAAAGGAAAAAAG
Source organism: Saccharimonadales bacterium (SeqCode) (assembly GCA_035478615.1). Lineage (GTDB taxonomy): Bacteria > Babelota > Babeliae > Babelales > Chromulinivoraceae > JACPFN01. The sequence continues at coordinate 958 of DATIJN010000154.1, forward strand.
AAATTAAGAAGATTAATGATAGGAATGTATTGAAAAATGCCTGCGAGCACCACAATAGGACATAGCTGTACAAATTTATTTTCAGTCAGTTTCCAACTTCTAGACATTGCTTGAAATGCACCATATTTTTCATCAAGCACAATAAAAGGCGCAAAAGAAAATCGAACAGCAAAAATAATTCCAGGAATAATTAATAAAACTAATCCAACCATAATGATAAGCATCATTAAAATATTTACAAGCAATAAAGTACCCGATGTCATTTTGTATTTAAAATTTCGCATTTTCTTTCCTTGAGCAACATCAAGTGCATTTGCTGTTGGTATATATGCAATATTTACTAATTTAACCAACATAAAGAAAACAAAAATTGCCAGTAAAATGCCAAGACCTGATTGCATAAGTAAAACTATATCGCTGGGTAAAATATTGAAAGCAACAATAAATCGACCAAATAAAAATGCTACTGCCACACCAAGAAAGAGAGTTCCTATCATAATAGCAAGTACCATAATAAATACTTTTAAACACAACATAAACCATGTATCAATATGTTTATATAATTCGTTCCATGCAAATTTAGTTGCATTTTTAAACAAAGAAAAACTCATATCTATATTCCTTTACAAAAATAAAAATTATTGATGAAAATCATCATCAGAAAAAAATCGAGAATTCATGTGTGATGCCACCCTGCTTGCACCAAGTTGCGCAAGACCACGAGCTACAAATATGATACCAATGAAAATACAAAGCAATTTAAAAAGTAATTCACCACCAACGATGATGATAAGTAGTAAACCAAATAAAATATAAAAATATGCAATTAATGTGCGGTTCAACATCCAATTCCTAACCGATTTAAAAAAATTTTTATGCTTATAACTTACACCCTACGTAAACATAATTCTAGAGAGCCACTAAATTGCTTCTTGACTATCACACAAAAATAGGCTTATTTTCTATCTATGTTCTACTACAAAAAATAAAAAAAGGAGACCATTAATGAAAACAAATACAAAATTCACTCTTATTGCACTGCTACTATTGGTATCAGCCATAACTTTACCACTTAAAACTGGAAATAAAGACGCCGCAAGCAATCCCTATGCTTACGGACAACGACCTGATGCTTATGGACGACCATCTGCTTCAGATGTTGCTAATGATGATGATCTAAATCCTTATTTAATGCAACCAAGCTTAGAAATTGCTACATATCAGCCAAACTCAGATGCTGTTGCAGAAAAACGATTAACAAAACCTGGACTCATGGGAAGTACTTATAAAAAACCTGCACAACGCCAACCATTAGCACAACCTAGAATATATAAAAACCAAGATTCCAATGTGGTGCATCGTCAACAAATGTATGGACAAGGCGGTCATGGTATTTTAAAACCAGGTTATGATAAATATAAAGCAAAAAAAGAATATAACTCTGCATTAACACATGTTAAAAAAATATATAAATATAGAACATCACTAAACAATACTAAACCTGGCACATTACCTCCAACTTATGTTGATTACGCCGATGCAGTTAGAAAATTAATGAAGTATGCAAATCCTAATTGTCAGTGCGGTCCTATTGAAGAAGAACAATAAATCTATTTATTTTACAGAAACATTTACTCCTAAAGGGAGCTATAATGAAGTTTCATAAAAGGTTAGTTGCGGTTGCATTGATATTGTTATCATCTGCTACTTTTCCGCTCAATGATCGGGAACACGGGATATTGTATGATCAACATGGTCGTCATATTCATCGTCCTACCCACATAGAATACAGAGATGCACTTTTATATAAAGCACGCTATGAAGGTCGATTGGCTTTTTATCACAAACGAATTAGAACAGGAAAAGTAAAAAGGTTAAAGAGTGACAATCATGTACATGGCATTACGAAATATTACCAAGCTGTTGAAACAGTTAATAATTATCTAAACATGTTTCCTGAAGACAAAGTAGAATAAATCTGATGAAATTCATTCTTTAAAAAATCAGCAGGAGGCCAAAAGCCTCCTGCTTTTTATAATTCTTTCACTGAACAAACGTATCGTTACCCTGAGTGGTTGTATCAACATTATACCTGCATTGAACGTAATACTCAGACCAATGTTGACGCATTAATGGATAAACAATTGAACAAGCGCGTTGTCTTGTCTCATAATTAAAAATAGAAGAAGTATAATCCATAACAGAATTGCCCTGATTATCTCTTTTTTCAAAATGATCACCATACTGTGCTAGAAGCGATAAAATATAAATCTTTCTCTGTTTAGCAGCTATATGTCCAAGCGTTTCCCCATCATTTTTTTGAATATGAACAAGCTCAGGATTTTGAGCAAGCATCATTTGCAGCAATCTATACTGATCGTAACAATTAATTTTTGAATTATATAAAATCATATGAGCAGGAGTTGTTCCAGGAAATTTATCAAGAGAATTTGTTTGATAACTACAATTTCCACCATGTTGTATCCATGCAGCAAGTTCTTCTATTTGATCATTTCCTGCGTAATAATGTCCTAATGTTTGTCCCTTCATTGCATTGTACCATACACAACAATTATGTGCCTGGAACGTTCCCTGCGATCCATACATGGAAATTACTTGTAAGAGAAAAAGAAATACATAGAACTTTTTAAATGTCGCCATAAAACCCCATAACTAGGAATGTTTATTATTAAATGAATATATTTCTTTTAATGTTTTTTGCAAAAAAAAGCAATTCTACAGGCACTTTTTTTCTAAAATGTAGAGGAAATCCTTTATTTTAAAAGCTTTCTTGTGTTACTCTATAATAAATCTTACTGAACCAAAGGTCGGAATTTAAAGGGGACTCTATGAAGAAATTACTAAATATCAACGCTTTTTTTCTATATTCAGCACTATTTTTAATATTCCATGAAAATAATAGTTCCTTTAAAAGTTCACCTTTCTGCCAAAGACCAAGGCAAGCTTTAAGTGGCTGGACTAAAACTATCAAAACTCATCCCAAGAAATCAGCAGCTGCATTGGCTGGCACAGGTTTATCAACATATACTGCCCTTCAATGGTATCGTGATTATCAAGAAGATCAGGAATGGAATCGTAAAATATCTGAAAAAACTTGCAGGGATATGAGTAATATCTTTCCACTCGGAGAGCGTAATTTTTGTACTTTACAACCACCAACTGGAATGACTCGTGAAGCTTGGTACAAACAAAAACTGCAAGAACAAGAGGCTTATTTAAGATCTCAAATAATAAATTTGCTTAAAATATCACCTCAAGAGCTTACTTTTTATATGCAGCAAGCTGAAAAAGAACTTAAAAACGAAGAAGATCAAATATATGCATCGCAGCCAGACATACGCGGTACATGGGTGAAAGATTTGGAAAAAAGAGAGCTTAGAAGAGCAACCCATGATCATAAAGATACCCCAACGCAACAGAGTTTTACTGTTACAGATAAAGACATTGCACGCGTTAAACAATTATTGAAAGATTTCGGATTTCAAGGAAAACTAGCAACAATAGATCCCGATGATTGTGGAGGAATGATAGCTATGCAATCGTTGGTTCAAATTCAGCCAGATATTTTTGATGAAAATGATGCAGAGATTGTACGCGCATTGCGACATGAACTTTCTCATATCCAACATAAAGATATTATTTTTGAACGAGCAGTTAAAGGCTATGTTAAAAGCTTAATGAGAAAAAATTTGAATCTTACACAGAATTTATCTCCAGAAGCTGCATACGATCATGACCTTTTAGCAAAAAAGGGTATAAGTTTGGATGATATTGACCATGCTTATGATCTACTTATGAAAACATGGTGGGATTTTCATGAGCGTCGGGCAGATATGGATGCATTACTCGATATAAAAAATAATCCTATTTTTAAAGAGGCAATTAAAGATCAAGCTCAATATCTGGGATATCCTTTTTCCTACCATATTCCATCAGTATATGAAGATCAAAGCAACATCCCATATCATGTTGATTTTCTCAGCGGGATAGAAAATGATTATAGAGCATCAAGTGATGATGTTCCTTCAAGATTGTTTAGATGGTATAACAAATGGGATTATAAACCATCGGTAAAATAATATAAGAAAAAAAAATTTAATTTTGCGCAGTATCTATTACTTTTTGCACAAAATCAGATAATGTTTCTTTGTCTCCCATGAAACCTTCAAACCTGTCAATTATTTTACCCTTAAAATAAATAAGCATGGTTGGAAAATATCGAATCTCAAGTGTTGAAGTTAACTCAATATTTTTATGATAATCAATAATGACCATTTTGCATGAATCTTTAAATTCACGAGCAACTTGTGCAAAGATAGGTTTGAGTATTTGACAAGGAAAACACCATGTTGCATAAACATCAACAATGACCGGCAAATCACTTTGCAAAACTTCTTTTTCAAAACTCTCTTGATCAATTTCAATTGCTGCAATATCGGCAGCATCTACGTTGTTGAAAAAAGTACATAATTCCTGTGTCATAGAAAAAAAAGCCAAAGCAATAACATATTCTTTTTTTACAAACATAAAATAATCCTCATTTTTTTATTAATAAAAAATAATGTACGGCAAATTTCACATAATTTCATCATTATTAAGTTAAAAAAAATAAAATTTTATGGTAGATTGCCTCGCGACAAAAAAGTTATCAACAGGCCATCAATCAATGCAAATGCATAAAAAAAAGGATTTATATGCAAAAAAACGATCTACCGGTGTTGAGATTAATGATTCTTTGTACTGTTATGTTTGAATTACAAGGATTTAGTCCTTTTTATAATGGAAATGATCCATATGAATCATTTGCATCGTTGGGAAATGATCCCCGCTTTTTCAAAGAAGACTATATAAACTATTTTCCGTATTATAAGCAATATCATGAAAATATATCTTTGATTGATACTGCAAATATTGATGTTTCAAAATTGCCATATCCATATAATACATTATCTAACATAGAACCATACAACCCTGCTGGTTATTATCTTAACTGGCAATATATTGCAAAATTATTTGCATCAAACAACATTGTTAATGCTATAGAAATAGGTTCTGATTATGGACTATCTACCCGTCATATTGCATCACTTTTGCCTAAAAATGGTAAATTGTATGCGATAGACACTTGGGATTTTACGAACTATGCTTCTTACCACAATCAAAGATATATACCATTTTTAAGCAATGTGGTACATGCAGGACTTACTGATATAATTATTCCTGTTAAAAAGGCATCACAAGATGCAATCGAAATTTTCAAATTATTTAGATTAAGCTTTGATATGATTTTTATCGATGGAGATCATGAAACAGAAGCAGTACTTAGAGATTTAGAACTTTACTATCCACTCTTGGATGTCCATGGAGTTATGTGTGGTGATGACTGGATGCTCAAAACAGTGCGAGCAGCCATTGTTCAATTTGCTCAAAAAAATAATTTAACTATTTATGGAGCATGTAATTTCTGGTTTCTAAAAAATGAAGGTCAATATGCAATAAAGTCACTACTTGAAGCATCAGATGAAATCTGGAAATTTTAACCAAATTATATTAACAGATTAAAAAATTCTTATGCAAAATAGGGACTTTTTCCACCGCTAACTTAAAAAATTTAAAGAGAAGTATGTTTACACTAAAAAAATCATTCATTCTATTATATACAATATTTAATATTTCAATTATTTCTGCTGCATACGATGTGCCCGTTTTAAGGGACTTTAAAATGATTTCAATTGAAACTCTTTTAAGAAAATATGGCGATTCTATCGGTTATACTAAATTCAAAGATGCAACACCTTTTCATTTTGAACCATTACCTTTTGGAAAATATCCTCAATATCAACCCAACAAAGGAACTTTTGCTGAAACATTTGTTTTAAATATTCCCAACGGACGCGTTTCTACATCTGCTGGATATGTAGTTATTGATGAAAAA
>DATIJN010000155.1:0-2069 GCA_035478615.1 Saccharimonadales bacterium (SeqCode)
CATACACTTGATTTTGGTAAGCCATTTGAGCGCATTACGTTGCATGATGCTGTTAAAAAATATAACAATTTGTCAGATAAGGATCTAAACGAGCAACATATTGATGCTCTTTTAAAATCTAAAAAAATTACATTGCCCAAATCTGGCATGACGCTTCAGGAAAAAATCTATCTTTTGTTTGAAGAAACAGTTGAATCACAATTGATACAACCAACGTTTGTTACTGGATTTCCTATAGAAGTTTCACCGCTTGCAAAACGTGATCCAAAGAATGCAGATCTTGCATCTCGTAGTGAACTTTTTGTAGCTGGCTTGGAACTGGCAAATTTATTTGATGAATTGAATGATCCATTTGATCAAGCACAGCGTTTTCATGAACAAGTAAAAGCACAAGCTGCAGGGGACGTGGAGGCGCATCATTATGATGCTGATTTTATTATGGCTCTTGAATATGGGCTGCCGCCAACGGTTGGATTTGGAATTGGCATTGATCGTATGGTCATGCTTCTTACGGGAACAACATCAATTAAAGATGTGATTTTATTCCCAACATTGAAAAAGAAATAATAAAAAAGCCCGCTGCAATAACAGCGGGCTTTTTTTATGCAGATAAACTTGCACGTTTTAAACTTAACCTTTTAAATTTTTTCCAATATCGGTAAATGTTTTAAATGTTCCTAAAAGATCAACGTCTTTTGCTTTTGGATATCGTTTTTCAAAATAGTGTTCGATTAAATGTTGAATTATTTCAAACATTTCGTTGATTTGTTCATCGGTTACAGAATTATGGTTATCGTTATAATATTGTGCAAGTTCGTCAAATGCTGCTACAAATTCATCTGGAACATAGCTGCGATATTTTGGCCAATTTTGCAAGAATTTAATCATAGTATTCTTGCGAATATTTGATTCAAGATAGTTACAGTAAGCTTGGTATGTTATACCAGATACAGCGAGTCCTGCTAAGTTTGCAGCAAGATTAAAAGCGTTTGAGTTGTCTCCTTTTGTTGAGTTACCTGATGTTGTTACAAAGCTACCTTTTGGTTGATTTTGCCCATAAATGCTATCATAGATACTTGTGCGTGCCATAAAAAGTGCACCAGCAAGAATCATATACACCTGAGCTTTGCTTGAAGCTTGTTTTAATTCATTAGCAGGCTGAGCAATAAAAAGATATTCCAGAAGTTGTCGTGCACCATCACGCTGATTTTTGTAACATTCGATTTTGCTATCAATAGACAGACTTGGTATTGTTTGTGATGAAATTCCTAGAAACATCGTGAACAGAAAACTATTAATGAATACATTTTGTTTTATAGACATACAACTCCTTTTTTATATTGGATTTTATTTCTTGAGAAATATAGCATAGGTTCTTTTTTTTTCTATACGATAATGAAAAATCAAACTCTTTATTTTTAAAAAATTATTTTGTAGTTTTGGTTGGTAATTTTACAGATACATAAAAAAGGGAAAAAAGAATGAAGATGTATAAAAATCTTGTATGTTTAAGTTTGCTATTTTTATCTCAGTCTTGGGTGCAAGCGCAACAAGAATCAACAGATACTCTGTTGCTTGAATCATCAAACGGTCTTAATACTTTAATAGCTGATGCTCAAGAAAATGGGACACTCTCACAGCAAGAGCAAAAGCATTATGTTGAGTGGTATGTGCAATTTAAAAAAGCTATTACTACTCTTAAAAACCAAGGTGAGGATGTTTCACAACTTGAACAAATATATTTAGATCGATATCAAGATTGGGCTGTTGAATTAGTAACCAATAGTGATTTGTTTTTGGAACTTTTTGAACCCGGTGATGATGAAACAGAGCAAGATGCTCAGGAAGCATTATCTCCAGAAGAAGAAGCATACGATAAACTTCGCGTTGAAAAAATGCAAGAAATTTACAGCAATGTTGAAAATAATGCTTTAAAAGCTCAACAAGCATTTTCTACGCAAGTTAAACTACAATTAAATAATTTAGGATCATTTTCAACTAAACATGTTCAAGATTTTACAGCGTATTTATCGTCTTCTTTGCAAAGTTTTATTGGTTCAATGCGCGTT
>DATIJN010000156.1:0-2810 GCA_035478615.1 Saccharimonadales bacterium (SeqCode)
GTTCCAGTTCAACCAATTCAAAAAATTGCTGAGCAAGTTAAGCATCCTTATTCTTGGTGGATTGAGCATGAAAGCCATGGAACTTATCACCTAAAAGAACAACAATTATTTAAAAGAAAATTGCAAGAATTTTTAGATACAGTCACAAAGTAAAATCTATACTTCATATTTTTGAAACGAACTGCCTGATAAAAAATGCATATGAATATGAAACACACTTTGTCCAACAGAAGCGCCGTTGTTTGAAATAAGCTTGAATTCTTGCGATCCATCCAATTCCTGCGACAATTGTTTTGCCATAAGCAATAAAGATCCCAACAAGGCTTGATCTTGCTTGGTACATGATTGAATATTTGCAATATGTTTCTTTGGAATTATAAGATAATGAATACGAGCTTTTGGTTGAATATCTTGAATTACTATAATATCATCAGTTTCTTGGATTATTTTGCTTGGAATTTTTCTATCTATTATTTTACAAAAGACACAATCAGGATTCATAAATTCACTTTTTTTATTTTTAAAATAAATACTATACACTGCCAGTAACACAATTGAACATACAAATAATAGTATAACGGAAATGCGCATGCTTGAAATTCCTTTTTTAAAATAATATTTTCATTATTTTATATTATTTTTGATGTGTTTGATGTACCAGATTCAAGTAATTTATATTTTCCTTGCTCATTATCTTTTTCATATTGCTTACTTTGTTGGCGTATATCCAACTCTTTAAGCAATTTTGCTGCAAGATATATTTCAAATTCTTTGCGTTGAACAATTTTGCAAGCTACATCTTTGAAAAATGTAGGAATATGTTTTAAAAGCGACCCTGATTGTTTATCATATTTTACTATAAGCGCAAAGACATTGTAGGATTTTATCGGCACATTTTCATATAAATCTAAGAGGTCTGAAAGTTTTTGAACAATATCATTGTGATCATCATCACCAGGAATTATGCTATGCGCAGGACAGCATGTATTAAAGCTGGCCACCTGAATAAAAGATTCCATATCATCTCTTAAAAAATAACCTTCATTTTGGTCAAAGTTATATCGAATAATTTGAAAAATTTTCAAGCACATGGGACATGTTATATGTGATATTGCAAAATAATCAGCATCATACTCCCAAATTTTCCATGCATTACCTTTGATTTTCTTCTGCTCAGTAATCATTGTGGGATAAAATTTTATTTCTTGTAAGGTTAAAGGTTTTGGTTCAAAAGTAATACCATTTATATTTTGTAAATAATGTCGATATTCATGAAGCAAAGTTTGATATTGAATAACAGGAGCTGCATCCTGAAATTCTTTTCCCAATACAATCATTTTTAAAATAAAAACATATTTACCTAATGTGGAAATAGGATATTTTCCAAGCACTCGATCTGCTGAAGAAACCGAAACATGCAAACCACTTGAAATTGAATGATTAATAAAATGTCTTAAAGCAAAGACTTCAGGTTTCATATTTGTTTCTGACTGTAATTTATCCGAAAGATCAATGAGTTTTTGAGAAAAATGTTCTATTGCTTCTGATTCTGTCATATGCAGTAATCGACAAGTTTTTTTGCATGAATAAAATAATGTATTGTATGTATAAGCATCTAATTCTGTTTCATATTGCTTAAAAAATTGTTTAATTGATTCCCGTTGATGAAGAGATAATGCACATTTTATGTTTTTAAATTCTTTATTAACTTCATCAACTGAGGTAAAAATAGATAATTCTTTTTTCTGCGTATTATAATTTGTCAAAGAAAAAGAATTGTGTTGGCAAAAAGGTATTATCGCAGTTGTCTTTTGTAATACAGGAATTATCGCTGAAGTTACAGACCGACTCATCATTGCCAACGTTAAAGAGCATGATAAAAAAAAATACGTACAAAGGAATATAAAACTATGTTTCATAGCAATCCCCTACATCAATACCCACATCAGGTATCTTTTTCACTATAAAAGATAGTTTTTAAAAATAACAATATATAATAAAATTAATTTTTTTAATTGAAACATTTTGATTGCCGAACATATTATTGATTGTTTTTTTAATGCGCTTTATATTGGCCCTCCATCGCTCTGCGAGCTAGGGCGGGTAAACCATGCTAGACGTAACTCGTTAGAGCGAAAGCTGGTGCGCCCGAGAGGAGTCGAACCTCTGACCTTCAGATTCGTAGTCTGACGCTCTATCCAGCTGAGCTACGGGCGCATATTTTTTATAGATTTCTAAGAATTACTAATGAGATTTTATTGCCCAGGCTTCGTTTACAACTACGCCGAGGCAGTCTTCGCAATAAAATTTATTTAGGTTTAATGTCTATTTTCTATTTCCTGGCTGCGCCTAGGCGTAGCCCAACGGGCGAAGACTGGCGGAGAGAGAGGGATTCGAACCCTCGTGCCCTGTTTCCAGAGCTCTCACTTAGCAGGCGAGCACTTTTAACCACTCAGTCATCTCTCCATGTCGTTGCCTAAATATCTTCAAAGAGCAATACTTTTTAAGAATACCGAATTTCTGCGCTTTTACAAGTTCAATATCTTGCTTTTACATGATCTATGCTAATCTTAAAACATGAAAAACATTATCTGCAAAAAAGGATTTCAGTGGCATTAATCATTCAATTAAAAGTAGTTCCTCAATCAGGAAAACATACTCTATGTTTAGATAAATCAGGCATACTAAAATGTTTTGTAAAAGCAGCGGCTCAAGACGGCAAAGCCAATAAAGAAGTTATAGAAGTTGTTTCAAATGTTCTTAATCTGCCAAAAAAATCAATAGAAATTGTTTCCGGTCTTACCAGTCGT